>CALMPK010000273.1 GCA_937873575.1 uncultured Hyphomicrobiaceae bacterium
GTGGGCGCGTGCCCCGGCGAGGCTCACCCAGGCGTCGCGGTGCGCATCGAGCACCCGGCGGGCATGAACGACGAACTCCTCGCCGGCGACCGTCAGCAGCCGACGGCGTCCCTCAGGCCGCAGAAGCCGCTCGCCGACGACCTCCTCCAGCCGCTGCATTTGTGCCGTCACGGCGGAGGGTGAGCGTCCGACCACGCGGGCGGTACGCGCCAGCGAGCCGGTATCGGCGAACGTCACGAGCGTGCGGAGCAGCTCCGGGTCGATCAGGTTCATAGTTTTGTTTCGTAGCACGATAAATGCTGAAAAATTCGATTTTCTTGTATTTTTGGTTGGGGCAACGTCCGGCTCGGCAAGCAACGAGGAGACACCCATGCCCTTCATCAACGTCATCGTATCTGGCGGCCCGGACGCTGCGCTCTCGGCCAGGATCGCAAGCGCCATCGCGCGGCTCACGACGGAGCATCTCGGGAAGGACCCTGCCGTGACCGCCGTCGCCGTGTCCTATGTCGCGCCCGAACACTGGTTCGCGGGCGGCCAGTCCATCGCCGCCGCGGGCGTCGCGAGCTATTGGCTGGACATCAAGGTGACCGAGGCGACCAACACCAAGGACGAAATCGAGGCCTATATCGCCGCTGTCTTCGCCGGCATGAGCCAACTGCTCGGCGGGGTGCACGAGGAGAGCTACGCGCTCGTCGATGCAGTTCCGGCGGCCGCCTACGGTTTCGGCGGCAGGACGCAGGAGCATCGTTTCATCGCGGGGCGGTTGGCAACCGCCGCGTGACGAGGCGAGCTCCGGGAGGCCCTGTCGAATAACGGTTTCCCGCCCGCGCTGTTATGAGTTAGAAGGCGCTCCACATCCTGCCGGGGCGCCTTCGACATGCATCATTTCCAGTACCGCGATGGCGTCCTGCACGCCGAGAACGTCTCGCTCGCGCGCCTCGCCGCCGAAGTGGGCACGCCCTTCTACTGCTATTCGACCGCGACGCTGCAACGGCACTACAAGGTCCTGTCGGAGGCCTTCTCCGGCCAGAACGCGCTGATCTGCTTCGCGGTGAAGGCCAATTCCAATCAGGCCGTGCTCGCCACCATGGCCCGGCTCGGCGCCGGCATGGATGTTGTGTCGGAGGGCGAGCTGCGCCGCGCGCGCGCCGCCGGGGTGCCCGCCGACAAGATCATTTTCGCGGGCGTCGGCAAGACGCGCGACGAGATGGCCTATGCGCTGCGCGAAGGCATCTACGGCTTCAACGTCGAGAGTGAGCCCGAGCTTCTCGCGCTCAGCTCCGTGGCGAGTGAGATGGGGCTGACCGCACGCGTGGCCCTCCGGGTCAATCCCGACGTCGACGCCAAGACCCACGCCAAGATCTCGACGGGCAAGTCCGAGAACAAGTTCGGCATCCCGTTCGCCGACGCCGCGGCGCTCTATGCCGAGGCGCGCACGCTCCCGGGCATCGAGGCGAGCGGCATCCACATGCACATCGGCAGCCAGATCACCGATCTGAAGCCGTTCCGCGATGCCTTCCGCCTGATGCGCGACCTCGTGCAGACGCTTCGCGCCGACGGCCACCACATTAGCCATCTGGATCTCGGCGGCGGGCTCGGTGTGCCCTATCGCGGACAGAGCGACGTGCCCCCGCACCCGGACGATTATGCCCGTGTCGTCATGGATGAGTTGGGCGACCTCGGGCTCAAGCTGATCCTCGAGCCCGGCCGCATGATCGTCGGCAATGCCGGCGTGCTGGTTGCGCGCACGATCTTCGTCAAGGAAGGCGCCGACCGCACCTTCACCATCGTCGATGCGGCGATGAACGATCTCATCCGGCCGACGCTCTACGAGGCGTATCACGAAATCTGGCCGGTCGAGGAAGCGCGCGGCGAGCTGGCGCCGGTGATGCAGGATGTCGTCGGCCCGGTGTGCGAGACGGGAGACTATCTCGCGCTCGAGCGCGTGCTGCCGCCGTTTCGCGCGGGCGATCTGATGGCCGTCATGACGGCGGGCGCCTACGGAGCAGTGATGTCGTCGACCTACAACTCGCGCCTGCTGGTGCCGGAGGTGCTGGTCAACGGAGATCGCTACGCGGTCGTGCGGGCGCGGCCGGATTACGAAGATTTAATCGGTCTTGATCGCGTCCCGGACTGGCTTCAAGAGTGAGGCGCACGGCACGGGCGCGCTATTTAAGCCAATGAAGACGAACGGTTATTTTTGCTTTCTTCGAGCAGTGTCCGGCGTTGATTCACCACCGTCGCGGATAGCCTGATCCGCACCCGGCGCGCATGTGATTGAAGGTGCGCCGCGTCCGGCCCGTGCTAGATTTGCGGCATGGATCAACCCACTCCTCCCCCATCGACCGCCCGCGCCGAGCTGGAGCGCGCGTTCGAGCGCAAGGTTCACTTGAGCAGCCTCGTCATGCTGTTCGAGCGCCTGTGGCCGCGGCTCTGGCTCGTTGCCGGAGTGGTGGGGCTGTTCGTGCTCGTCTCGCTGGCCGGAGTCTGGTCCTCACTGTCCGACCCTGCGCATTGGGCGGGACTCGGCCTGTTCGCGGTCGCGCTGCTCGCCTCTATCGTGTTTGCGGCGCGCACGCCGTCACCCTCGCGTGACGAGGCGCTGCGGCGGATCGAGAGGGTTTCGGGTGTGCCGCATCGGCCCGCGTCGTCCTACGAGGACACGCTGACCGTCGACGAGAAGGATACCGCTGCGCTTACCATTTGGCGTGCGCATCGCGAGCGTCTGGCGCGGCGCATGGAGAGCCTGGAGGTCGGGCACCCGGCGCCTCGCACGCATCGCTTCGATCCGTTTGCCGTCCGCGCCCTGCTGGTGCTGCTGCTGGCGATGGCCGGCACCCTGATCGGGAGCGGGTTCAAGGACGGCCTCGGCGACGCATTCCGCTTTGCCGACGCGCGCCTGCTCGCTGCCGCCCGGCTCGACGCCTGGGTGACGCCGCCTGTCTACACGGGCAAGCCGCCGGTGATGCTGGCCGACGGTGCCCGTGATCCCTCGGCCGGACCGCTGCCCTCGTCGACCGGCGTGATCGAGGCCCCGGTGGGCAGCGTGCTGACGGTGCGCTCGAGTGGCGCGCGCCGTCTCGAGCCCTCGCTCGAGGTGCAGATAGATGGGCACGAGAAGCCGCTGCGTATAACGGCCGAGCATTCGGCGGGTTCGGCGGCCGCGTCGGCGGGGGATCGCAGCCCCGTCGTCGAGCTGCGCTATGTGCTCGAGCGTTCGGCGCGCATTCGCGTGCAGGCGCTGGGCGCGGATATGGCCGCCTGGACATTCGGCGTGACGCCCGACGAGCTGCCGCAGATCGCTTTGACCGGCCCGCCGGAGCGCTCGGCCCGTGGCTCGCTCAAGCTGAACTACAAGGTTTCCGATGATTACGGCGTCGCATCCGCGGTCGCCAAGGTCGCCAAGTTGCGCGCCCCCGGTGGCCAGACCGGATCGGCCGACCCGCGCGATACCGCGGGGCTGCTCGGCGAGGAGCCGCTCACCGGTCCGCGTCCGCCGCACGAGCGCCCGCCCGTCATGCAATTGCGCCTACCGCGCGCCGGGGCGACGAGCGCGGAAGCCTTTTCGCACCTCGAACTCGGCAACCATCCGTGGGCCGGGCTCAAGGTCCAGTTGACGCTGGAGGCGACCGACGTCGCCGGGCAGGTGGGGCAGAGCGAGCCGATCGTCATCGAGCTGCCGCAGCGGCGTTTCACCAACCCCATCGCCCGCGCCATCATCGAGCAAAGGCGCAAGCTCTCCGACGATCCGCGCAACCGCGGCCGCGTGTTGACCGCCATCGGGGCGCTGACGCTGGAGCCCGAGGGCTTCATCGACGATGTGCAGGCGTATCTCGGCTTGCGCTCGGTCTACCATCGCCTGCGCCGTTCCGCCTCGCGCGAGATCCGCAACAGCGCCGTCGAGCAGCTCTGGCACATCGCCGTGCGGCTCGAGGACGGCGATCTTTCAGCGGCCGAGCGGCGGCTGCGCGAGGCGCAGGACAAGCTGTCGAAGGCCCTAGAGGAAGGTGCATCCGAGAAGGAGATCGCGGAGGCCATGCAGGAGCTCCGCGAGGCGCTGAACGATTTCATGCGCGAACTCGCCGAGCGCAACGAGCAGCGTCCCGACGAGATGCCCGATGGGCAGGATCCCAACCAGCAGATGCTGTCGTCGCAAGACCTCGACCGCATGATGAAGAACATCGAGGAGATGGCGAAGAACGGCTCGCGCGAGCAGGCCCAGCAGATGTTGAGCGAGCTGCGCGACCTGCTCGACCGCATGCAGTCGGCACAGCAATCGGAGGCGCAGAACCAGCGCAGCCGCGAGATGATGCAGAAGATGGATCAGCTCGGAAACATGATCGGCAAGCAGCAGCAGCTCATGGACGACACGTTCGGCGAAATGCGCAAGGAGAACGACAACCGCGGTCAGCGGGGACCGCGCGGGCAGCAGCAAGGCCGCCAGGGTCAGCGCGGCCAGCAGCAGCAAGGACAGCAGGGCCAGAGGGGCGAGCAGGGCGAGGGCCAGCAGGGGCAGCGTGGTCGCGGTCAATCGGATCAGGGCGGTCTCGGCTCGCGCCAGCAGGAACTTCGCGATCAGCTCGACGAGCTTCAGCGGCAGCTCGACGAGCTTGGCCTCGGCAAGTCCGACCAGCTCGATCGCGCAGGAGAGGCGATGCGCGACGCCGAACGCTCACTGCAGCAGGGTGATCTCGAAGGCGCCACCGAGGAACAGGGGCGCGCGCTGGACCAGTTGCGCCAGGGCGCCCAGCAGATGGCGCAGGAGATGCTGCAGAATATGCCCCAGCGCTACGGCCGCAACGGGGATTCCCCGCGCGACCCGCTCGGGCGCCCGCAGCGCTCGCAAGGCCCCGATCTCGGCACGTCGGTGAAGGTGCCGGACGAGATCGACCGGCAGAAGGCGCGCGAAATTCTGGAGGAGCTGCGCCGCCGGTTCGGCCAGCAGACCCGGCCGCCCGAGGAACTCGACTACATCGAGCGCCTGCTCAAGCGGTTCTGACGCCCGTCCCGGTTTATGTCGAGACGTCGAGGGCGCCGCTGCCTTTGGAGCGGCGTCTTCAGCTTTGCTGATGATCGCCGCCCGCCTCTATTCAGGCTCACGCGCCCGCTTGCACGCTTCTTGCTCCCTTGCGGTGAGGTCCAGGCGGGTGTCCCGCCCCGGCACAGCAAGCGAGGCATCCGCACATGTTCGAGCGCAACCGCGTAGACAATATGGCCCAGGCCCAGCAGGTCGGCGTGCCAGCCGAGGTGTCGCTGGACGACGGTTCGGTGCTGAAGGGCCGCTTCCTCATCTCCGCCAGCCGGCCCGTCTACGAGGTGTTGAACGGGCCCACGCCCTTCCTCGAGTTCCAGGAGTACGGCGGCGAGGCGAGCCTTATCGCGAAGACGACCATTCGCGCGATCAAGCTGGTCAACGCGCCGAACGCGCAACAGCTCCGCACCGGCACGCGCGGCGAGGCGTTCGACCCGCATCAGATCCTCGGCGTCACGGCCGATGCGACGGAGGAGGAGGTTCGCAAGGCGTATCACGAGCTGGCGAAGGTTTATCACCCTGATCGCTACGCGACGGCGATCCTACCGGCCGAGGTGAGAGACTACCTGGCGGTGACCGTGCGGCGCATCAACCTCGCATTCCAGGCCCTGGACCGCTCCCGCATTGCGGCGAGCCAACGGCCAACGGCGCGCAGCGCGGCGGTTTACACCTCTCCCGCGACCCGCGCGCGGGCCTGAGTGGCCAAGTTGCGAACCACGCCTTCAATGAATGCGCGGAGCGCTTCCAAAAAAGTCGATAGCACTCGAGCGTCAGGCGCGCGGCGGCGTGGTGGGTGCCGATGGCGGCGTCGTGGCGCGGTCGACGCGGGCTGCGTCCGCCACCTTCTCCTGATCGTAGAGCCGCTCCAGCAGCGCATCGACATCCGGCCGCGGCGGCATCTTGCCATCGAGCCGCGCCCGCTGGCGGTCCTGCTCGGCGCTGGCACGGCGCGCGGAGCCTGGCGTCTTGAGGCGCCGTCCGCCGGAGATCAGCAGCGGATGGCGCGGCTCGTCCAGGTCCAGCTCCTCGAGAAAACTCTCCCGCAGTGCAAAAAACGATTGCAGGATCGCGTCCTGCACCAGCCGGCGTTCGTCCGCTGTCGTGTTGGGCCGGGCACGCGGGTCGATCGATTGCAGCGCGCGGCGCATGTCGTGCAGCGGCGCATAGGGGTAAAGGCCGATCAGCTTGTCCGTCTCGCCGGCGTTCTTGTAGACGATGCGCATGTTGTCGATCGTCTCGGAGATGCGGCAGTAGGCGGCGATATAGTCGTCGGTCGAGGGGTAGGGCTTCTCGCAGTAGGAGAACAGGGCGGATTTGGTGCGGACGATGCCGCGCCATTCCTGCTCGAGGGACTCGACGAAATTCGAGCGCTTCTGGAACACGTTCGCGAGGTAGGCCGCGATCACGGTGACCAGCACGAGGGCCATGTCCTTCAGGTACTCGTAGACGTCGCGCGCGACCGCCTCGATGGAGGTGCCCGCGATCAGCGGAATATGGCCGGAAAGGCGCGCCGCGAGCGATATTATGAGAACCAAGACCAGCACCACGTAGGCTTTCCGCAAGGTCTTGTTCAGGCTGGCTCTGGTCATGCGGGGTCCATCAGCGTTGCTCGGTGGTCGCAGGGCACTTATATCGTGTGGTCCGTGGCGCGAACATCTCCGCCGCGACGAAGTATCAGGGGTGCAGCCAAACGGCCACCCTGGCGGAGCGGCTGGCGGCAGAAACCGAGAGGCCGGGACTTGGCGAGACCAGAGCGGCCCGGGTGCGGCGCTCGAGCCACGGGAGCGCGATAAATGTGCGGATTCGCGGGTGCCATCGATCTGCGTGGCGAAAGGGCGCCTGACCGGGCGACCGTCGAGCGCATGGCCGATGCCATCCGCCACCGCGGCCCGGACGAGAATGGCTGGTTCGAAAGCCGGGGCATTGCCATCGCTCATCGCCGGTTGAGCATCGTCGGGCTCGCCGACGGCCAGCAGCCGATCTTCAACGAGGAACGCACCGTCGCGGTGATCTTCAACGGAGAGCTGTTCGATTTTCCCGAGCAGCGCGCGCGGCTCGAGGCCCAGGGCCACCGGTTCCGCACGCATACCGACACCGAGATCATCGTCCATCTCTATGAGCAGCACGGCGACGACTTCATCGAGCACATGCGCGGGCAATTCGCGTTCGCGCTGTTCGACATCGCGCGCCGGCGCCTGATCCTCGCGCGTGACCGTACGGGCATCTGCCCGCTGCACGTCGCGCGGCGCGGCGATACGCTTTACTTCGGCTCCGAGATCAAGGCGCTGATCGCGTCTGGCGAGGTGCCCGTGGAGGTCGATCCGCTCGGTATCGACAACATCTTCACGTTCTTCGCCATGCCGCGGCGGCGGACCATGTACGCCGGCATCCAGTCGGTTCTGCCCGGGCACATGCTGACCATCGAGCTGCAACCGGGTGGCAGGGCCGCCAGCATCGCCGAGCGGCGCTACTGGGATCTCGAGTTTCCCGATTGGGGCGAGGAGGACGATCCGAACGACGAGGCGCGTCTGGTCGAAGAGTTCGAGGCGACGTTCCGGCGTGCGGTCGAGGTGCGGCTGCGCGCAGACGTGCCGGTCGTCGGCTATCTCTCGGGCGGCATCGATTCCGCGGCGGTCATGGCGCAGGCGACGAGCGTGCTCGGTCGCCCGATTCCAAGTTTCACCGTCAAGGTTCCGAACAAGTCGCTCGACGAGAGCAGCAAGGCGATGATGGCGTCACGCCATATCGGCACCATTCCGCATGTCGTCGAGGCGGGACCCAAACTCATCTCGCAGGTCTATCCCGATCTCGTCTCGGCGGCCGATTGCCCGGTCATCGACACGGCATGCGCCGCGCTGCATGCGCTGTCGCGCGCGGTGCACGACAACGGCTACAAGGTGGCGCTCACGGGCGAAGGTTCCGACGAGGCGCTGGCCGGTTACGTCTGGTTCAAGACGCAGCGGTTCGTGCAGACGCTTGGCCTCGGCAGCCGGCTGCCCGGACACATGCTCAGCCGCGCGCTGCGCAAGATCGTGACGCCCGTGGTTTCGTTCGCGGAGCTGGCGGCACGTGACGCGACGACGGCCGGCAAGCAGGCGCAGACCGAGCTCTATCATCTGGTCGGCACGTCGCGGCACAAGTTCTACAGCCGCGAGATGTTCGATCGGCTCGGCGGTGCCAGCGCATATGGCGATCTCGAACTCGACACCGAGCGGATCCGGCGGTGGCACCCGCTGAACCAGTCGCTCTATCTCGGCTACAAAGTGATGCTGCCCGGGCTGCTGCTGAACCACAAGGGCGACCGCGTGGCGATGGCCAACAGTGTCGAGACCCGCTATCCCTTCCTCGACGAGAACGTCATCGCATTGACGTCGCGCCTCGCTCCGCGCTGGAAGCTGCGCGGGCTGCGTATGGACAAATACCTGTTGCGCAAGACGGCGGCGCGCTGGCTGCCTCACGAGATCGCGCTGCGCCCCAAGGCGATGTTCCGCGCGCCGTTCGCCGAGAGCTTCATCGACAACGCGCCGCCCTACGTGGCGCAGTTGCTGAGCGAGGAGGCGCTGCGGAAGACGGGATATTTCGACGTTACGAAGGTGCGCCGCTTCTACGCCACCGCGCGCATGGGCGGGCTGCGGCCCTGGCACTTCTTCAACAGCATGGGCTTGGCGAGCGTGCTGGCGACGCAACTCTGGCACCACCAGAATCTCGGCGGCGGCCTTTGCGATCTGCCACATCGCGAGCTGGCGAGGGGTGCGACGCCGGCTCCGGCCGAGGCAGTCTGGTCGTCGTAACGCCCGAACTCGTTGTTCGCTAGCCTGTCGCCGCTTCGATCGATCGTCGATGGATTGCAATCAGCCCGTGTAGGCATCGCCACGCTGTCGCTTGGCCATGTGCGGAAAACGAAACGGCGGGCTTTCGTACCCGCCGTTTCATGAATTGATCGCTGTTGCCTCAGCCTTTTCCGCCGGCCCGCCTTCGCGCCAGCATGTTGAGCAGCTCGACGACGGCGGAGAACGCCATGGCCGCGTAGACATAGCCCTTGGGCACGTGTGCGCCAAAGCCCTCGGCGATCAGCACGGTGCCGATCATCAGCAGGAATGCCAGCGCCAGCATGACGATGGTCGGGTTGGCGTTGACGAAGTTCGCGAGCGGCGTGGCGGCGACGAGCATCACGGCAACTGTCACGAGTACAGCGATCACCATGATCGGAATGTGAGGGGTCATGCCGACCGCGGTGATGATGCTGTCGACGGAGAACACGAGATCGAGCAGCAGGATCTGGCCGATGGCGGCGGTAAAGCCGAGCGTCGGCTGGGCGGTGTCGAAGACGTCGTGGTTCGGCGTCGGATCGACCTTGTGATGGATCTCTTTCGTCGCCTTCCAGACGAGGAACAGGCCGCCGGCGATGAGAATGATGTCACGCCACGAGAAGGGCTGGCCGAGGATGGTGAAGACAGGCGTGGTGAGCTTGATGATCGTTGCGATCGTGCCGAGCAGTAGCAGGCGCAAGATCAGCGCGCCGCCGATGCCGATGCGCCGAGCCCGTTCGCGCTGATGCTCGGGGAGCTTGTTGGTTAAAATCGCAATGAAAATGAGGTTGTCGATTCCGAGAACCACCTCCATCGCAATCAGGGTGGCGAGCGCGACCCAGGCGGCTGGATCTGCGAAAATCGTCACGATCGAATCAATCACTCTCGGGCTCCCGTTCCGTCTACACGGGCGAAGTTGGGGGCGCGACGTTGCAAGTCAAGTATGGATGCGGAGAAGGAGCCGCTTGCCCTCTGGCGCCGCCGGCGCGCCCATAGACTCCTTCGGAGCATTTTTCCGCCCACGTGCGCGGCAGGAACTTGTTGCTAAGCCAACATAATTTGACTGAGATGGTCCTTGATTTGCCGCGAATCAGTCATGCTCTGCGCGGGCCAGATTGGCTCCGTTCGAGAAGGGCAGGGAATGAACGCGCGCAGGCGTTTTGCGATTGCAGCAATTGCCTTTTCGGCGAGCATGGGTGCCGTGCTGGCGCTCGTCGTCGCGCGTAGTGGCGTCGATGGCTCGACTCCGCTCGAGGTGCCTGTCGTCGATTTGCGAAGGCCAGACGCTCTGCGGCCATCGCTCGCCGATTTCCCGGCGCCACCGGACGCCCGCCGCTTGCCGCTGTACTTCACCGCCGCTGGCACCCCGCGTGAACCGGTCACGGGACTGCACGATCGCTTCGCGTTCGTTTCACCCGAGGTTGGAACGCTGGTGATGCCGTGGGAAGCCGCCGAGGTCCTCGAGGAGCCACCGCCGCCGTGGTCCACCGAAGTCAAGGCGCTCGCCGCCGCGACTGCGCGCAAGATCGCGTCACTGCCGGCTTCCGTTGCGCAGGCGGTGAAGCGGAATTACCCGTTGAAGGGCCGTCTCGCGGAGATCGCGCCGGTCGCGCTGAAGCGCGTGCAGTCGAAGTTCCAGGAAGCCAAAGTGCAGTGGCCGCCGATGGAGCTCGCCTACGTCGCCATCAAGGATGAGCGCGCGCTCGAAGTCTACGCCAGGTCGATGCCCGGTACGTGGCAGTTCGTGCATCGCTACAAGGTGCTCGGCGCCAGCGGCAAGACCGGACCGAAGCTCGTTCGCGGCGACAAGCAGGTGCCCGAGGGCGTCTATCGCATTTCGTATCTCAACCCCAACAGCGCCTATCACTTGTCGATGCGCGTCAGCTACCCGAACGCCTTCGATCGCGAGATGGCGAAGCAGGATGGCCGCAAGGATCTCGGCGGCGACATCATGATCCACGGCAAGAATCTGTCGGCGGGGTGTCTCGCGGTCGGTGACCAGAACGCGGAAGAGCTGTTCGTGCTCGCCAACGAAGTGGGTTTGAAGAACGTCGCGGTCGTGATCGCGCCGACTGATCTCCGGAGCAAGGCGGCGCCGACGCTGGAACGCGGTCCGGCATGGACGGGCAAGCTCTACACCGAGATCGCGTCCGCCATGACGCCCTACAAGCCGCCGCCGCCGCCGCCGAGCCTCTTGAGCAGCCTGTTCGGGCTGTGATGCGCCGCGCACATCATCACGGATCGGGGACGGTCGGCTTCTCGAGGGCACGCACGGCGTGCTCGTATTTGGCGAGCGCGGTGTAGAACGGCACCGACATTCGCGCTTGCACGACAAGATACCAGAGCGCCAGGAACAGAAGCACCGCGAAGGCAAAGGCCATCGCGGTGAAATCTGTTTTCCAGAGTCCGTAACCGCCGAAGACAATCGGCGGCAGTAGATAGGGCGAGAGATCCCAGAGGAATTTCCGCGGTGTCGCGCGTGTCGCGAGGTAGTATGAGACGACCGCTTTTTCCCGCTGGGTGAGCATGGCTTGATTGGTCTCCCGCCAGAGGTGGCTCAGCTCCGGTCGCGCTGCCCGAGCGTCCTGAGGCGCAGGGCATTGAGGCGGATGAAGCCCTGGGCGTCCTTCTGGTCGTAGGCGCCGCGGTCGTCCTCGAACGTCACGAGGTTCATCGAGTAGAGCGACTTGGCGCTCTTGCGTCCGATGACGATGACGTTGCCCTTGTAGAGCTTGAGGCGCACCTCGCCCTCGACGTGCTCCTGGCTCTTGTCGATCAGGGCCTGCAACATCTCGCGCTCGGGGCTGAACCAGAAGCCATTGTAGATGAGCTCAGCGTAACGCGGCATCAGATCATCCTTCAGATGCGCGGCGCCGCGGTCGAGCGTGAGGCTCTCGATGGCACGGTGGGCGGCGAGAAGAATGGTGCCGCCGGGCGTTTCGTAGACGCCGCGCGACTTCATGCCGACGAAGCGGTTCTCGACCA
Organism: uncultured Hyphomicrobiaceae bacterium; assembly: GCA_937873575.1. Taxonomy (GTDB): domain Bacteria; phylum Pseudomonadota; class Alphaproteobacteria; order Rhizobiales; family Hyphomicrobiaceae; genus JAEUMD01. The sequence goes on from CALMPK010000273.1 coordinate 11,827, forward strand.
GATCGACACGGCCGATGCCATTGTCGCGGCCGAGGTCGTTCAAGGCCGCGAGCAGCGTCGCCGGGCTCATCTTCTTGCCGTCGAGCGAAACCGCATCGCCCTTTTCGAAGCCGAGCGTGATGATGGTGGGCTTGTCGGGCGCATCCTCGGGCGCGATCGTGCGCATGAACACGTACGGCGGCGGCTCGACATTGGGGTCCTCGAGCACTTTGCCCTCGGAGGACGAGTGCAGCAGGTTGGCGTCGACGGAGAAGGGCGCCTCGCCGCGCTTGTCCTTGGCCACCGGAATCTGGTGGGCTTCGGCGAAGGCGATCAGGTCCTCGCGGCTCTTGAACTCCCACTCGCGCCACGGCGCGATGATCTTGATCGACGGCTCGAGCGCGTAATAGCCGAGCTCGAAGCGGACTTGGTCGTTGCCCTTGCCGGTGGCGCCGTGACACACGGCGTCCGCGCCGGTCTTGCGTGCGATCTCGATCTGCTTCTTGGCGATCAGCGGGCGCGCGATCGACGTGCCGAGGAGATAGATGCCCTCGTACAGAGCGTTGGCGCGGATCATCGGGAACACGTACTCGGCAACGAATTCCTCGCGCAGATCCTCGATGAAGATGTTCTGCGGTTTGATGCCGAGCATTTCGGCTTTCGCGCGCGCGGGTTCGAGCTCCTCGCCCTGTCCGAGATCGGCGGTGAACGTGACGACCTCGCAGCCGTAGGTCTCCTGCAGCCACTTCAGAATGATCGAGGTGTCGAGGCCGCCGGAGTAGGCGAGAACGACTTTCTTCACGGCGGGCTTGGTGGCGGACATTGCGCTGGCCTTCTCAGGTTCTGGTGCGGCCGTCCCGGCCGCGCGGGGTATGAAAATCGCGTCGCACTATATGCAGCGCGGTCGAAGCTGCAAGCAGGCTCGAGCCCGTGCCGGACGTTCGGTGCAGGCGACTTGACGGGGTGTCGGCAGGTGCGATGCAAGGCGCTGGAAAGGGCGGTCTATGCGCGCCGAAGATAAGAACATCTCCCTTTCCGCTGATAATCCCGTTCTCGCGGAAGGTATATACAGCGCCCCGGATCAAGGAACGGAGGAACAACATGTTCACTAAGATCCGTATGGGCGCCATTATGGCGCTTGCAGGTATTTCCCTCGCCGCCGCTCCGGCGGCGTTTGCGCAGAAGGCCAACCCGCCGGCGACAGCTCCGGCCACCGCTCCCGCGACGGCACCCGCCGCCAAGGCAGCGCCGGCCGCCGCCAAGACGACGGCTGCCGCGCCGGCCACCGCCGCGAAGCCCGCGAAGGTGGCATCCGCGTGCAAGGGGCTCGACCAGCCCGCTTGCGGCAAGCTCACCGACTGCATCTGGCGCGCCGAGTCGGTGCGCAAGAACGGCTCGAAGGTGAAGGCGCACTGCCGCAAGAAGCCGGACATCACCAAGGCTCAGGCCGCGAAGGACGCCAAGAAGGCCGCCGCCGCGACGAAGCCGGCCGATTCGGTGAAGGCTCCGGCGACCACCGCCCCGGCCACGGCTCCGGCCAAGAAGAACTGACCGGCCGAGACTGATGTGACAAAGGCCAGCGCCCACCCGGGTGCTGGCCTTTTCATTTTGATGGACTGATCGATTTGCGGATCGATTTTTCCGGAGGTCGGAAAAAGCTTGCGATCATTGGGATCGCAGCGCGCCGCGCTTCACGCCTCAACTGATGGCACACTGGTGACAGTGCGCCCGCATCGGCGGAGCGGCTTCAGCTCCGCTTGTAGAGCACGTGCGACGAGGCGTACCCGCCGTCCGAGTGGTAGCTCGCATAAGTCTGGTTCGCGAGTTCAGTGGCCGTACCGACGGCCTCGAGCATCGCCACGTTGCCCATCGCGGTCGGATAAGCGACGTTGCGCGGCCAGCCCGCCTGCATCAGCATGAACGCCATGGGCCAGCAGGCCGGGGTGCCCTGCACGGGCCACATGCGCATCCAGGCCTGCCAGGCATGGAAGGGCGAGCCGGGCATAGTTGCCGCGCCGCGCGCAGAGCCCATGGGGCCGAAACCGATCTCGTTGGGGCGCTGGGGCCAGCCGAACGCGGCGAAGGCGAGGAAGGGGTTGGCGGGGGCGCTGCGGCTCGCTTTGTCCTCCGGCGCCGGAGGGCGGTACCACGAGCGCGGCTCGGGCTCCTGCTTGGGCAGCATGGAGGCGAACGCCTGCGCCCACATGTTCATGCCTTGGGCGGTGAAATCGGCATAAGCGGCAAAGGCGGCGCTCGCGTAATTACGGGCGGCCTCGGTCGACAGCCTAGCGATCTTCATCGAAGCGTCGGTTGCCTGCATCGTCCTCGGTCCCTTATGAGCCCGTCCTAAAGAAATGGCACCCGGCGCCGCCGGTTCGCTCTAGGCGGGCGGTCTTATGCTCGGGGGCAAGTCGCGTTGTCGACGGTGAAGACACACTAGCACTTATTTTGCAGTGCAGCAATCCGCCGGTCGGCTAAGGAACCGTGCGTCGCACACGTCGCAGGCCCGCAAATCGCCCATCCGGTCGTTGCGCGCTGGCAGGGGAGTGCCCGCGCCTCAGGCCACTTCCAGAGATTTGGTCGAGCCCGGACCATGGGTCGTCGGAACCGATGTCGTCGGCGACGTTCCCTGCAATGGCTTGGTCACGGTCGTCGAGGTTGTCGGCTCGCTCTGCGGCGCCTTCTCGCTGCCCTTGGTCGGCGGCTGGGTGCTTTCGGGCTCGGTCTTCTTCCGACGGCCGGCGCGGCGGCCGGCGAACAACCAGTAGGCCAGGCCGGCGACCAGACCGGTGGTCGCGTATGCGATCAGCGCGTAGGTGTTGACGATGGTCGGCTGCGCCGCGTTCTCGCTGGCGAACTGGGCAAGGAAGCCGGCGAGGCCGATGGCCAGCCCGGTGAAGGCGTAATAGACCGCGCTACGCACCCGCAGCCATTCCGCCACCATGATCGCAAGGAGCGCGAAGAGGCTGGAGAAGATCGCCGAGTGCGTGGCGATGGCGAGCGTCAGGATACCGCGCGACTCGAGGCGTTCGAGCAGTTCGGCCTGCGGCAGGCCGGCGAGATCCACGGGCGGCCTCGCGAACAGCACCTGCACCAGCCCGGCGACGAGCACGGCGAGCACGAAGCCTGTTACGACACGCAAGAATCCGCGCACCATTTGCCGTTCCTTTCCGGGCCCGGGCCTCGCTTGCAGCCGATGCGAGACCGCCGCGATGCCGGGGCCTCGACGCCGAGGCTTCGGGCTCTGGTCGAACACCCCTGCCGGCCGCACCAGCAACAGAACGCTACACCGGGTCGCGCAGGCAACTCAACAGCGCTCGGAAGACATTGGGGGTTTGGCGCTACCGGGGCCGATGGGCCGCGGTTTCAAGCGCGCCGCCCGGCGAGCAGCCAATAGACGAACCCGCCGGCAAAGCCCGCTGTCGCCATGACCTGCCAGACCAGGGGCGACGAGGTATCGCCCTCCCCGGCCATGCCGTAGCGTGCCAAGAGCGGTATCGCGACGAGCGCCAGCCCGCCGCCGAGCACGTAGTAGAGGGCCGAGCGGATGCGCGCGACCTCACCCACGATCACCACCGCGATGGCGGGCAGCAGCGTCAGGCCCGAAGCGATCACCTGACCCTGCAAGACGATCTCGAATATGCGGACGATGACATCCACGTCCTGCACCTGGCCGGCTGTGGCCTGGGTGAAGCGTTCAAGGCCCAGTGTCACGAGCACGAGCATGGCACCGACGGCCGAGATGAGGAACGCGATCGGCAGCCAAATCATCCGGCCAATGGTGCTGAGGACCATGCGCGGCTCCGATCAGTCGCTGGCCGAAGCGGTCGCCGCACGCTCGGAGGCGCGTAGCTTCTCGCTCGCCGATTTGAGCTGTCCGCACGCCGCGAGAATGTCGCGTCCGCGCGGCGTGCGCACCGGGCTCGCGTATCCGGCGCGGTTCACGACTTCGGCGAAGCGCTCGATCGTCTCCCAATCGGAGCATTCGTAGGAGGTGCCGGGCCAGGGGTTGAAGGGAATGAGATTGATCTTGGCCGGTATGCCTTCGAGCAGTCGAACCAGTGCCTTGGCGTCGGCGATGCGGTCGTTGACACCCTTCAGCATGACGTACTCGAAGGTGATGCGCCGCGCGTTGGAGAGCCCGGGATAGTTGCGGCAGGCTTCCATCAAGTCGGCGATCGGATAGCGCTTGTTGATCGGCACGAGTTCATCGCGCAGCTCGTCGGTGACGGCGTGGAGCGAGATCGCCAGCATCGTTCCGGCCTCCTCGCCCCAACGGCCGATTTCCGGCACCACGCCCGAGGTCGACAGCGTGATGCGGCGCTTGGAAACCGAGAGGCCGTCGCCGTCGGACGCCACCTCGATGGCAGTGCGCACGTTGTCGAAATTGTAGAGCGGTTCTCCCATGCCCATCAGCACGATGTTGGTGATCTTGCGGTCGGTGTCGGGAAGCAGGCGGCCGTCGCCCGGCGGAGTAGCGCCCGGCCAGTCCCCGATGCGGTCGCGGGCGAGGAGGATCTGGGCGACGATCTCCTCGGCTTCGAGATTGCGCACGAGGCGCTGCGTGCCGGTGTGGCAGAAGGAGCAGTTGAGCGTGCAGCCAACCTGGCTCGAGATGCAGAGCGTGCCGCGGTCGCTCTCTGGGATGTAGACGGTCTCGATCTCGGGCGCGCGAACTTCGTGGCCCCGCTTCGGCAACCGCAGCAGCCACTTGCGCGTGCCGTCGATGGAAACCTGCTCGGAAACGATCTCCGGCCGGTCGAGCGTGAATTTCTCAGAGAGCTTGAGGCGCAGCTCCTTGGAGACATCCGTCATGTCGTCGAATGACGTGACGCCACGGACGTAGAGCCAGCTCCAGAGCTGGTTGACGCGCATGCGCACCTGCTTGGCGGGGACGCCGACGTTTGCCAGCGCTTCGCCGAGCCGGGAGCGGTCGAGGCCGGCGAGGGAACGCTTGCCGGCAGCGGCGGCGGCGGCCTCGTTGGCGGTGGCAGGGCCACGCGATGCAGCGGTCTGGTCGAGTGCGGGTTGCATGGCAGTAGCCTTAGCCTTCTGGTTCGCAGGCAGCATTATCTAGCGGCAGCGGCGGCCGAGTGAAAGCCGCCTGGAGTGCGATCGTTCGAGAATGAAGTGCGCCGCGCCTTCGTGCCGATTTGACTCCGCGGGTGGAGCGCTCGCCCCGCGCTTGCTACCCTTGACCGGGTAAGCAATCGGAAGGAGCCCGCGCGCCATGATCCGCCGCCGCCATTGGCCGTTACTGGCGCTCTTCCCGGCGGCCCTACTCGCCGGCACACCCCATGCCGCCGTGGCCGGGCCCTCCGATGCGTCGGCCGAAATCGAGAAGGGGCGTCGGCTCGCGGAGCGCATGTGCGCGATCTGCCACCTCAATCCGGGACAGGGTGAGAAGACCGCTGCCTCGTCGATACCGGGGTTCGCGGCGGTAGCCAACCGGCCGGGGCAGACGCTCGAGGGGATCGTTGCCTGGCTCGCCTCGGTGCCGCCGATGATGCCGAACCACCATCTCTCGGGCGACGAAAGGGTTTCGCTCGCCGCTTATATTCTCTCGCTTTCTGTGCAGGACCTCGAACCGATGGGACGTGATGGCGCCACCGCCGAGAAGCCGCCACGCTGATGGCGTTCGCTATCGACGCCCGATGTTGCAAGCCCCTCGAGGAGCATCGCTTTTTCTAGGAGGGGGCCAATCTGGGCCAGAAATGTGAACGCCCAACCCCGGGGGGAGGGGTTGGGCGTTGCTGGCGCTCTCGCGCGTGACACCGGGAGGGAAGCCGGCGTCCCAGATGATGTCTTCGGTTAGACGGGGGGGCACTACCGAGTACAGGGTGACACCATCTGTATGGCAATACCTAAGACCAGAATGGGGATTTTCAACAGGGGGAATCTGAGGCGATCACGAAAACGTTACCGCGAATCGACAGGTTATCCCCACCCCGAAGCTTTACAGCGTCTCGATCGCCACACTGCGAAGATATGGCGCACCCGCTTGCCGTCTTGCGCCATGACATTGAAAAAACGACATCTTTTTCGGTTTTACCGGCCAGGTTCCTTCTGGAAGCCTGCCGGGGAGCCCGAATCAGCCGTCATTGCTGCATGAACGCAGCCCCCATCGGCTTGATCTCGAACTGCTTGTCCTCGACCGGAGTATCCTTCTGGACGTCCTGCACCTCGACCCGAGTGTCCAGGCCCTGGGCGTCCTTCGTCAGCCACTCCTTGAGTTCGAACTCCGGCTTGGCGAAGAAGACCAGCCGGATGCGGCCGGGCGTATTGGGGTCCTTGTCCTCGATACCGAGCGTCACCGTCTCACCGGCGTCCTGCACCTCGACGATGCGGGCGTCGCGCATCAGGTCGACTTCCTTGCGCAGAAGCAGCCGGAACGGCGTTTGGTCGAGTTCGACACGATCCTCGTTCTTGAGGTCCAGGTCCTGGATGGCGAGGAAACGGCCATCGGAAATGATGACCTGCAGGCTCGGGCGGGCGTAATCGAACCGGAAGCGGCCGGGCCGCTTCATGGCGAACTTGCCCTTCATCACCTTGCCGTCAGCACCGGTCTGGACGAACTTGCCCTGAAGTGTGTTGAGGCCGGAGAAATAGGCGCTGACCTTGTTCACGATCTCGGTTTGCGCTGGGTCCAGGGTGATGCCGGTGGTGCCCTTGGGCGCCACTTCGGCGCTCCACGCCGTGCCGGCGGTGCCTGCGGGTTTGGCGTCCTGAGCTAGGGCCGGGACCGTGAAAACACCGTGCGCCAGCGTCGCGGAAAGCGCCAAGCCGGCCAACCCAAGGACTCGTGCTTTCATAGAACTGCCCATTCCAATCCCCCAGCCCTTGCGATTCGCAGGGCGCTCGGCCCGACAATCCTGAACATTACGTCCAGAAGTTGGCGGATCGTAGCGGCGAACGCTGTATCGGCAAGCAGCAAGCGCGTTGGGGGAAAATCGAGCTGGGGATGAAGCGGCGGGACGGGGGCGAACCCGTCACGCCGCGTCGACGTCGCTCGCCGCCGTTGCTCCGCCCGCGCCGAGCAGGATGTCGCGGCGGCCGACGGCATTCGCCGGGCCGATCACGCCTTCCTTCTCCATACGCTCGATCAGGTCGGCGGCACGGTTATAGCCGATCGACAGGCGGCGCTGGATGTAGCTGGTCGAGGCTTTGCGATCACGCAGCACGATGGCGACCGCACGGTCGTAGAGATCCTGTTCGCTTTGGCCGCGCGCATCCTCTGCTTCCTCGCGCCCATCCGTCGTGGCCGGCGGCTCGGCGATGCCGGCGATGTAATCGGGAGGACCGTTCTCGCGCAGCGCGGCGGCGATGGCCTCGACCTCCTCGTCGGCGACGAAGGGGCCGTGCACACGCAGGAGCTGCCCCGTGCCGGAGGCGTAGAGCATGTCGCCCTGGCCGAGGAGCTGCTCGGCACCCTGCTCGTTCAGGATCGTCCGGCTATCGATCTTCGAGGTGACCTTGAAGGAGATGCGAGTCGGGAAGTTGGCCTTGATCGTACCGGTGATGACATCGACGGAGGGGCGTTGCGTCGCCATGATGATGTGGATGCCGGCGGCACGCGCCATCTGCGCCAGGCGCTGCACGGCGGCTTCCACTTCCTTACCGGCGACCAGCATCAGATCGGCGAACTCGTCGATCACGACCACGATGTAGGGCATGGGTTCGAGTTCCAGCCGCTCCTGCTCGTAGATCGCCTCGCCCGTGCGCCGGTCGAAGCCGGTCTGCACCGTGCGCGCCAGCATCTCGCCGCGCTTCTTGGCGTTGCGCACGCGATTGTTGAACACGTCGATGTTGCGCACCGAGAGCTTGGCCATGCGCTTGTAGCGCTCCTCCATCTCGGTGACGGCCCAATTCAAGGCAGCGACCGCCTTGACCGGATCGGTGACGACCGGCGTCAGAAGGTGCGGAATGCCGTTGTAGACGCTGAGCTCCAGCATCTTCGGGTCGATCATGATGAAGCGGCACTCGTCGGGCGTCAGCTTGTAGAGCAGCGACAGGATCATGGCGTTGACGCCGACCGATTTGCCCGAGCCGGTGGTGCCGGCGACCAGAAGGTGCGGCATGCGCGCGAGATCGGCGATGATCGGCTCGCCGCCGATCGCCTTGCCGAGGGCGACAGGCAACGCAAGCTCCGTGCTCTTGAAGGCGTCCGCCTCCAGCAGCTCGCGCAGCAATACGGTTTCGCGGCGCGGGTTCGGCAGCTCGATGCCGATGGCGTTGCGTCCCGGCACGACGGCGACGCGCACCGCGTTCGCACTCATCGAGCGGGCAATGTCGTCGGCGAGCCCGATGACGCGCGACGACTTGGTGCCGCGCGCGGGCTCGACCTCGAACAAGGTCACCACCGGACCAGGCCGGATGTCGCGGATCTCGCCCTTGACGCCGAAGTCCGCGAGCACGTCCTCGAGCAAGCGCGCATTGCCGCGCAGGGCCGTCTGAGTGAGTTCCGGGCCTGCCTTGCTCGCCACCGGCTTGCGCAGCAGGTTGAGCTGCGGCTTGCGGAAAACCGGCTCGCCCTGGTGGCGGAACGTAAGGCCGCCGAACAGCGCGTTGCGCTTCACCGAATGGCCAGCCGGCATTTGCGTGGCTGGCTGTGCGGCGTGCGCGTTCGGCGCGGGGGATCGCGGGGCCTGGGAGTGCGGGGCCTGGGATTGCGGGGCGGGGGAGTGCGAGGCCGGTGGATGCGAAATCGGGACTTGCGGGGCCGGTTGCGCCGCGTTGCCCTCGGTATTCAGATACCCGCCGCGCGCGCTCGACGCCACGTCGGTGTGTCCCGCGACACGCTCAGGGGTGTGCGCCGGCGCGTGCCCTGAAGCCAAATCCGGGGTGTGACCGTTCGGCGCGAAGCGCTGGGCGATGGCGCGGCTCGCCGCGTCGGTATCGTCGTCGAAGGTTCTTTCGGGTGACGGCGCTGCGCCGAGGTTTGGCTCGGCGCGCGGGGCATGGAGGGTTGCGGCGGGGCCGCGCAGCGGCGCGCGTGTCAGGCCGGGACCCGGCGGGTGCGGCGGAACGTAGGGTGCGTGCAACGGAAGCTGCGGCTCGGCCGGCGCCTGAGCGTGTTGAGGAAGCGGTGGATAGTGGACGACGGGCTGGTGGGCCACCGCTGGGTAGCCAGCGTCGGGCGCGTGCCCTCTTTCCAAGCCTCCTTCGAGGCCGGCCTCGTGGCGCGGTTCCACCTTGTCGAACACGTGGCCGACGGTCTGGCGAGCAGCGTCGAACGCGCGCGCCATCGCTCCCTGAGGCGCGCGGCTGGAGGCCGCGTGGGCATCCGGCAGCTCGAGATCGGGTGTGCTGAAGCGACCGAACGGCGTCGGGTCGGCCGTGGCTTGATGAGCGGCGGCGAACGGCGAGACCCGGCTGCGCGAGCGGCGAATGGCCTCGACCACGTCGTCGTACGCGACGCCAAGCGCATGGGAGAGTGCGGCAAAGCCACCGGCGAACAGCAGCAGGCCGGTCGCGGCCCCGGCGCGCTGGGCATTGAACATGGCGAGGAGGCCGGTCAAAGCGCTGTAGACGGCGTCACCGAGAATGCCGCCGAAGCCGTGATGTAGGGGCCATCCGGCCGTCACGGGCAACGATGAAAACGCACCGGCAAGTACGCCGACGGCGATGGGCAGGAATCCGAGCTTCGTCTTGAAGCGATGCACGCGCCCGGCGAACGTCAATTCGAGCCCCCAGAACAGCGGGCCGAACAGCAGGATCACCGAAGCAAAGCCGAAGGTCTGCAACAGCAGGTCGGAGACGATGGCGCCGATCGGGCCCATCCAGTTGCGCAGCTCACCGCTCGTCGCATGCGTCAGGCTCGGGTCGCTTACCGACCACGCCGCCAGCGCCAGCCAAAGAGCCGCCACCGAAACAAGAATGCCGCCGCCGATCGCTCGCGCTGCGGCACTCGTCAGTCGCTCCTCGAGCGGCACGGCATGAACACGCGCGATCGAGGGCTCGTAAGGTTCGAACGACATGACAACACTTACTCTACGCGAGAACTGACACGATACGCTGGAGCGCCTCCCTGATCGTCGCCGGGTTCGCCACCAGGGCCATGCGCACGTAGTCCGCGCCGGGGTTGGTGCCGTCTCTACCGGGCTGCGCCAGAAACGCTCCCGGAATGACCCTGACACCGCAGCGTTTCCATATGGTTACCGTGGCCTCACTGCCGCCGCCCCAGTGGCCCAAATCGAGCCAGAGGAAGAAACCGCCGGCAGGCCGGGCATAGCCGTAGCGGCTGCCGAGAACCTCGTCGCAGACGTCGTACTTGGCGCGATAGGCGAGGCGGTTGGCAACGACGTGCTGCTCCTCGCTCCAGGCCGCCGCCGAGGCGTGCTGGATGGGCCCCGGCATGGTCGGACCGACGAGATTGCGGATTTCGCCCAGTGTTTCGAGGAAAGCGGCGTCGCCAGCGCAGAAACCTGAGCGAAGGCCCGGCAGGTTCGAGCGCTTCGATAGCGAATTGAATACGACGAGATTGCGAAACCGCTCGGGCGTGGTGGATGCAACCTCGAGTCCGCCGGCCGGGGGCGCGTCGGCATAGATCTCGGAATAGCATTCGTCGAGGAACAGCATGAAGTCGTACTCGCGCGCCAGCGCCAGCGCCCGCTCGATGTAGGCGCGGCTCGCTACCGCACCTTGCGGGTTGGCCGGCGAGCAGAGGTAGAAGGCCGCGGTGCGGCCGAGCAGCGTGGCGTCGCCCGCGATCTCGTCGAGGTCGGGAAGGTGGCCGGTCGCGGCAGTCGCGTTGAGGTAGACGGGCTCGGCGCCAGTCGCCAGCGCCGCGCCGATGTACGCCTGATAGTAGGGATTGGTGATGAGGATCGCCGGGCGGTCGGCGGTCTGCTTGCGTCCGACAGCCGGAAGCGCCGCGTAATAGAGCCCCTCGCGCGAGCCGTTGGTCGGCAGCACCTCGCGCGCCGCATCCACCCGCGCCGCTCCGGCAAGGCCGAACCGACGGTCCAGCCATTCGGCGATCGCGGCGCGAAGCTCGTCGCTGCCCTTGATCGGCGGATATTTGGCGAACAGCGCCTCGGCGTCGCGAATCTTGTCGGCGATGAAGCCCGGCATCGTCTCGCGCGGCTCGCCGAGGGTGAGGTCGATGGTCTGGGCGTGGCCCGGGGGCAGGTCGGCCAGCAGGCTCCGCAACCTCGTGAACGGCGAGAGCACGGCACCGGAGGCGAGGGCGGAGAGACCCGAGGTCGGCGTCGGCATGGCGGATGGGCTCTTTCTGTTGGGTGATTGCGGCTCGGGAGGTCTGCGCGGTGGTGGCGGAGCGAAGTCGGCGCGGCGCAAGGAATATCCGCCCCATTCGCGTCCGTCGAGGGAGCGCGCGGCCCGAAACGGCCCGGCGTTTCCAGGCCGCGCGGAGGCCATCCGCGCATCGCGTGTTCCTCGTGGAACAGCAGGACCCCCGTACCCCGTGCGAGATCATCTCCAGACATTGCTCAACGAGGAGGCGTTCCAATGCCCACGATTTCGACCAGCCGTTTCCCCAACACCCTCGTCGCGGCTTTCGTGGCGCTTGCCGCGAGCGCCGGTGCCGCCGCCGCCCAGTCCGAGCCGATGGGCGTGTGGATCGACAACACGGGCCGCGGTGCGGTCGAGATCGCACCATGCGGCAACGTGCTGTGCGGCCGGGTGGTCTGGGTCAAGTCGGAGAAGGATCGCGATGGCTGCGGCGAGCAGATCATCGGCAACGTCCGTTCTGCCGGTGACGGCACCTGGAGCGGCGGCTGGATCTACAGCCCCGACCACGGCCGTAAGTTCGATGTCGAGCTGAAGCCGATCGGTGCTGAAAAGCTGCGCGTGGTCGGCTGGGCCGGCATACGGCTGTTCTCGGAGACGCACTACTGGAAGCGCGCGCCGGCCGATCTTGCGCGGTGCGACCGCAAGGAAACAGCAAGCGGTGCAACCTCGACGGCGATGGCGGCGGGTGGCACCGCGGCCGCCGCGCCGACCGGCAATGCTGCAGCCGGCGGCACGTCTCCGGCACCCAAGGCGAGTGAGCCGCAAGCCGCGGGCGCCGCTGGCAACGCGGGTATCGCTGTCGCATCGGCCGGGGAAGCGAATTCAGCGGACGAAGGTCCGTCGCGCGGCGGCGAGGGCCTGAAACTCGACAAGTTCCTGAAGAAGTCGAAGGACGGCTCCTGCAAGCTCGACACGCCGTGGATCGAAATCAAGTTCAACTGCAAGGACCTTTGATCTTCCCCACCTTGCATTGACGAGGCCCCGGCGTTTTCTCCCGCCGGGGCCTTGTGCTTTGGAAAGGCGCGAGACGTGCGCGATGACGGCGCGGGTTCAAACCCGCCCCATCCGCACGTCCTCCTCCGGATTGGCGCTGATCTTGTGGATGGAGAGGTCGGCGCCGCGGCGCTGGTCGGCGTCGCTCATGCGAAGCCCGAGTGCCATGTCCACGAGCGTGTAGATCACCGAACCGGCGAGCAAACCGAATGCGGCGCCACCAACGCTGCCGACAACCTGCGAGGCGAGCGAGACGCCGCCGAGCCCGCCCATCGCCTCGAGACCGAAGATGCCGGCGGCGATGCCGCCCCACAGTCCGCATAGCCCGTGCAGCGGCCACACGCCGAGCACGTCGTCGATCTTCCACCGGTTGCTCGCCACCTGGAACATCTGCACGAACAGGAAGCCGGCGACGGCGCCCGTCGCAAGCGCGCCGATCGGATGCATGATGTCGGAGCCGGCGCAAACGGCGACGAGACCGGCAAGTGCGCCGTTGTGGACGAAGCCAGGATCGTTGCGGCCGGCGACGAGGGCCGAGAGGATGCCGCCCACCATCGCCATCAGCGAGTTCATGGCGACGAGGCCGGAGATGCCGGTGACGCTCTGCGAGCTCATGACGTTGAAGCCGAACCAGCCGACGCAAAGCATCCACGAGCCCATGGCGAGCCACGGGATGGACGACGGCGGGATGCCGGCAATGCCGCCGCGTTCGTAGCGGCCGACACGCGCGCCAAGGCGCAATACCGCGCCGAGCGCCACCCATCCGCCGAAGGCATGCACGACGATGGAGCCGGCGAAATCGCGGAACGCGCCGCCGAGCATGCCTTTGAATAGCGTGTCCTGGATGCCGAAGTTCGAGTTCCAGACGGTGCCCTCGATCAGCGGGTAGGCGACGCCCACGATCAGCGCCGTCGCCGCAACCTGCGGGCCGAAGTTGGCGCGCTCGGCGATGCCACCCGAGACGATCGCGGGGATCGCCGCCGCGAAAGTGCAGAGGAAGAAGAATTTGACGAGGCTGAAGCCGTTCGGCAGGAAGCCCTCCGCTCCGCCCGAGAGGCCCGCTGCCCCGACGAAGAAGGTCACGCCATAGGCGAGCCAGTAGCCGATGAAGAAGTAGGCGACTGTCGAGACGGCGAAGTCGACCAGGATTTTCACGAGCGCGTTGACCTGGTTCTTGTGGCGAACCGTGCCGACCTCGAGAAACGCGAAGCCGCCGTGCATCGCGAACACGAGTATGGCGCCCATCAGCAGAAAAAAGACGTCCGTGCCGGCCTGAAGTTTTTCCATGCCGTTCGTTCCCCCAAAGTAGAAAAGACTGATTTTTGTGCAGATCGCCGCCTGGAATGGCGGATTGCCGCATGAGAGTGCGACATGACCAAGTTTTATGCCAACTCATGGCTCGTAGAAAATTGCCATTAATAACAATCGACTTTTCGTTCCTGGCAAGCGACGGCCGCCGATCTGCGGCCCATTATTTAGGCACAAAACGGCGATCCGGCGCCTAATATTAGGGCGCTGCTTGTGAGGTCATTGTTTTTCCGAGAGGTTTCGCGCCCGAGATGCCGATGCGCGAGGCTCGCTCGTCATCCGAGCGCGCGGCGGTGTGCTCGAATCTGTTCGATGCCCACGCCGTCCTGCGGCCGGCAGCGGCGCCGAGCCATGCTGCGCGGCTTCGCCCGTTTCCGGTCTGGCGCAAAGTGAACGCAACGTCGCGCACGAGCCTGAACAGGCTCATGCCGGTTGCACCCCGGGGCAGGTGTCGCTTCGCTTAGCGCACGCGCCGGGGGTTCATGTAGAGGTCGTTCTCCTGGCGCTCGATCGTCGCTTCCAGGCGGCCGCTCTTCACGTCCCGGTAGAGCTGCTTCATGTGCCGCCGGCATCCGCCGTTGAACAGGATCATCGACACCAGCATCTTCATCACGGTCATCAGGCGGCGGTCGGCGACTCCCTGCTTCACGTGGCAGGTCCAGTAGCCGCCGAGTGTCAGCACGTGGCCGTCGAGATAGCCGACGATCTCACCCTTCTGATCGTAGAGCGTGTAGTCGCCGCCGAGATTGATGAAGTCGCGACGCAGGACGTAGAAATCCGGGTTGCCGGAATCGTCGATCAGGAAGAACGAGAAATACTCGGGCAGCAGCGGCCACTTGTTGGCCGAGCGCTCGAGATAGATGACGTAATTGTCGTCGGTCGTGTTGATCGAGTAGGTGGTGACCGGCAATCCGCGCGCGCCGAACGTCTGGGCCAGCGAGCGCGCCAGCATCAGGTCCATCGTCGCGCGCCAGTTGAGGTTTTCCGAGAACAGCTTCACGACGAGGCGCTTGTCGGTCCCCTGCTTGTCCTTCCAGAGGTCCTTGCGGTAGGCCAGCAGTCCGGTGCGCTCGCCGTTCTCGATGATCTCGCCGAAGACGTCCATGTCCTTGGTGAACTGACGCGACTTGGCGCGGTTGCGGGCGTGCTTGTAGACGCCGAACTCCACCGAGTTGAGGTTGGTGATCCAGATGTCGGCGACGAATTTCAGCCAGCCATCCTTGTTCTTGCTTTCCTCGGCAAGCTTGCGGTCGCGCCGTGTCGGGGCCTCGTCGGCGGCGGGCGCATTGCCCGAACGCGCAATAACCTCGGCGCGGGCGTCACGTGCTGCCTCGTTGGCGGCGGCCTCGGCCTCGCGCGCGATCACGGCGGCAGAGCTGTCGGTCATGGGGCGGTCTCCTTCGTGTGGCCTGGCGGGTGGCCTTAGCGCGGCCATTGGCTCGGGACGCAGGAGACGAAAGTCCGAGCAGCGCGCGAATCACATCGTTCAAGCCTAGCAGGCGATGCGGAGGGAATGAGGCGGGGGAGCCCCGAATGCTGGGGAAAGCTCGGCCGCCGCGCCGGAAGGAGCCGCGATAACAGTTTTTTGCGAGCGCAGCTCGCGTAGGGACGCCCCAACAGACCGGAGCCAGCCCTGCGTCGGCCGCCGGCACATGCCGGTAAATGGAGCGCCCTAGCCGCGGTGCCCGAAAATGGCGCTGCCGACACGCACGTCCGTCGCGCCGAACTCGACCGCGGTCTCGAAATCGTCGCTCATGCCCATCGAGAGGCGCTGCAACCCGGCCTCCCGCGCGAGCTTGGCCAGGAACGCGAAATGCACCGCCGGTTCCTCGTCCACGGGCGGGATGCACATAAGTCCGGAGATCGTGAGCCCGAGATCGCGGCAGAGCGCCAGGAACGCCGGGACGTCGCGCGGCGGCACGCCCGCCTTCTGCGGCTCCTCGCCGGTATTGACCTGAACCAGCAGCTCGGGCCGCCGCCCCTGCCGCTCGATCTCGTGCGCGATGGCGCGGGCGATCTTCTCGCGGTCGACGGTGTGGATGCAGTCGAACAGCGCCACGGCCTCCGCCGCCTTGTTGGATTGCAGCGGGCCGATGAGGTGCAGCTCCAGGCCCGGCGTCTCGGCTTTCAGCGCCGGCCACTTGCCCTTGGCCTCCTGCACCCGGTTCTCGCCGAAAGTGCGCTGGCCCGCCGTGATAGCAGGCCGGATGGCATCGGCGTCGAATGTCTTGGAGACGGCGATCAGGCAGACCGAAGCGGCATCGCGCCCGGCACCTTTCGCCGCCACCTCGATCCGCTGGCTGATCTCCCTCAGTCGGGCCGCCACGCCCTCCGCTCCGGTGCCTGTTCCGTCCATGCCGC
Source organism: uncultured Hyphomicrobiaceae bacterium (assembly GCA_937873575.1). Classification (GTDB taxonomy): domain Bacteria; phylum Pseudomonadota; class Alphaproteobacteria; order Rhizobiales; family Hyphomicrobiaceae; genus JAEUMD01. Next base: position 27,721 of record CALMPK010000273.1, read on the forward strand.
GCCGTCTCCCCGTCCGCGTCCCCGTGCCTGCCTTGACCGGGGCCGCCTTTCGCGCTCATTACGCCGCAAGACGCATCGAGAACAAGCGGAACTGGACACGGTCGGCCATGGCCATCGAGAGATACAACGCGCCCGAGCGCGAGAAGCACTGGCAGCAGGCCTGGGACGGGGCGCAGATCTTCCGCGCCCGCGAGATGAAGGGGCCGAAGTGCTACGTGCTGGAGATGTTCCCCTACCCCTCGGGGCGCATCCACATGGGCCATGTGCGCAATTACACCATGGGCGACGTGGTGGCGCGCTATCGCCGCGCCAGGGGCTTCAACGTGCTGCACCCGATGGGCTGGGACGCCTTCGGCATGCCGGCGGAAAACGCCGCGATGCAGAACAAGACCCATCCCGCGACCTGGACCTACGCCAACATCGACACCATGAAGGGCCAGTTGAAGTCGATGGGCCTCGCGATCGATTGGGACCGTGAGATCGCGACCTGCTCCCCCGACTACTACAAGCATCAGCAGAAGCTGTTCCTGGATCTGCTGAAGAAGGGCCTCGCCTACCGCAAATCCTCGAAGGTGAACTGGGACCCGGTCGATCATACGGTGCTCGCCAACGAGCAGGTGATCGACGGTCGCGGCTGGCGTTCTGGCGCGCTCGTCGAGCAGCGCGAGCTGACGCAGTGGTTCTTCAAGATCACCGCGTACTCCGAGGAGCTGCTGGAGGCGCTCGGCACGCTCGACAAGTGGCCGGAGAAGGTGCGCCTGATGCAGGCGAACTGGATCGGCCGCTCCGAGGGCCTCTCCGTGCGCTGGGCGCTCGACGCGGCGACCGCACCGAGCGGAATCGACGAGCTCGAGGTCTACACGACGCGCCCGGATACGCTGTTTGGCGCATCTTTCCTCGCTGTCGCCGCCGATCATCCGCTCGCCAAGGCGGCGGCGGAGAAGAATGCCGATCTCGCCGCCTTCTGCGAGGAGTGCCGGCGCATGGGTACGTCGGTGGCGGATCTCGAGACGGCGGAGAAGAAGGGCTTCGACACCGGCATCCGCGCCGTCCACCCGCTCGATCCGGCATGGACGCTGCCGGTCTACGTCGCCAACTTCGTGCTGATGGAATACGGCACCGGCGCGATCTTCGCCTGCCCGTCGGGCGACCAGCGCGACCTCGACTTCGCGCGGCTCTATGATCTGCCCGTGGTGCCGGTGATCCTGCCTCCGGGCGAGGACGCCGCGACCTTCATCGTCAAGGACAAGGCCTATGACGGCGACGGCACAATGATCAATTCGCGCTTCCTCGACGGCCTCGACACCAAGGCCGCATTCGAGGAGGTGGCGAAGCGCCTCGAGAATGCAAAGCTCGGCGGCGAGCCGGTGGGTGAGCGCAAGGTCAATTTCCGCCTGCGCGACTGGGGCATCTCGCGCCAGCGCTACTGGGGCTGCCCCATTCCCGTGATCCACTGCGAGGGCTGCGGCGTGGTGCCCGTGCCGGCCGCGGATCTGCCGGTGCGCCTCCCTGATGACGCCAGCTTCGACAAGCCCGGAAATCCGCTCGAGCGCCATCCGACCTGGAAGAACGTCGATTGCCCGAAGTGCGGCAAGGCGGCGCGGCGTGAGACGGACACGATGGACACGTTCGTCGATTCCTCATGGTACTACGCGCGCTTCACCGCCCCGCACGCCACCGCGCCAATCGACCGTGAGGCGGCCGCCTACTGGCTGCCGGTCGACCAGTACATCGGCGGCATCGAGCACGCGATTCTGCATCTGCTCTATTCGCGCTTCTTCTTCCGTGCGGTCTCGGATGCGGGCCATGCCTCGAAGAACCTGCGCGAGCCGTTCGCGGCGCTGTTCACCCAGGGCATGGTGACCCACGAGACCTACAAGTCGGCGGAAGGTGCCTGGCTGCTGCCGACCGACGTGCGTTTCGAGGGCGAAGGCGCGGGACGCGCGGCGGTGGAGGTCGCGACCGGCAAGCCGGCCGTCATCGGCTCCATCGAGAAGATGTCGAAGTCGAAGAAGAACCTGGTCGACCCCGACGAGATCATCAGCCACTACGGCGCCGACTGCGCGCGCTGGTTCATGCTGTCGGACAGTCCGCCCGAGCGCGACGTGATCTGGACGGACGAGGGCATCTCGGCGGCCGGTCGCTTCGTGCAGCGCATCTGGCGCGTGGTGAACGACGCGGCCGAAAAAGTGCCGGCCGTGGGTGTGGCGAATCCGGGCGAAGCAGGCCCCGAAGGGCAGGCGCTCCGGCGCGCCGCGCACAAGGCGCTGGATGGCGTCGGCCGCAACATCGAGGGGCTGCGCTTCAACGTCGCCGTCGCTCAGCTCTATGAGTTGACGAATACGCTTTCAGCAGTAATGGGCAAGTCTGAGGACAACCTCGGCTGGAGCATTCGCGAAGCAACCGAGCTGCTCGTGAAGATGTTCGCCCCGATGATGCCGCATCTCGCTGAAGAATGCTGGACGCGGCTTGGTTACAACACCTTGCTCGCCAAAGAACCTTGGCCGGAGGCCGATCCGGGCTTGCTCGTTGACGATAGCGTGACCGTTGCCGTACAGGTGAACGGCAAGCGGCGTGACGAGATGACCATCTCGCGCACCGCCAGCAAGGACGAGGTCGAGGCAGCCGCGCTGCGGCTCGAATCCGTCGTTCGGGCGCTCGAGGGGCGGCAGGTCAAGAAGATCATCGTGGTGCCGCAGAGGATCGTGAATGTGGTCGGCTAGTAGGCGGAGTGACAGAGCCGGTAGCGCCGGTCGTCCCGGCGTCGTGGGGCAGCGCGCGAACCGCGCACCGCTCGCGGCGGCCCTCGCGCTGATGACCGTTTCTACACTCCTGTCCGCATGCTCCGACGGTGGCTTCCGCCCGCTCTATGGCACGGCCGCGATCGGCGGCGCCGATGTTTCGGAGCGGCTTGCCGCAGTCGAGGTGGCGCCGGTGCCGGGCCGCGTCGGCCAGCGAATCCGCAACGAGATCGTGTTCCAGCCCCCCGGCGGCGGCGGTGCCGCGCCACCCGCCTATCGGCTGGAGCTGGTGCTGCGCGAGTCGGTCAGCTCAACGCTCGTCAAGGTCAGCGGTGACGCCTCGGGATCGGTCTATTCGATCGACGCTGACTTCCGTCTGATCCGCGTCGCCGACAAGCAGGTCGTGCTGCAAGGCAAGAGCGCCGGGCGCGCCGGCTTCGAGCGCTTCAACTCGGTCTTCTCGAATATTCGCGCCCGCCAGGACGCGGAGGACCGCGTCGCGGCCACCGTCGCCCAGGACCTCAAGACGCGCCTCGCTGCATTCCTCTCCAACGCGGCCTAGCCGCGTCGGCGGGCCGGGCCGCCGTGGTGTCACCGCATCGTCAAGCGCTGCGCCATCCGGGAGCGGGCATGGTCGCCATCAAACCTCAAACCGTCCAGCGTTTCCTCGCGGACCCTGACCGCCAGCTCTCCGCCTTTCTGTTTCACGGCACCGATCCGGGCCTTGTCTCCGAGCGCGCGCAGAAGCTCGCCCGTTTGCTCGCCGAGCGTGAAAGCCCGCCAGGGGAGCTGATCCGGCTCGACGACGCCGATCTCGACGGTGACCGCGACCGGCTCGGCGTGGAACTGCGCACCCTGCCGATGTTCGGCGGGCGCAAGGTCGTGCGGGTCACCACCGGCCGCATCATCAACGCCACCATGCTGAAGGAACTGGTCGAGGCCGGCGATCTCGCGGGGGTGCTGGTGGTCGAGGCCGGCAACCTCAAGGCGACCGACACGCTGCGAGCGGCGTTCGAGAAGTCTGCCGCTGCTGCGGCGGTCGCATGCTACGCGGACGAGGCCCGCGATCTCGAAGGTGTCGTTCGCGAGGTGCTGGACGCGGCGGGCCTCGCCATCACGCCCGATGCGCGTGCTCTGCTGGTCGGCCGGCTCGGCGCTGACCGCGCCTTGTCGCGTGCCGAGGTGGAGAAGCTGGCGCTCTACGCCCAAGGCAAGGCGCGCGGCGGCGGCATGATCGACGCGGACGACGTGGACGCCATCGTCGGCGATGCCGCCGAGCTTGCGGTGGACCGCATCGTCAATGCCGCGGCGGGCGGCGACGCGGCCGGCGCCGTCAACGAGCTGTCGCGGGCGGTGAACTCGGGTGAGAGCCCGCAGATGGTGATCCTGGCGCTTCTGCGCCACCTACATCGCTTGCACCGTATCCGTGCGGAGATGGACCGGGGAGCCGGGCTCGACCAGGCCCTGCGCCAGTTGCGCCCGCCGCTGCACTTCAAGGCACGCGATGCATTCACCGCGCAGTTGCGCCGCTGGTCCATACCGGCGCTCGACCGGGCCATCGCCGCGACGGCCGACGCGCTCAAGTCCGCGCGCCTCACATCGGCACTGGAGGACGTGATCGTGGAGCGGCTACTGCTATCGCTGGCGAGCCAGGCGCGGCGGTAGGTTGCTTTCCGATCGGTGCCGACAGTTGCGGTTCCTCCGGCCCGAATGGATCCGAGGCGGGAAACGCGCTTGTCCAGGCGGTTCAGCTCCGGGCGAGACGGGTCCCCCTTCCGCTACCCGTGAAGAGCCCCCCCCCCCCCAAACTCGTTGAGGCCGGGGGCGGACGCGATATAACCGTGCCGCCGGAGGGCCCGCGCCTACCCGGTTTGCCCGTTATCGTGGAGCAGGCTCCACACCTCGCCCAGGACAAGACCATGACCAAGCTGCACGCGACCGAGAGGCCGTCGACCGATGCCGACACCACCGGCGTCACCGCGCCGCTCAAGGCGCGCATCCTCGCCGAGGCGCTGCCGCACATGATCCGCTACGACGAGCAGACGGTGGTCATCAAGTTCGGCGGCAATGCGATGGGCGATCAGGCGCTGGCGGATGCATTCGCCAAGGACGTCGTCTACCTCAAGCAATCGGGTATCAACCCGGTGGTCGTGCACGGTGGCGGGCCGCAGATCGCCAACATGCTGAAGAAGCTCGAGATCAAGAGCGAGTTCGTGCATGGCCTGCGGAAGACCGACAAGCCGACGGTCGAGATCGTCGAAATGGTTCTCGCCGGCGCCATCAACAAGGAGATCGTCTCGGCGATCAACCGGCAGGGCGGCAAGGCGGTCGGCATCTGCGGCAAGGATGCGAACCTGATGGTCGCCAAGAAGATCACCGAGATGCCGCATCCGGAATCGAACCAGATGCAGGCGGTGGACATCGGCTATGTCGGTGACCCGGTCGAGGTCAATCCGCACATCATCGACGTGATCTCGAAGTCGGACCTCATTCCGGTGGTCGCGCCGATCGGTCAGGACCGCGAGGGGCAGACGCTCAACATCAACGCCGACACGTTCGCCTCCGCGCTCGCCGCGCGCATGAAGGCGAAACGCCTGCTGCTTCTGACCGACGTTGCGGGCGTTCTCGACAAGGACAAGAAGCTGATCTCGGACCTCTCGATCGATCAGGCGCGCGCACTCATCCGCGACGGCACGATCTCCGGCGGCATGATCCCGAAGATCGAGGGGTGCATCGAGGTCGTCGAGGCGGGTGTCGAAGCCGTCGTCATCATCGACGGTCGCGTGCCCCATTGCGTGCTGCTGGAGCTGCTCACCGAGCATGGCGTCGGCACGCTGGTCGGACGCCGCGTCGGCAAGCCGGCCTCTGCGGCGAAGCGCGCGGTCTAGGCGTGGTCCTGCCATGCCGGGCGAACACGAAGAGACAAAGGGTGCGTCGGCCAGTACGGCCGCCGGCTCGCGCGCGTTCGATGCCACGCGCATCTGGATCTTCGATCTCGACAACACGCTCTATCCGGCGGACTGCAACCTGTTCGCACAGATCGATCAGCGCATGGGCGAGTTCATCCAGCGCTATCTCGACCTGCCGTGGGAGCACGCGCGCTATCTGCAGAAGCATTACTACCGGCGGTACGGCACGACGCTCGCCGGGTTGATGCGCGAGCACAACATGCACCCCGATGCGTTCCTGGAGTACGTGCATGACATCGATCTGTCGCCGGTTCCCGAACATCCCGAACTCGCCGCCGAGCTCGAGCGGCTTCCCGGGCGCAAACTGATCTTCACGGCGGGCTCGCGCCGCCATGCGGAGAACGTGGCTGGCAAGCTCGGCGTCCTGCATCTCTTCGAGGACATCTGCGACATCGTCGCGACCGGGTATGTGCCGAAGGAGCAGCGCGAAGCCTACGACAAGATGATCCGCGCGCACGGCGTATCACCCGAGCAGGCGGCGATGTTCGAAGACATGCCGCACAACCTCGTCGCGGCGCACGACCTCGGCATGACCACGGTTCTCGTGCATTCGAGCTACATGGATCATCCCGCGCAGGCGAAGATCAAGACGTGGAAGTCACCGCCTCTGCACGTCCACCACATGACGGAAGATCTCGCACGCTTCCTGAAGACGATCCCGGCCGCGAAGTAACGGGATCAACCCCGCGCGCCGCGCGCCTCGCTCTGCCGCGCTTCGCCGATCAACTTCGAGACATGCCGCAGACGTGCCGACATGACGGCGAGCACGGAAAGCGCAAAGCGCGGTTCTTCGGCGATGAGTGCGAGAAACCGTTGCCGATCGATGGCGACCAGCTCCGCGTCCGTCTGTGCCAGAGCCGCGGCGCTGCGGTGGGTGCAATCGACGAGTGCCATTTCGCCGATGATGCCGCCGCGCCCGACCTGATCGAGCAGGCGGCCGAAGATCAGGATGTCGATGCGACCGGCAAGGACGACGTACATGCCGCCCGCGGTGTCGCCCTTGAAGAACAGCGTCTCTCCGGCACCGAGCCGGAGCGTCGCGAGTTGCCGCCGGGACAGGAAGTCGGCGATATCGAGCGCGTGCTCGGGAGCATTGCTGCTTTGCATCCCGGCATGTTGCAGGCAGAGACGGCGCAAGGTCAATGGAGGGGCGTGGCGATCGTCACTACGTCCAGCATCGTCACTGCGGCCGGCGGCAGGCGCGCCGCCGCCGGCAGGGGAGCGGGAACCGCCGGCGCCGCGATCAATCGCGCGACATCGAGATCAACTTGAAGTCCTTGTCGAGCTTGATGTCGAACTGGCCCTCTTTGCAGTTGGCATCTTCGATCTCGAAGTGGCCTTCGTTCTCCTTCTCGATCTCCTCGGGGTCCTTGCAACCGAGGTCCGCGAGCACCGCCGTGATCTTGGCGACCTCCTCGGCCGACGGCTTCTGATCGGCAAAGGCACTCGTGGTGCCGAGCGCGAGAGCGGCGGCCGAGATCATCAGGATTTGTTTCATGACGGATCGTCTCCTTGATTGTGGAAGGCTCGCAATTGAAACGATATAACATATCGATATCGTGTTTCAAGAGTTCGGTGTCGAGAACCCGCGGCGTCAAGGCTTCTGCATCGTTTGCGAGCCCGCCAAGGGTTCGGCCGGCACCGCGCCGAGGGGCATTATGAAACGAAAGCGGGGCGCCCCTGCCGAGGCGCCCCGCTCGAATTCGACGTTCCGCAGGCCGCCGCCGATCAGGCGGCCTCGCCCTCACGCTTGCGCTCTTGCTTCTTGCGCTCGTTCGGGTCGAGCCAACGCTTGCGCAGGCGGATCGAATCCGGCGTCACCTCGACCAGCTCGTCGTCGGCGATGTAGGAGAGCGCGCGCTCGAGGCTCAGCCGCATCGGCGGCGTCAGCGTCAGCGCGTCGTCCTTGCCGGCGGCGCGGATGTTGGTCAGCTTCTTGTTCTCGACCACGTTGACGATCAGATCGTTGTCGCGCGTGTGCTGGCCGACGATCATGCCCTCGTACACGCGCGTGCCGGGCGCGATCATGATCGGTCCGCGCTCCTGCAGGTAGAACAGCGAATAGGCTGTCGCGTCGCCCACCGCGTTCGAGATGAGCACGCCCGTGCGGCGGCCCTGGATCTCGCCCTTGAACGGTGCGTAGGCGTGGAACAGGCGGTTCATCACCGCGGTGCCGCGCGTATCCGAGAGCAGCTCGCTCTGATAGCCGAGCAGGCCGCGCGTCGGTGCGTAGAAGACGAGGCGCTGGCGGCCGCCGCCCGAGGGGCGCATCTCCATGAGATCGGCGCGGCGCTCCGACAGCTTCGACACGACGGCGCCGGAATGCTCCTCGTCCACGTCGATGATGACTTCCTCGATCGGCTCCATGCGCTCGCCCGTCTCCTCGTCCATCTTGTAGACGACGCGCGGACGCGACACGGTGAGCTCGAAGCCCTCGCGGCGCATGTTCTCGATCAGGATCGCGAGCTGCAATTCGCCGCGACCGGAGACGTTGAAGCTATCCTTGTCGGCGTTCTCTTCGACCCGGATTGCGATGTTGCGCTCGGCTTCCTTCAGCAGGCGCTCGCGGATGACGCGGCTCTGGACCTTGTCGCCCTCCTGGCCGGCGAACGGACCATCGTTGATGCGGAAGGTCATGGAGAGCGTCGGCGGGTCGATCGGCTGCGCGGGCAGCGGCTCGGTGACGCTCGTGTCGCACAGCGTATCGGCGACGGTCGCTTCCGTCATGCCGGCGACGGCGACGATGTCGCCCGCTTCCGCCATATCGACGCTCGTGCGCTCCAGGCCGCGGAACGCCAGCACCTTCTGCACGCGGAAGCTCTCGATGGTCTTGCCGTCGCGCGACAGGGCCTTCAACGCCTGGTTCGGCTTGATGGTGCCGGAGCGGATGCGCCCGGTGAGGATGCGGCCGAGGAACGGGTCGGCTTCGAGCGTGGTGGCGAGAATGCGCAACTGGCCCTCGTCCACCTTCGGCGGCGGCACATGGCTGACGATGAGGTCGAACATCGGCGCCAGGTCTTCCTGCGGGCCGGCGGGATCGAGCGCCATCCAGCCGTTGCGTCCGGACCCGTAGAGCACCGGGAAGTCGAGCTGCTCGTCGGTGGCGTCGAGGTTGGCGAACAGGTCGAAGATCTCGTTCAGCACGTCGAGGTGGCGCTCGTCCGGGCGATCGATCTTGTTGATGGCGA
>CALMPK010000274.1 GCA_937873575.1 uncultured Hyphomicrobiaceae bacterium
AAAAGGCCCGCGGCGTCGTGCGCGTCGTCAATGACGACTACCTCGAGGAGCAGCGCCTGCTGTTCCGCAACGACCACGACGAACTGACCGGTCAGCTCAACCGCATCCGCCTCACCGACGCCATCAGCGCCGTCATCGCCCGCTCGATGCGCAACAATCACCCCTCCGCCTTCCTGATGGTGGCGCTCAACAACCTCGCCGTCGTCAACGAGACGTTCGGCTTCGACGTCGGTGACGAGCTTATCGCCGCGGTCGGCCGCATCATGAAGGACAAGCTGCGCGCCGGTGATACGCTTGGCCGCTATTCATCGAACAAGTTCGGCATCGTCTTGAACGAGTGCGGTCCGGGCGCGATGCGCATCGCCGCCGACCGCTTCATTCGCGCCGTCCGCACGGCCTCCATCCGTTCGTCCGCCTGCCCGCTGACTGCGACCATCTCGATCGGTGGCGTCATCATGCCGGACCAGGCCGCGACGGTGCACAATGCGCTGAGCGCGGGGCTTCAGGCGCTCGACCGGGTCCGCTCGCAGCGCTTCGACTGCTTCATGGCCTACGAGCCGAGCCCGACCCGCGAGATGACCCGCCAGCGCTCGATCAGTATCGCCGACGAGGTGGTCTCGGCGCTCGACGAGAACCGCATGCGCCTCGTCTTGCAGCCCATCGTCTGTGCCAACGCGCGCACGCCGAGCCTATACGAGTGCCTGCTGAGGATGGAGAAGGCCGACGGGACGCTGGTCTCGGCGGGAGATTTCATTCCGATCGCCGAACAGCTCGGTCTCGCGCGGCTGGTGGACCGGCGCACGCTCGAGCTCGCAGTGGCGCTGCTCGAGAAGCATCCCTCGCTCAAGCTTTCGCTCAATGTCTCTGGCCTCACCTCGGGTGACCAGGACTGGATGGCTTCGATCCGCGAGCTGACCCGAGGTGATCGGGCGCTGACCGAACGCCTCGTCATCGAGATTACCGAGACAGCGGCGATCCAGGACCTGGACCAGTCGGCACACTTCGTCGACAGCCTCAAGGAAATGGGTTGTCGCGTCGCCATCGATGACTTCGGCGCCGGCTACACATCGTTCAAGAACCTGAAGCGGCTCGCCGTGGACCTGGTGAAGATCGACGGCGCCTTCGTGCGCAACCTGCTGGTCGATACGTCCGATCAGGTCTTCATCCGCACCATGGTCGAGATCGCCGCCTCGTTCGGTATGCAGACGGTGGCGGAGTGGGTCGCGGACGAGGAAACGGCAGCGATGCTGACCGAGTCCGGGATCGATTATCTCCAGGGCTTCCTCTACGGCATGCCGATCGCAGCAGAGAATTACACCGAGCCGGCGGCGGCCTGACCGACCGAATACCCTCAGTCGACGGCAGTCCCGGCAAGACGGACCCCGCCGAAGGCGGCGCACAAAAAATCCCGGCGCGCGAGCGGCCGGGATTTTCTGATTTGGGAACTGGCCGGGAGACAGAGGCGCCCGGCTTCAACTCAAGTGCCGCTGTCGCTCAGCTTCTCGATCTTCGCCTGCATGGCCGCGAGTTGTGCCTTGAGCTCGCCCAGCTCGTCGCGCGTGGGCTTCAGCTTCGCGAGATCGGCGGCGGCGGACAAGCTCTCGTCCTTCTTCATCGGCGGCGTGCCGAACGGCGTCCACATGCTCATCGCCTTCTCGAACATCAGCATGTTGCGGCGCGCCTGCTCCTGGTAGGCCTCGAATGCCGCTGCAGGGTTGCCGAAGGCGTTGGCGAACTGCGAGCGGAAGCGCTCCTGCTCCTTCGCCAGCGTTTCCAGGCTGAATTGCAGGTAGCTCGGAACCATGCGGCCGATGCTGTCGTCGTAGAAGCGGATGAGCTGGCGCAGGAACGGGATCGGCAGCAGCGTCTGCCCTCCGGTTCGGCCTTCCTGCTCGACGATGATCTGGGTGAGCACCGAATGGGTGAGGTCGTCGCCGGACTTGGCGTCGAAAACGACGAAGTCGCGGTCGTTGCGGACCATCTGGGCGAGGTCGTCGAGGGTGACGTAAGTGCTCGTCTCGGTATTGTAGAGACGGCGGTTCGCATACTTCTTGATGACGACCGATTCACGTTTCTCGGTCTGGCCTTCCGACTTGTTCAACATGACTGACGCGCCCGGTTTTTCCATTGCGAAAGGTGTCGCTCCCGGTCTGCGGCCCATGCTTCACGCCGACTGCCGGCCCGGTCCGGGCTTGGGGGAGGCGGCGTCTCGCGGCTCTTGCCGGGGTGCAGCCCCGGACCGGTTGTTGTGCGTTGCGAAAGCGTAACACGGTGCAAAGCGCTGTCAAAGCGTTTGTGACCGGCAATTATGCAGTTTTCTCCCCCACATGTCTGAATTGCGGTCAGCTTCTCGCACCTGCTATCGTGCCGTCCGCTTGGCACCCTCGTCTTTTCGCAAGTAGTGCGGTAGGGCTCTTGCCGGCGACGCGCAGCGATTTCCCCCTAACGTCTCCCGCCCCATCGCCGAGCCACTGAAATCACACCACTTACCCGTCCAATCCCCAGGAGGAAGAACAAAAATGAGCAATGACAGTCAGACGGTCGTCATCGTTAGCGCCGCGCGCACACCGGTCGGTAGCTTCAACGGCTCCCTGGCCGGCGTTCCGGCGCACGAGCTCGGCGCCGTCGCCATCAAGGCGGCGCTGAAGCGCGCGAACCTCGAGGGTGGGGACGTCGACGAGGTCATCCTCGGTCAGGTGCTTTCGGCCAACTGCGGTCAGAACCCGGCTCGTCAGGCATCGATCGCCGCTGGCATCCCGGTCGACAGCCCGGCCTGGGGCATCAACCAGCTCTGCGGTTCCGGCCTGCGCACCGTCGCCATCGGCATGCAGCAGATCCTCGACGGTTCGTCGAAGGTCGTCGTCGCCGGCGGCATGGAGAGCATGAGCCAAGCGCCGCACGTCGCGTTCCTGCGCAACGGCACCAAGATGGGCGACATGAAGATGCTCGACACGATGCTTCGTGACGGCCTCATGGACGCCTTCAACAACTACCACATGGGCACCACCGCCGAGAACGTCGCGCGCCAGTACCAGATCACCCGCGGCGAGCAGGACAAGTTTGCCGCCGCCTCGCAGAACAAGGCCGAGGCCGCCAGCAAGGCCGGCAAGTTCAAGGACGAGATCGCGCCCGTCACCATCAAGGGCAAGAAGGGTGATGTTGTCGTCGACACGGACGAGTACATCAAGGAAGGCGTGACCGCCGACTCTCTCGGCAAGCTGCGCCCGGCCTTCGATCCGAAGGAAGGCACCGTCACCGCCGGTAACGCTTCGGGCATCAACGACGGCGCCGCCGTCGTCGTGCTGATGAGCCTCGAGGAAGCCAAGAAGCGCGGTCTGAAGCCGATGGCGCGGATCGTCTCGTGGGCGCATGCCGGCGTCGATCCCTCGATCATGGGCACGGGTCCGATCCCGGCTTCCAAGAAGGCGCTGGAGCGCGCCGGCTGGAAGAAGGAGGACCTCGATCTGGTCGAGGCCAACGAGGCGTTCGCGGCGCAGGCCTGCGCCGTCAACAAGGGTCTCGGCTGGGATACCGACAAGGTGAACGTCAACGGTGGCGCCATCGCCATCGGCCACCCGATCGGCGCGTCGGGCGCCCGCGTTCTCAACACGCTGCTGTTCGAGATGCAGCGCCGCGACGCGAAGAAGGGCCTCGCCACGCTGTGCATCGGCGGCGGCATGGGCGTCGCACTCTGCGTCCAGCGCGATTGATCATCGGCGTCTAACGAAGTTGGACTGGCGCGGTGGCCCGTGACGAGCGGGTCCCGCGCCAACCACAAGAACAAATCCGGCTCGACCTCGTCGGGGAAGAGCCATCACAATCAAAATCGGGAGGAATTCATGGCACGAGTTGCCATCGTCACGGGCGGTACACGCGGTATCGGCCATGCGATCTCTGTTGCACTGAAGCAGAAGGGCTATCGGGTCGCGGCGAACTACGCCGGAAACGACGCTGCCGCGCAGCAGTTCCAGGCCGAGACGGGCATTCCGGTCTACAAGTGGTCGGTGTCGGAGTTCGACGCGTGCGCCGACGGCATCAAGCGGGTCGAGAAGGATCTCGGTCCGATCGACATCCTGGTGAACAACGCCGGCATCACCCGCGATGGCATGTTCCACAAGATGACCAAGCAGCAGTGGGACGAGGTCATCGGCACCAACCTCAACGGCCTGTTCAACATGACGCGGCCGGTGTGGGAGGGCATGCGTGCGCGCAAGTTCGGCCGCATCGTCAACATCTCCTCCGTCAACGGCCAGAAGGGCCAGATGGGCCAGGTTAACTACTCGGCGGCCAAGTCGGGTGACATCGGCTTCACCCGCGCGCTCGCGCAAGAGGGCGCGCGTTCCGGCATCACCGTCAACGTGATCTGCCCCGGCTACATCGCAACCGAGATGGTGCGGGCTATCGACCCGGCGGTGCTCGAGAAGTCGATCCTGCCGCAGATCCCGGTCGGCCGCCTCGGCGAGCCGGAGGAGATCGCGCGCTGCGTGGCCTTCCTTGCTTCCGACGACGCCGGCTTCATCACCGGCTCGACGATCTCGGCCAACGGCGGTCAGTTCTTCTCGTAAGCTCTGCGAGACGTGCGAACAGGAAACCGCGGCGAAACGTTTCGCCGCGGTTCTATTTTGCGTTGCGAGATCAACGAACCGGCGCCGCCGGTGCCAGCAGCTCGGGACGGTACTCGAAGTGCATGGTGTCGTAGTGATGCCAGCGCCCGCCCCAGATGAAGCCATGGCGCTCGAACACCTCGACGATCTCGAGCGGGATGCGGTTCCGGTAGGTTGGCGCGCCGCCCGGCCCCGGCTTCGACCAGCGCCAGTAGTCCGATTGTGAGAGTGCGATGTCGATGGCGATGCCATAGCCATGGGCGGAGCGCTGCGTGGTGCCGGCAATGTCGCGGCAGACGAACGTGCCGGCTGGCGGTTTCAGGTCGCGATTGAAG
>CALMPK010000275.1 GCA_937873575.1 uncultured Hyphomicrobiaceae bacterium
CCTGCGCCGGCTGCGGCACGGCTGTTACGGTGATACGCCCGTCCTCGGCGAGCAGCAGGCGCACGCGGAGCCGCTCGCCCGCGCGTCCCTCGACGACATCGGCGAGCGCGGTCTCGATGGCGCTGTTATCGAAGGGGAAGCCGAAATAGTTGGCCGATGCGGCGAGACGCGCCATGTGCCGGTCGAGCAGCACGTAACCGGCCGCGCCATCGAAAAGCAGCGTCTCGATCAGCTCGAAGCTCTTCGGTGGGTCGGTGAGGAATTTGAGCTTCAGCAGGCACTCGGCATATTCCTTCGCGCCTTCCGAATCATAGACGACGCCGGAGCCGATGCCCATCTCGCCGGAGCTGTCGCGGAACACGACAGGCGTGCGGATGGCGACGTTGAACAGCGCGGTGCGCGGTGCCGCGGAAGAGGCCGGTGCGATGTAGCCGATGGCCCCGCAGTAGACACCGCGCGGCTCGCTCTCGTACTCGCGGATCAACTCCATCGCGCGGATCTTCGGCGCGCCCGTGACCGAGCCCGGCGGGAAGATCGCGCGCAGCAGATCGGCGAAGCCGACATCCTCTTTGAGCGTCGCACGCACGCCCGAGGTCATCTGATGGAGCGTGCGGAACGTCTCGACCGTGAACAGATCCGTGACGGACACGCTGCCAATCTCGGCGATGCGCCCCAGATCGTTTCGCATCAGATCGACGATCATCAGGTTTTCGGCGCGCTGCTTGGTGTCGGTGGCGAGAATCCGCCGCTGCGTCTCGTCGGCATCTTGCCGTCCGGCGCGGGGCGCGGTGCCCTTCATGGGGCGTGTCTCGATCACACGATCGTGCTGCTCGATGAACAGCTCGGGCGATGCCGAGAGCACCGTTGCCTCACCGGTGTCGACGATCGCCGCATACGCGACGCGCTGGCGCTGGCGCACGTCGCGATAGAAAGCGAGCGGTGAGCCGGTCAGCTTGAACCGGGCCTTGAAGGTGAGGTTGAGCTGGTAGATGTCGCCCGCGCGAATCTTCTCTTGCACGCGCTCGAAGCGCGAGACGTAGGCGTCGCGGTCCCAGGCTAGGCTCACGTCGGTGAACTCGTAGGAGTGGGTGAGGGCGTGCGCGTCGAGCCATCCGGCGACCTCGCCGCTCGTCATCACATCGGGCGGGCCGTAGACGCCGAACCAGAGCAGAGGAACCTTGCGGCTCTCGGGCATCAGAGACGAGAGCTTCGGCTCGAGAACGTAACCAAGCTCATAGGCGAGGAAACCAGCGACGTGGTGGCCATCGCCAAGCGCCGCTTCGACGCGGCAGACTGCATCTTCCACCTCGTCGGGAGCGTGCGCTGAAATGATCTCGATGGGCTCGCGGAAGAAGAGCGACCGGCCGCCCTTGCCCGACGAGTCGTCGAGCAGCACGAAGGTTTGCGAAATCGACGTGTCGTCCTCGCTGGGGGGCTTGCCGGCGGGCAGCGGCTTCTTGGCGGCCGTTTTCATTTTATCCGTTATTCCTTTGGTTCCTTGTACCCCTCGAGAGAGTAGAACGTCACGCGCCGGGGTTTGCCGGCGCCCGCAGGGAGGTCAATGTTGGCGATCCGGCTCGAAGTCGCAAAACGAGCGAGGATCTGGTCGGGTGAGCGCGCGAGCGCCACGAGTAGCACGGGCGATCCGGTCGCGGCCGTGAAGGGGCGCATCAGCTCGAAGTGGTCGGTGGGACGCGGGCCCTCGCGCCATGCCTTCACCGGAGTAGCCTCCCCCCTCATATAGTAGATGAGCTCGGCGGTTACAGACCGTTCGTCGGCGACGACGGCGGCGAAAGGCCGGCCGGCTTTCCGGGCTTTCTCGACCTCGGCGCGCGTCGCGTCGGCCACTGCGCGCCAGCCGAGCGTGCGCGAGAATGGATCGACGCCGGAAGGCAGCGCAAATCGCCCGGCGTAGGCCGTCGCCGCGACAAGCAGCACGAGCAGTCCGATGTGCAACCCGAGCGAACCCTTGAGCCAACGCCATTCGAGATTGCGTACCATCGTCGCGGTGACGAGAACGCTCGCGGCGACATAGGAGACGGCGGCCCAGTTGGCATGAGATCGCGAGAGCAGCGCCTGCGCGGTGATGATGACGAGCACGGGCAGTGCGAACGCGAGCAGCAGGCGGTCGGCATCGGGTAACCCGTCGCGCCACGCGCGCCATGTCGTCACCAGCAGGGCAGCAAAAAGAATCGGACCGAAGACGCCGAACTGCGCGCCGACGAATTCGAGCGCCTTCAGCGGATTGACGAGACTGCCGTGCCAGTTGGCGTTGTCGGCGGTGTGGGCGAAGGTCGCGAACTGGTGCGAGAGGTTCCAGGCGATGTTCGGCGCGATCATCGCCCCGGCGATGGCGATGGCGACCCACAGCTGCGGATCGAGGGCGAGGGCGCGCTCGCGGGGTGTAGCGACGAGGTAGATCGTGGTGCAGAGGGCGAACCAGGCCATCGCGTACTTGGCGTTGAGCCCGAGGCCGAGCGCGATGCCGAGCAACAGCGCCGGCCACCATGCCCGCGTGCCGTCGAGCCAGGTGTCGCGCAGCGCGGCGAACGCATAGAGTGCGAGTGCCCATGCCATCAGAAGCGGCACGTCGGTGGAGATGATGCCGGCCGAGACCGATACGCCCGGAAGCGTCGCGAAGACGAGCGCCGAGAGCACGCCCGTTCTTGTGTCGTAGAGACGTGCGCCGAGCAGAAAGATGAAAACCGCGGTGAGCGTGTGGACGATGGGCGAGGTGAGCCGCACGCACATTTCACCGTCGCCGCAGAATGCGGTCGAGCCGGTGATGAGCCATGCGACCAGCGGCGGCTTCGAGTAGTAGCCGAAGTCAGGCGTCTGCGCCCATGACCAGTACTGCGCTTCGTCGAAGAAGAGGTCGGTGCCATTGGCGAGCAGCGATGCCACGCGAAGGGCGAGAAGCGCGCCGAGGCCAAGCGCAAGGATCATCATCCACTGCGCATCGCTCCGCGCCCTGAGCGCGCCGTCCGGCCCCGCCACCATTCTCACCGTCGCTCCCGTCCGCCGGCGCCGCACACCGAAGTGCGATCGACCCTGACGGACTTACCATCATCCAGCGCCCGCGGCCCGTGCTTCCCGCCCTTGGCGCGGTCATGGCACGGGTTGTCCACCGCTGCTTTGGGCGTTGATTTACAAGGTTGAGGCCGGCTCGGGAAGACTGGTAGTCTCGGCTCCGGTTATCCGCGGCCGCCGGGTCCGCCGGCTGGCGTGCGCCGTGGCGTGCCCGTCGCGGCCTTGAACCTCGGCAGAGAAGGCCGCCGCCGCGTCACAGTCCGGCTCCGGAAGGCAGATCATGCGCATATCCGTCGTCATCCCGGCCCTCAACGAGGCCGGTAATATCGGCCGTCTGGTCGCCGAGACCTACGAGCACGTCCCGGCGGCGATTTTGGCCGAGGTGATCGTCGTCGACGACGCCAGCACGGACGCGACGGGCGAGGAGGTGCGCGCGCTGATGGCCGGGGGCGGCTACCCGGGGTTGCGCTATCTGCGCCACGGCGTCCGCAGCGGGCAGAGCACGGCGCTGCGCTCCGGTATCAGCGCCGCAACGAGCGCCGTGATCGCGACCATGGACGGCGACGGCCAGAACGACCCGCGCGACATTCCGAAGCTCGTCGCTTGTCTCGCCGAGCCGGGAAGCGAGGGGCCGGCGCTGGTCAACGGCTGGCGGACCTCGCGCAAGGATACCGGCTCGAAGCGGTGGGCTTCGAAGGCGGCGAACTGGATTCGCGACGCGGTGCTGAAGGACGATTGCCCGGACACCGGATGCGGCATCAAGGCGTACTGGCGGGACGCGTTTCTGCGCCTGCCTTTTTTCACCAGCATGCACCGCTATCTGCCGGCCCTGTTCCAGACCTATGGGCACAAAGTCGCCTACGTGCCGGTGAACGACCGCCCGCGCCAAGCCGGCGTCTCGAAGTACAACAATCTCAACCGGGCGTTGGTCGGCCTCTACGATCTGGTCGGTGTCACCTGGATCAGGAAGCGGACGAAGGTGCCGGTGGTGACCGAGGGGTTCGTTTCGTCCAAAGAGCAGTTGGGACAACGCTGAGAGACCGGTTCGGCGCAGCCGTCGATCGGGTCGCCGTCACGGTGCGGTTCCCGCTGACATATGCCGCGGCCGCAAGGCCAAGCTCGGAGCCATGCGGCAGGCTCCGCCCAGCCCGTCACAAAGCGGTGGCAATTCGCCGCCAGATCGTAAGGCCAGCTTGCCGGCACGCTCGCGCAAGCGCATTGGTTGCGAACCGGGGCCGGGGTCGGCCTGCGCATCAGGGTGAGACGGCCATGGACTTCATTGCGAATTACGCCGGGTTGCTGGGCGGCAGGATGGCCGCTTGGTGGAACGGCGTGACGCCGCTCGACCGGATCTGGCTCGGTGTCGGCATGTTCGGCCAGCTCATGT
>CALMPK010000276.1 GCA_937873575.1 uncultured Hyphomicrobiaceae bacterium
TCTCGCCATTGCCGACCGCCTCGCCAAAGCCGACCCCGGAAATGCCGGATGGCAGCGCGATCTCTCCGTCTCCTACAACAAAGTCGGCGACGTGCTCGTCGCGCAAGGACAACTCCCCGACGCCCTCAAAGCCTTCCGCAATAGTCTCGCCATTGCCGACCGCCTCGCCAAAGCCGACCCCGGAAATGCCGGATGGCAGTATGACCTTGGCATCAGCAATGAGCGCATCGGTGACGTACTGATGGCGCAGGGCAACCTCGCTGCTGCGCTGGAAGCCTACGAGACCAAGCGCACGATCATCTCACGCCTCGCCAAAGCCGACCCCGGAAATGCCGTATGGCAGCGCGACGTAGCTGTGAGCCACGCGCAGCTGTGCGATGCGTACGCCAAGGCGGCCGATGCGGCCAAGGCCCGCGAGCACCTGCGCGCTGGGCGCGACATCATCTCAGGATTGGTCGCGAAATATCCCGGCTGGGCCGAGTGGAAGAAAGACTTGGCGTGGTTCGAGGCGCAGGTGGCGGCGCTGGAGGGCAAGTGACGACCGGCTGTCGCGGGCTGCCCCTCCCCCTTGCGGGGAGGGTGGCGCGAAGCGCCGGGTGGGGGTAGGACGCGGATGGCGAACGAACGGGCGCGGTCGCTGCGCAAGAACAGAACAAGCGCTGAAACCCGGCTGTGGTGGCAACTGCGCATGTTGAAAGCGCAGGGCTGGAAATTCCGCCAGCAAGCGCCGATCGATCATTTCATCGTCGATTTCGTTTGTCTGTCGCAGCGGCTGCTCGTCGAAGTGGATGGCGGCACGCACTGCTCGCCCGAGGAAAGGGCCCGCGATGCCCGCCGCGAACGCTATCTCCGGGATCAGGGGTTCCGCGTGATGCGGTTCTGGAACAGCGACGTCTTCGACAACATCGAGCGCGTGATGGATCACATCGTGGCAACGCTCGAGGACGGAACTCCCCCACCCCCGCCCCCTCCCCGCAAGGGGGAGGGGAGATGACATCATCGCTGGGCTGGTCGCGAAATATCCCGGCTGGGCCAGATGGAAGCAGGACCTCGCCTGGTTCGAGGCGCAGGTCGCCAAACTCGCGGGCAAACCGTAACGTGGCTGGGTCCCCGCCGTCGCGGGGATGACGTGTGCGGTGGGATCGGCCGCGTGCCCCAATTTCTGCCGTCATCCCGGCCTTGGGCCGGGACCCAGTCACGTCGAATGGAATCGAACGCGCGATGAAGAGAAAGACACCTGCCGTCTACATTCTCGCTTCCGCTCGCCGAGCGGGGTCATCTCGACGGAAATTGTATGCGCTGGATCCCGGCCCTACGGCAGCAATTGGCCGAGGTTACTGCGCAACACTAGGCGCGCGCCGATTTGAATGGGGACGCGTCACGCCATTTTTCGACGGAGCACCGCATGGCCCAGCACATCGCCGACCGCCTGCACGCCGAAGGCCCGAAGCGCATCCTTGCGCTGGATGGGGGTGGTACACGAGGCATCGTCACGATTGCTTTTCTCGAACGGATCGAGGAGCTGCTCCGGCGGCGCTTTGATAATCCAAAACTTGTCCTCTCGGACTACTTCGACTTGATCGGCGGCACCAGCGTCGGCTCGATGCTGGCGACGCTTCTCGCGATGGGGAAGGAGGTCGCTTACATCCGCGAGAAATTCGAGAGCTGGGCGCCGCGCATCTTCGCGAGGAAGGGAGATGGCGTCGTCTATCATGTGTTCGATGCGCGCGTATTGCGCGGCTCGGTGCAAAGCGAGGTACTCGACCGGCGCATGTCGAGTCCGGATTTGAAGACGGGTCTTTGCATCGTGACCAAGCGCATCGACACGGGCAGCGTCTGGCCGGTCATCAACAATCCGCTTGATCAGTATTTTCTCGGCCGCCCGGGCATCGGCAACGAAGCCCCGCGCAAGGGCAACGGCGACTACAAGCTGCTCGATATCATCCGCGCCTCGACCGCCGCGCCGAAGTATTTCTCGCCTATGGACATCGGCATCTTCGAGGGTGAAATGGAGGATACCGACGGGCTTGTCGGCACGTTCGTCGATGGCGCCGTCTCGCCGCACAACTGTCCGGCGCTGCAACTTTTCATGATGGCCGGTATCAGCGGCTACAATCTCGGCGGCGGCGAACTCGAGCCTCGAGGAAACCGCAGGGCCTGGAAACTCGGCGCCGACAACCTGCTGATCGTTTCGGTCGGCACCGGTTCCTACGACCACCGAGCCAACCGATCGAGACTATCGGCTGGACTCGATGCGGCCTACGCGCTCGAAGGCATGATCTCCGACGGCCAGCAGCTCGCGCTGACGCTGCTGCAGTGGATGAGCATACCGCGCAAAGCCTGGCACATCGATCGCGTCTTGAGCGACCTGAACCACGATCTGCTCGGCGACGGCGCGGGATTGACGAAACCTCTGCTGACATTCCAGCGCTACGACGTGCGAATGGAGAACGCCTGGCTCGAGGCGGAGAAGATCGTTGGCAAGCCGTTCGCCAGCGCGCACCTCGAGAGGCTGCGCGACTTCACCAACCCCGACACCATTGCCGAGCTCTATGGCCTCGCCGCCAAGGCCGCCGCGGAGCAGGTCTCCGAGGACGATTTCCCAACGGTATTCGACCGGCTCTGGCGACCGGCTGGACCCAAAATGGAGCCGGCATAGACCGGGCCCCTCCTTCGCTACGACCGACCAGACCGCAACTGGCTCCGCCAGCGCACAAATCAGAAGTCGATCCTCGGCGGCGGGCCGACTGTCGGATCGCGGGGCGGGTGATGGAACTGCCACGCGGTGTGATCAGCGTCGAGGATCGCTTGCGCTGCCCGCGCGTAGTCGATGACAGCGACGCCATCGCCGCGCGCCGCCGCCAATATCGCTGCGTTGCCATGGGTAGAAGCGAGATCGTCGAGCCGCTTGCCGGTATGCGCGTAGAGTGCGGCGTTGCGCTCGTCCTGATGTATCAGCGTGCGTGCGCTGGCATACGCGAGCAGAGCCGACGCCAGCGTCCCGAGCCCGAGCTGCCAGCGGACCGGCTCCTCGGCCAGCCTGAGCCACGCCACCAGATCCAGTAGCTCGCGTGGCCAGATGTCGAAGAACGACATGAGGCCGATGCCGATCGAAAAGCCCGTCGCTGTAAAGGCCAACATGCGCGGCCACGACAGCCCAGCCGCGGCCTTGGTGTGTTTGCGCGCGGCGCCGGCGAAATAGCGGCGCTGATAGTCGACATGCGCGGCGTTGAACAGCGCGAGCTTCTGTGGCCAGAGTTCCGTCGACGCGGTGCCGGCAGGCGCTGGCGCGGCGAGCAGTTCCGCGAAAAGCTTACCGCGTAGCCGTTCAGCTTCGGCGCGCGAGGAAAGCCACTTGTCGATGGCGCCGGCGCGGCCAAGCCACCAGACGATGGTGAGCGCGAGAACGTTGGCTGCCGCCTACAAGCCGCTGACGATGCGCTCGGCCGCGACCGGCGCAACCGGCGCAATAAGGCTGACCGGCAGCAGCGTGGCGGCGGCGATCAGCGTCGCGAGTGTAGCGAGCGCCAGTGCGACGCCGCCCCATCGCTTGTAGGCGTTCTGCGCCTTGATGGCGGCAGCGTTGACCGTCTCGTAATCGATCAGACGGTCCGCGAATGCCTGGCTGCCGGTGAGCGTGCGGATCGGCGCTGCGGCGGCAACGGAAGCGAGCGCCGCGACGATGGCCGAATGCTGGCCGTACCTGGAGGGCTTGCGCGAGCGCTGCCACCAGCGGCGCTTCGGAGGCGTGGCGGCGGGCGTGTGCCAAGCCGGATCGGACGGTCCAGCGATCATGGCAGATATCGCGTCCGGTTCGACGTCCTCGTCGGTCGCCTCTATTTCCTCGCCGCCGACGTCCGGTGCCTGCGGCGCCGCCAAACCAAACTTTTCGGCGAACTCGGTCGGCGAGAGGTAGCAGTTTGGATGCAGCGGCGCGTGAAGCGCGGCGATGACCTCCTGCAGCTCTGTATCGTCTGCCGTGCGCCCCAGTCGCGCCAGCGCTTGCGCATGGAGGTCGTCGGTCGGCAGCGCTTTCATCAGAAGATCTTGCGCCTCGGGCGCCGTGCGCCAGCCGATGCCTCGGGTCAGAGCCGCAGTGAGCACCAGGGCGCGATCACATGTAGCGGCCTCAGTGCGCGACACATCGATGATCTTTGCGGTGTTGTCGTCAGCGCCCGTCACCACCCGTTTCCCATCAGGGCTGAACGACGCGGCTAGCACCAATCCAGTATGGGCTTTCAAGACGGCGATCTCGGCCCCCGTCGCGGTATCCCACAGACGCGCCGTGTTGTCGTCAGAGCCCGTCACCACCCGTTTCCCATCAGGGCTGAACGACGCCGCATTGATCCCGCCAGAGTGAGCTTTCAAGACGGCGATCTCGGCCCCCGTCGCGGTATCCCACAGACGCGCCGTGT
>CALMPK010000277.1 GCA_937873575.1 uncultured Hyphomicrobiaceae bacterium
ATGAGGTCCGTGCCGCGGGACTTCAGGCGGGAGCGCGAATCCGTCGCAGCGCGCTGCCGCATCGACCTCAAATGCGATACTCCCGAGGCCCGCGAATAGTTCCGTCATAGATGGGGTGGTCGCGATCTGCGACAAATTCTCACTCAATGGGACAAGCACCCACAACCACCATGCGTGCGCCATTGCGATCTGCGCGCGAGACCGCATGTAAAGTAATCATATTGCTGCCTAACGATGCCAAAGGAACTTCAATTGCCTGCGCTGGCGCCATTGCACAGTTCGCCGTGCAGCGCTTTCGTCGTGGTAATGATAATGTCGGTCACAACGCCCCGGACTGGTCTCAACGCTTGTATTTTGTCAAGACTTTCCCGATAACTTCCAATTGCCAGCGAAATCCGGCAGCAGGTGAGCTGCGGAACGGCTTGATTCTCGAAGGCGGGCGATCCTCGCTATTGAATTCTCGACCGTGCCGACGCGATTTGTGATTCGACTGGTGGTTCCCCTATGGTATAGGCAAAACCACTGACTTGGATCACCGGACCGTGGCTGGGATTGCGCGAGAAGACGCGCTGGGCCGCAGTGAAATGAGGAAGAAAGAATATGGCGTCTATCAACGTCGATAAAATGTCGCTCAAGGATATCAATGACCTTGAGGCGAAGCTTGCTAAGGCCAAGGCCGCAGCGAAAGGCCGCGCGAAAGCCGAGGTGAAGGAGAAGATCGACGCCCTGCTCGATGGCAGTGGTTTCACCATCGCCGAGCTCTATCCGATCACCCGCGTCGGCCGTCCGCGCGGCAGTGTCGCCGCCAAGTCGGCGAAGTCGGCGAAGTACGCCAATCCCGACGATCGCAACGAGACGTGGACGGGCCGTGGCCGCAAGCCGAACTGGCTGGTTGCCAAGCTGGCCAAGGGCGCGGCGCTCGAGGATTTCGCGATCTAGCTAGGTCGCCCGGTCGCCATAAGAAGGGGCCGCACGCCGGTCCCTGCTTTCGACCGGCTGTCGCACGCCCGCGGTGTCTGCGCATCGAGCGCGGAGTTGCGGGGCGCGTGAGTTCGAAGGCCCTGGACGGGAAACCGTGCCGGGGCCTTCCGCGTCGCGAGCCCAATCAGTTTGTGGCCAGTCCCGTGCGTTTGTCCTGGTTATTCGACAGGGGAGAGCCTGGCGCAACCGGGCGGATTCAACGCTGCCATTGTCATCACTCGCCCCCGGCCGGACGAGCCGTGCGGGAGTGCCCTGCCGCAACGCCATTCCGCGATACCCTAGAGTGTCAAGGAGAGCCGGGAATGCAGTGCAAGCGCGGGCCGCGCCAAGTGCTGTTCAAACGCGGGCGATTGCGCCGATGACCCGCTCCCAGACCAGCAGTAGTGTGGCGTCGAGCGCCGAGAGCCCGACGAAACTCCAGGCGATCACCTGACGCGCTTCGTTTTCGAGATCGACCGGAAGAAGGCCGTTGTGAACGGCAAGGGCAAACAGCAGCGCTGCGAGCGCGAGTAGCCCGAAAGCCAATTGCGAGAAGCGTCGGCCGTGATCGCGCAGTTCCGCGTTGCTTCTGGAGAACTCGTGCACGCCTGCTCCACTCGTTGCGGCCCCTGACAGACCGCCAAATTAGCACCGGGGATGCCCCGTGCCGAGAAGAGTTTCATTCTTTGCTAACCATCACCAGCCGTGTGAGCTCATCGTTGATGCGGGCGTGATCGGCAGGGAAGTCCGCCGCGATCCACCAGTCTTCGAGGGCCCGCAGTATCTCTCCGACACGCTTTCCCGGAGCTACGCCGTGCGCGAGAACGTCTTCGCCCGAGAACGCGAAGACAGGTGGCGGCCACTGGGCGATTGCTGCGAGGGCGGTGAGCCACTCTGGATCGTCGGTCGCTGCAGAGCCGCGGGCCCACGCGAGCATGAGGCCATCGCACGCGGCGGCGGTCCCATGCCGGTAGGCGGCGGCGCGTAGCGTGCGGCCGTCGGGCGGCCCGTGGGCCCCGTGAGGATCGGCGCCAGCGAGGTTCGCCACCTTCGCAAGTGCCGACATGTGGTCCGCTTCTGCGCGCGAGAGCCGGAGCTGCTGCATCAGCTCGGCGGCATCGGCAGGCGTCGCGTCCGCAAGTGCGGCAAGTCGGGCAAGCGCGCCGCCGACCCGGAACGGGCGGGTAGGTGCGCCTGCATCCGCCGCGCGCTGTGCGATGGCGGTGATGCGCTCGAACGCGGCGACGTTGCCTGCGCGGCCGATCAGCGGCGTTATGAGGCCCGCACGGCCCATCGCCTCGATACCGGGATGCGAGGCCGGGGCGACCAGCAGTTTCAGAAGCTCGCTTCGGACCCGCTCCGCAGAGAGCCGCGCGAGGCCCGCCTTCTCGCTGACGCAGGCCGCGAGCCCTTCGGCATCGAGCCGCCCCTCGCCGTACTCCGCGGAAAAACGGAAGAACCGGAGGATGCGCAGGAAATCCTCGCGGATGCGGGCATGTGGATCGCCAATGAAACGCACATGGCGACGTTCGAGGTCCGGCAGGCCGCCGACCGGATCGAGCAGCACACCGCGCGCGTCGCAATAGAGCGCGTTGATGGTGAAGTCGCGCCGTGCCGCGTCGGCTTGCCAGTCGTCGGTAAAGGCGACTGTCGCGTGGCGGCCATCGGTGTCGACGTCGCGGCGCAGTGTCGTCACCTCGAAGGGGTGGTGGTCGGCGATGACGGTGACGGTGCCGTGCTTGAGCCCGGTCGGCACGGCGCCGAGGCCCGCGCTCGCGGCCAGACGCATCACCTGCTCGGGCAGTGCGTCGGTGGCGATGTCGATGTCGGTCACGGCGCGGCCGAGCAGCGTGTTGCGAACCGCGCCCCCTACGATGCGTGCAGCGTGTCCCTCGCGCTCCAGTGCGGCGAGCACGCGCCTGGTCGTGGCGGCCGTGAGCCATTCGGCTTCGGCGAGGCGGCGGTCAGGTGTTGGAGCAGCCGTCATGGGCGCACCGCTTGTCAGCCCGGATTACGCTTGTCCGCGTCCGCGGCGCCCTGGCCCCGCTGTGGTGGCGCGGCGGCGGGGGCTGCAGGTGGCGCCGGAGACGGGTCGATCTTGTGGCCCGGCACGATCTTTCCATCGCGCATGACCGGGGGCGCGTAGGCTTCGCCCGGACGCCCGCCGGAATGGGACGCGAAGAACGCGAGGGATGCGATGACAACGGCCGCACCAGCCGCGAACAGCAAGAAGAACGGTGCATCGTCGATGCCCGGACCCTTCCGCCCCGCCGTGCTCGACATCAGCAGCCGATAGGCGACATAGGCGAGCGTCGGCAGGAAGAACAGCAGCAGGTTCTCGAGGACGATGCGGATCATTCCTGAAACAGCCTTTCGCGCATGTTGTGCAGCATGCCGGCGGTCGCGCCCCAGATGTCGAACCCTGAGAAGCTCAGCGCATAGAAGCGCCGGTCGCGCCCGCGCCAGAACCGCGTCTCGAGCCGCGCGTTGGCGGGCTCCATGAGGAAGCCGAGCGGCACCTCGAAAACTTCGGCCACCTCGCCCGGATCGAGGCGGAGTGTGTAGTCCGGATCGACCAGCGCCACCAGCGGCGCGATCGCGAAACCGGTGCCGGTGCGGTAGGTATCGAGAAAGCCGATCGGTTCGACGAGCCGGCGCTCGAGCCCGATCTCTTCTTCGGCCTCACGCAGCGCCGTTTCGATCGCGCTCGCGTCACGCTCCTCGACCTTACCGCCGGGAAACGAAACCTGTCCGGCGTGCGCCTTGAGGTGCGGCGTTCGCAGTGTCAGCAGCACCGTGAGCGGCGCGCGCCGGACCACGGGTACCAGCACGGCGGCCGGGCGCGGCGGCGGCGCGGCGATCAAAACCTCGGCATAATCGGGGTTGAGATCGAAATCGCTCGGGCTTTCGATCGCGTTGGGGTCGTCTCCCGCCGCACGCGGCTTTACCGGCCAACGCGGCTCGGCACGCAGGCGCGGCGCCGCGAGCGCCCGAAAGGCATCCGGCGAATTCAGCGCTGCCCCAGAATCCGTTGGTCGCATCATGGCGAGAGCAATACCATGTTTTATCTTGGATACCGATGACGGGCGGACGTGCGGCACTGCGCCCCGCCGGGTATGTTCGGTCGATGCTTCCGACTCGTCCCACGCTGGCGATGTTCGGGAGATACAACCCTTTGCCACGTTTCTGGCGTAACCGGCCTCAAGTTCCCGGCCGTTGCGGCGGGGACGCGCTCGGAAAGCGAGATGATGAGACGATTGGGAACGAAGAACTTTGTACTTTGGGGCATTCTGGCGCTCGGCCTTGCGGTGCTTGCGGCGCCAGCCCCTGCGCACGCCGATAAGATGTCGGATGACTTCCGGCGCACGCTCAACGCCAAGGAAACCGCCGCTTTCGACGCCTGGCGCGCGGCGCAGCTCTTCCATTCCGTGGCGCTCGACGCCTATTGGGGGAAGGTCGAGAAGAAGCGGTCGGGTCGGAAAGCCAAGAAGCAGCGCGGGCGACCGCTGACGGCCGCGGATTACGTCGCGGAGCATCCGCCGAAGTACGAGGGACCTTCGCTCTCTGCTGCCCTTGCGCGCAAGTGGAAGGAATTCCGCGAGCAGCGCGAGGCGAAGGATCCGCCGCCGCCACCTTCCGATCCGATAGCCACCGTTGCCGATTTCCTCGACAGCGCGCGGCGCAATTATGGGTTCGAGCCGGAAATCGTGCCCGAACCGGTGTTCAAGGAGCGCTATGCCGGCGAGGCGATCGCCCTCGGGCTGAGACCCGATCAGGTGCTGCGGGTCTATGCGCTCGAGACGGGGGGGCTCGGCACCGCCGACATGCAGGCCGGCGTGCATCCGATCAGCCGCAAGGGAACGCCGATCTCCACGGCGCTCGGCTATGCGCAGCTACTCGCCGCCAATTCAGTCAACGAACTGGCCAAGAGCGGACCCGATATGCTGGCGCGGTTGCGGGCCATGATCCGCCGCACCGCGCCCGAAGGCGAGCGGCACAAGCGGCTCGAAGCCAAGCTCGAGTCGCTCGAGCGGATGGTGCAGAAGGCGCGTGCCGTGCCCTATCAATGGTCGCGCCATGTCGCGTTCGCCAACACTGATGTCGGGCGCGGTATCCATGCCATCAATCTGGATGGCGACATCGGGCCGTGGTTGCAGATCATCAAGCTCAAGGGGCTTGCGCAAACGGCGGCGGAAGCGGGGCGGGGATCGCTCAGCGGCGCCGAGATCGAGCTGATGAACCTTGCCGGCCCCGGCACGGGCCTCGAGATGATGACGCCTCTCGGAATGGGGGCATCGACCACCAACTTCTTCGCCAGGGCCGCCTACTATCGCAACACCATCGTGCGCGAGAAGTCGTCGAGCGAGCTGCTGGTGGCGCTCGACAAGCGCATGGAAGCGAACCTCAAGAACTCCGGAGCGGTCGAGTTCGCGGAAATCTTCTCGCGGCTGCAATCACGCCAGCGCGCCGGGGGCAGCGAATAGCCCCACGGCGCGTTCTGTTGTCCGCAGCGAACGGGTGAAATTCAGCGCACGCCGAGCGGGTGCTCGAAGCTGTGCGAGGCCTGCCGGCCAGCGGGAGGCGCATCGCGCTTGACGGACTTGAGGCGAGCCCGCGCCCGCGACACGTTCGATATGGGGCGGGTGGCTTCGACCGCCGCGGCATCGGCCGGTGTCGCTTCGGTGACGGCGGACTCCGAAATTCGCGCCGCGCCCGGCTTGGCGCTTCCATCGAGGAGAGATCCGGAGGCCGAAACGGCAGCGCCGGCGGGCGAGAACAGGCCGTCGCGGCCCGGTTCCTTGGGCGGGTTAGTCGCGGCCTCGGTTCCCCGTGTATCGGCCGGCGCCTGCGAGGTGACGACCGTTTCAGCCTCGGGACGGTCGGGCACCATCGTTACGGCCGGCGTGCGCGTCAGGGGTGGCGGCAGCACCACGTCGACGGCATGGTCAGGCGGGGTTCTCGGGCTGACGAAAGCCATGCCGAGACCGATGCCGATCATCAATAATCCGGCCGATGAGATGAGGCGGGACGCCCTCATTGCCCGGTTCTCCCGAATGCGAGTGCCGTCCCCCCGCCACGCGGCGGGGCAGTGGTATAGGCGACCGTCACACCGTCGCCTGGACCTGACGGTTCAGTGGCAGCGGCGTGTGGCGCAGCGAATCGATGCTGTAACCATGCGACCCGAGCCTTAACAAACTCATGCCGCGGCTGCCGCTGCAAAATGCGCGGGCGCGGCGCCCTGGACGGGGCGGGGCCGAGCCCCCAGATACGAGCGTCGAGGAGATCCGCGAGCATGACTGAC
>CALMPK010000278.1 GCA_937873575.1 uncultured Hyphomicrobiaceae bacterium
ATCGGCATAGACCACCGATCCGCTCATGGGACTTGCGGCCTCGGTTGCCAGAAAGGCCGCCAGCGTACCGATCTCTTCGATGCTTACCAGTTTTCCCGCAGGCGTACGGGCGCGAATCTTATCCATCAGCGCATCGAACCGGTCGATCCCCGAGGCGGCGCGGGTCTTGACCGGACCGGTTGAAAGCGAAAAGGCACGAATCCCTTCGCCCGCCAGATCGGCCGCCGCATAGCGGACCGAAGCCTCCAGCGCGGCCTTTACCGGACCCATGAGGTTGTAATTCTCGACCACCCGATCCGCGCCGTAAAAGCTGACCGTGATCAGCGAACCACCCGCCTGCATCAAAGGCCGTGCCAGCCGCGCCATACGCAGGAAGGAATGGCAGGAGACATCCATTGCGGTCGCGAAACCTTCGGCCGAGGCGTTGACAACGCTGGTATGCAGATCTTCACGTGGGGCAAAGGCGATGGCATGAAGCAGGAAATCAAGCCGCCCCCATTCAGTGGTGATGCGGTCAAACACGGCTTCCAGCTGACCCGGTTCGCGCACATCACAGGAAAGCAGCAGCGGCGCACCCACCTCCTGCGCCACGGGCGCGACCCAGGGCCGGGCCTTTTCATTGAGACAGGTCAGCGCCAGCTCCGCCCCTGCAGCACGAAAGGCTCTGGCGCAACCGGCGGCGATGCTGGCCTCATTCGCCACACCGACTACGAGACCGCGTTTGCCGTTCAGATCAATCATATCGCCGTTCCTTCGCTGATGGCCTCGCGTGCGATGATGATTTCCTCATCGGTCGGAATGATGAGGAGTTTCACCCGGCTGCTGGCGGTGCTTATGCAGCGCCGCCCCGCTTCATTGGCCTTCGGGTCAAGCTCTGTCCCAAGCCAGGCCAGCCGCGCGGCGACACGGGCGCGGATGCCGTGCTGGTGCTCGCCGATCCCTGCGGTGAAGATCAGCGCGTCGATCCCGCCCATGCTGGTCGCCAGCCGTGCGATCTCGCCCGCGATACGCAGGCAAAAGAGGTCGATCGCCTCCGCCGCCTCCGGGCGCGGGCTGGCCATCAGCTCGCGGCTGTCAGCCTCGAACCCCGACACGCCGAGAAGGCCGCTTTCACGGTAGAGCATGGTCTCGACCTGTTTCAGGCTTTGGCCCATTTCGCCCATCAGGTGCAGGATCACGCCCGGATCCAGCGCACCGGACCGCGTCGCCATAGGGATGCCATCCAGCGTTGAAAACCCCATTGAGCTGTCGATACTGATGCCGCCATGAATGGCGCAGAGGCTCGCGCCGCTGCCCAAATGCGCTGCGACCACCTTTGCATCGGGGACCAGATCGCCCAGTTGACCGGCGATGTAGCGGTAGGACAGCCCGTGAAAACCGTAGCGCTTGATCCCCTGATCATAAAGTGCGCGCGGGATAGCAAAACGGCGCATCAGGGGCGGGTTGGTGGCATGAAACGCCGTGTCGAAAGAGGCTGTCTGTGGCACATCGGGGTAAAGCCCCCGCATTGCCCGGATCAGCGCAAGGCTTTGCGGTTGATGCAGTGGCGCGAGCCGCGCCAGAGTGTCGATCTGCGCAATCACCTGATCGGTGATCCGCGCCGGGCCTGTGAATACATCGCCGCCATGCACCACGCGGTGGCCGATCACCGCGAGTCGCGACAGATCAAACTGCCCGGCCAGCCAGGCAAAAGCCTGGTTCAGAACCGCCGTCAGATCGCCGGGATCAGCGGTGATCGTGCCAGACAGGGCCTCATCCTCCCGTTTCAGGCGGATCGCAAAAGGCTCATCACGGAAGTCGATCACGCCCGCGGCAAGCGGGCCGGGCCCGGCAATCACCAGTGCATAAAAGCCGAGCTTGATGGTCGAAGAGCCGGCATTGAAGGTCAGGATCAGATCGCGCGTCACGCCTTCACCTCCGCCTTGCGGATCGCAACCAGCTTTGCCAGCGCGGCCGAGGCGATGCGGGCCGACAAGGGATCGGCGCGACTGGTCAGCACGATCGGCACCCGCGCGCCCAGCACCAGTCCCGCCGCCGTGGCACCTGCGAAATAGATCAGCTGCTTGGCGAGCATATTCCCGGCCTCAAGATCCGGCACCAGCAGGATATCGGCCTCTCCCGCCACTTGCGAGATGATGCCCTTGGTCGCTGCCGCCTCGGGGCTGATCGCATTGTCAAAGGCCAGCGGCCCATCGACCAGTGCGCCGGTGATCTGGCCACGCGCCGCCATCACCGTCAGCGCGGCGGCATCCAGCGTTGCGGGCATCATCGGGTTCACCGTCTCGACCGCCGCCAGCACCGCGACCTTCGGCTGCTTGCGCCCGAGTAGCCGCATCAGATCGACCGCATTCTGGCAGATGTCGCGCTTGTGCTCCAGGGTCGGCGCGATGTTGATCGCGGCATCGGTCACGATCACCGGCTTGCCATAGGCGGGCACATCCATCGCATAGACATGGCTGATGCGGCGCCCGGTGCGTAAACCCCCGGTTTTCGATACCACCGCTGCCAGGAGCTCATCCGAATGCAGGCTGCCTTTCACCAGCACCTGAACCTCACCGCAGGCCGCGAGTTCCACCGCCCGCGCCGCCGCCGCATGGCTGTGTTCGGTCTCCTCGATCTGGAAGCCATCGAGCGAGACTCCGGCCTCGGCCGCCGCTGCACGGATCTTTGCGGCGGGGCCAATCAGGATCGGATCAAGCAAACCCTCGTCGCGGACCTCAACCGCCCCCAGGATCGCGGATTTCGAACAGGGATGCACCACCGCCGCCCTGACCGGCGGCAGCGCGCGGGCCTCTTCGACAAAGCCCTGCCAGCGCCCTTTCGGCAAGATCACCGCCTCGGGGAGGTTTCCTGGTACCCAGGTCAGTTGCTCAAGCGGTGCCAGCACCAGCGCCTCGCCCGAAAGCACCACCTCGCCCAGTTGATTGCGGGCGGTGGTCGCAAGGCGGACACGGTTCTTGCCTTCGATCAACTCGATCACTTCAACCTCGGCAGTCACGGTGTCGCCGGGAGAGACCGGCTTTTGAAAGCGAACCTGCTGGTCTAGATAGATAGTTCCCGGCCCGGGCAGGCGGGTGCCCAGCACCGCCGAGATCAGTGCCGCTGTCCACATGCCATGGATCACCACATGGCCAAAAGGCCCATGCGCGGCGAAGTTGGCATCCAGATGGGCTGGGTTCGCATCGCCGGAAACGGCGGCGAACAGCTCGATATCCTCGGGGCCGACATGACGGCTGAGACTGGCGTGGTCGCCGATTTTCATCTGATGAAACAGGTGGTTGGTGAGGCTCTGGGCAGGGGCGTTCATCATATCACCTTTGAAAGACGTAAGTGCCGGGTGCATCTTCCAGCGCCTTTCCCATGGCGGGCGGCGCGGCGGGTGCAGAGGAATGCGCGGCCAGCCAGGCCTGCCACGGTGTCCACCAGGAGCCCTCCGTTGTGGAGTTGGCGTCAGCCCAGGTTTCCGGCGGCAAAAGTGCATCCCCATGGGTTCGGGTGGCCAGCCGGTAACGGCGGCGCGGATGGCCGGGTGGCGAGACGATGCCGGCATTATGTCCGCCCGATGTCAGCGCGAAGGTCACATCGCAATCAGTAAACTGGTGGATCTTATAGACCGATTTCCACGGTGCGACGTGATCGCGTTCGGTTCCGACCGCAAAAGCCGGTACGCGGATATTCTGCAGCAGCACCGTCTTGCCCCCCGCAGCGAAACGGCCTGAGGAAAGCTCGTTCTCGAGATAAAGCTTACGCAGATACTCGGCATGCATGCGGTAAGGCATGCGGGTGCTGTCGGCGTTCCAGGCCATGAGATCATTCATCGCCGTCCGCTCGCCCATCAGGTAATCATGCACCATCCGCGACCAGATGAGGTCATTCGACCGCAACAGTTGAAACGCCCCGGCCATCTGATCGGCGGAAAGATAACCCCGGTTCCACATCATGCTTTCAAGGAAATGTAGCTGGCTCGGATCGATGAACAGCGCAAGTTCCCCAGGCTCGGTGAAATCCACCTGAGCGGCGAGCAGCGTCAGCGAGGCGAGGCGGTCATCGCCCTCGCCGGCCATCGCGGCTGCCGCAATCGACAAGAGCGTGCCGCCCAGGCAGTAGCCGGTGGCATGGATCTTCTGGTCGGGCACCAGGCGGCTGATTTCATCCAGCGCTGCCATCGTCCCTTGTAGCCGGTAATCTTCCAACGTCAGATCACGGTCTTCCGCGCCGGGATTGCGCCAAGAGATCGCAAAAACCGTATGGCCCTGGGCCACCAGCCAGCGGATCAGGGAATTCTCGGGGCTCAGGTCGAGGATGTAATATTTCATGATCCAGGCCGGGATGATCAGTACCGGCTCAGGATGCACGGTTTCGGTCACGGGCGCGTATTGGATCAGCTCGATCAGATGATTGCGGAAGATCACCTTGCCCGGCGTCACCGCCACATCGCGGCCCGGCGTAAAAGCTTCGACCCCTTCGGGCGGTTCCTGACTGATCTGGCGGGTCGCGTCCTGCAGCCAGTTCTGCCAGCCCTTCACCAGGTTCATGCCGCCCGTGGACCAGGTCCGTGCCAATACTTCGGGATTGGTGAATGGGTTGTTCGAGGGGGAAAACACGTCGAGCATCTGCTTCGCGGCAAAGGACACCACATCCTCGTGGCGTTTCGTGACGCCGGGTACCTCATGGGTGACGTTATGCAGCCATTGCTGTTGCAGCAGAAATGCCTGCGACATCCAGCTGAATGGCGGTTTTGCCCAGGCTTCATCTGCGAAACGGCGGTCCCCGGGCAAAGGCGTGATGACCGGGACGGCCTCTGGGTCCATCGCGGAAGACATGAGATGCGCCAACAGACGCTGCCATTTGCGCCCCGCCTTGACGCCGAGTTCCATCCGTTTGCCAGGTGCCTGGGCCAGATGAAAGATCCAGTCCGACCAGGCCAGCATCAACGAGCCCGGCGAGATGCCGCCGCTCAGTTGGGCTGAAAGCGCCTCGCGGATGCGATCAACCGCGTGAAAGGCCTCAATCCCAAGGTTTTCACCGGCCTGGGCCGGGGAAGCACCCGGTAGGTCTGATTTCGGCGGAAGTGCCATGCCGCGTCTCCACTTTGTTGTGTGAGGCTAACACATGATGATCAACGTGCGTTGATCGAGATCAATAAATGTGAGGTTTGTTTTTCGCGCGTTCATTGTGTGCAAGTCCTTATCCAGGAGGCAAAGAAAAATGAGCTGTCAAGCCACTGAAATAACCGCCGCAGGTCCGACAAGGGATCCGCTGAACCTGCTCCGGCAGATGCCTGACGCTGTGAGAAAAAACGCGCACCTCACCCCCCCGGATATGATAGGAGAGTTTTAGCCTCTTCCCCGAGACCGTCGATGAACAGACAAGGCTTTTTTCACTTTCTCGCCATCGCCAATTCCCGGCTCGCGGCGTCGGCCATTATGAACGATTACTTGCGAAACAGCACGGAGTGAGGCTATGTGGCCATGGCCTGACTTCTGATGCTCAAGTCTGTCTGACATGTCATTCCGTCAATGCACCGCCAATCCCAGAAAATACACCGCCAACCTGGTTGAAAACGAAGGCCCCTGCCTGACGCATCCCGCCGAATAGGGTATTGTTGTCCATCGCCCCGGCCTCACCGGAGAGAAGGCCGACATAGCGGCTATGGGCAGAATCGTTGGTTGTGATATCGGTGATATCCACAATTCGGATCCCGGTCTCTACCGCGAGACGCTGGATAGCCGGATCATGCACGTCGGCAAGTCCTAGCCGCATCCGTCGAGCTGCCAGCCGCGACGAGAGTTTCAGTGCCGGGTCATCTGATGAGACGAGTACCGTGATCGGATGCTTCATCCGGCCCAAGGTCGCCATCTGGGCACGGAAGAGGTCTATATCGATGTCTGGTGCGGCCAGAACCAGCTCGATCCGGTCAAGAACGGCGCCTCGCCCGGCGAGGCGCAGCTGCACCAGCGTCTCCATCGTCAGCCGCGCACCCATGCTATGGGCGAGCACTGGTACAGGTTCGCTACTACGACGGTTCTTCGTCAGGAGCCCGAGCAGATCGGCGAGGGCTGCACGAGAGAAGTCTGAAGCATCGCGGTCGGCAAGATAGGCTCCCGCATTACCTGCCGAGGGCCAGGTGAAGAGCACCGGCGCACCCTCCAGATGGGCATCAACCGAAAGCTGCACGGCCCGATAGAGCGCCTCCTGATAGCGCGTGTTGAATCCGTGGATATAGAGCCCCACGCCCGAGCGCGGCAGTCGCCCGGCAAAACCCTCGCGGCTGAGCTCGGTCTGCTTGCGCACGGTGAAATTCTTCGTGGCATCGCTGGCCCCATCGGGCCATTCGATCCGCCCCGGCTTATGGCCTGGCGGCACCGAGACCTCATATTCCAGCCAGTTCGGGCTGGTGGCGCGGGTTGCACCATAGGCACCGGGCGATTGCGCATCGGGTGCACGAGTTGTCACTGTCAGCACCTGCACGATGCGGGCACCTGCAGGCAGGGCCCCGTCATCGGGAGCCAGAACCTCGGGCCCCGGGCGTGTGTTGCAGGCAGCCAACACGAGAGTCAGAGTAAGCAGCAGGCGACTGAGCATCTTGTATTACCGCAGGAATTTGCGGAATCGTATCAGCGCCAACCAGAACAGCGCCACTCCGATTGCCGCCAGCGCCGTGAATTGCGGCCAGACCACATCCAGTCCTGCGCCCCGGAAGAGGATGGCTTGCGAGAGGATGATGAAATGCGTGTTCGGCGCGGCGAGCATGATGGTCTGGATGATCTCGGGCATGGACTCGCGCGGTGTCATCGCACCCGACAGCACTTGCAGCGGCAAGAGTGCCATCATGAGGAGAAGCGCGAATTGCGGCATCGAGCCTGCAACGGTGGCAAGGAAAATGCCAAGCCCGGTCATCGCGAAAACCATCAGGACTGCACCCGCCAGAAACAGCGCAACCGAGCCCTGCACCGGTACCGCCATCAAGCCCTGCACCACCAAGATGAGCGAGAAGCTCGATCCCAGCAGGACTACCAGACCCATGGACCAGATCTTGGAAAACATGATCTCGGTTGCAGTGACGGGCATGACCAGCAGATGCTCGACTGTGCCATGTTCCTTCTCGCGGATCAGGGCCGCGCCGGTCAGCACCAGCGACAGCATGGTGATCGACCGGATCACGGCGGAAATCGCGCCGAACCACTTCGGATCCAGCGAGGGATTATACCGCGCGCGGAGCGCCAGATCGACCGGCAGCGCGGTCTCGGCCCGGTAGCCCGCCACATATTCCGAAACCTCGGAGGACACGATCTGCTGGATATAGCCGCCGCCGGTGAAGGCCTGGCTCATCCTTGTCGCGTCGATATTCAGCTGGATCGCCGGGTTTTTTCCGGCCAGCACATCGCGCGCGAAATCCGGTGGGATGTTCAGCGCAAAAGTATCCAGCCCCTGATCCATCCGCCGATCCATCTCGGCCGTCGTGGTCATCTGCGGCTCGACAAAATAGGGCGGATAAAAGGCCGAGGTGATGCGGGCGGAGAGATGCGACTGATCCTCATCCACGATCGAGATCGCGGCATTCGTCAGCGCCTCGGGCGAGACGTTCGCAGAGGTCCAGATCGAGAGCGAAAAGGAATAGACGATCAGCACCAGCATCACCGGATCGCGCCAGAGCCCGCGCAATTCCTTGACGCCCAGATTGAAGGTGTTGCGCAGGTTCATCCGCCCCTCACTTCGCCTGTTTTTCCAGGAAGGCCGCCGCCAGCCCGATAATCACCGGAATGGCGATGCCCATGGCCAGCATCGGCCCGGCCAGTTCCGCCATTCCGAAGGCCTTGGAGAAAGCCCCCCGCGCGGCGGTGATAAACCAGGTCGAGGGGTAGATCTCGCCCAGAACCCGGCCAAAACCCGACAGCGAAGAGACCGGGTAGATCAAACCCGAATAGCTGACCGCCGGGATCATCGTCAGCATGGCGGTCGCGAACAGCGCCGCGACCTGACTTGCGATGAAGACCGACACCAGAAAACCAAGCGCCGTGGTCGCGGTGACATAGATCAGCGCCGAAAGGGTAAAGCCCAGAAAACTGCCGTTGAAGGGCACTGCGAAGAATGTGACCGCCATGGCCATCATCAGGAAGAAATTCAGCATGGCCAGCGCGATATAGGGCAGCTGTTTGCCAAGCAGAAATTCCAGCCGCGTCACCGGCGTGACGTAGAAATTGATGATCGAGCCCAGTTCGCGTTCACGCGCGACCGAAAGCGTGGTCAGGATCGCCGGGATCATCAGCAAAAGCAGCGGGATGATCGCCGGGACCATCGCATTCAGGCTGCGCACGTCGGGGTTGTAGCGGTATCGGGTCACCAGTTCGAAACTGCCGCCGCTCGCCTTGTCACCGTAAAGCTGACGCGCCTGACGTGTGATCCAGTCGGCATGCATGCCCTGCACATAGCCCTGCACCGTATTGGCGCGGCTGGGGTTGGCGCCGTCGAACCAGGCCCCGACCTGCACATCCCTGCCTGCCGCGATATCGGCGGCAAAGCCGGGCGGGATCTCGATCGCCAGCGCCAGCTCGCCCGAGCGCATTCTTGCGTCGATCTCGTCGTAACTTGTCAGGGCCGGCTGTTCGATGAAATAGCGCGATCCCGCAATATCGGCGATATAATTGCGGCTGGTGGTGGTCTGGTCGCGGTCAAGGGCGGCGAAGGTCAGATCCTCGACATCCATGTTGATGCCCAGCCCCACCACGATCATCAGAAGAAGGCTGCCGACCAACGCCATGGTCAGCCGGATCGGATCGCGCTGCAATTGCAGGCTTTCCAGCTGCGAATAGCTAAGCAGTCGCCGCAGGCTGAAGCCGGATTGCTGCGCGTGATGGGTCACCCCGGCTGCGGGGGCCTCGGGCGCGGCCTCGGGCGCAGCGGCGGGGGCGGGTGCCGTCTCGCCAATCGCCTCTTCAAGATAGGCGATGAACGCGTCTTCCAGCGTGGCGCAACCTTTGGCTTTCGTGATCCCCTCGGCGGTGTCCGAGACCAGCACCTTGCCCGCATGCATCAGGCTGATGCGGTCGCACCATTCCGCCTCGTTCATGAAATGGGTCGAGACGAAGATCGTCACGCCATCCTTGCGCGACAGGTCCGCCAGAATGCGCCAGAAGCCGTTGCGCGCCACCGGGTCCACCCCCGAGGTCGGCTCGTCAAGGATCAGGATCTCGGGCGCATGGATCATCGCCACCGCCAGCGAAAGCCGCTGGCGGATACCCAGCGGCAACGCCTCGGGCAGGCTGTCGGTCACGTCGCCCAGATCGAACCGGGCGATCATCTCGTCAACCCTGGCGGGGATCTTCTCGGCCGCCATATCGAAAAGCCGCGCGTGCAGATCAAGGTTCTGACGCACCGTCAGCTCGGAATAGAGCGAGAAGGCCTGCGACATGAACCCGACCCGGCGGCGCACCGACAGATCGCTTGCATCGACCTCATGGCCGAAAAGCTTTGCCCGGCCCTCACTCGGCTCCAGAAGCCCGGTGAGCATCTTCATCGTCGTCGTCTTGCCGCAGCCGTTCGAACCCAGAAAGCCGAAAATCTCACCCCTGGGGATGCGGAAGGAAACATTGTCGACCGCCACGAAATCGCCAAAGCGCTGCGTCAGCCCCTCGGCCTCGATGGCGATATCGCTGTCATCGGTGGTCCGCGGCGGGATCACCACGGCACTGTCTTCGCCCCGGTCCTCTTCGGGCAACAACGCGATGAAGGCGGCGTCGAGGTTCTCCGCGCCGGTGCGCGACAAAAGATCCGCCGTGGTGCCGGTCGCCAGCACTCGGCCCGCATTCATCGCGACCAGCCAGTCGAACCGCGCGGCTTCTTCCATATAGGCGGTGGCGGTAATCACGCTCATCTGCGGCCGCGTCACACGGATGCGGTCGATCAGATCCCAGAATTGCCGCCGCGACAGCGGATCAACGCCGGTGGTCGGCTCGTCAAGGATCAGGAAATCCGGATCATGGATCAGCGCACAGCACAGCCCCAGCTTTTGCTTCATGCCGCCCGACAGCTTTGCCGCCGGCCGGGCGCGAAAGGGCGTCATCCCGGTCGCGGCCAGAAGATCGGCGATGCGGCGGTCGCGCTCGGCCTTGTTGTGGCCGAAAAGCGAGCCGAAGAAATCAAGGTTCTCCTCGACCGAAAGCGTCGGATAAAGGTTCTTCCCCAGCCCCTGCGGCATATAGGCGATGCGCGGGCAGACGCGATTGCGATGCGCCACATCGCGCATATCGCCGCCCAGAACCTCGACCTTGCCGTCCTGGATCACCCGCGCACCGGCCAGCAGGGACAAAAGGCTCGACTTCCCGACCCCGTCCGGACCGATCAGCCCGACCATGCGGCCCGAAGGGATTTCCAGCGTCACATCATCCAGCGCCGTGACCTTGCCGTAGCGCAGTGTCAGGCCGGAAACTCCGGCGACAGGACCAGAAGCGGGACCGGTCATTTCACGACATTTGCAAGAAAGTCGGGCCAGGCGGTATTGGGGTCAAGCCGCAGATAAGCCATGCCCGGCAGGCCGGTTTTGACATATTCGATATGGCGGGCCAGCAGCTCCGGATCGATGCGGGCACGAACGCGGAACATCAGCTTCTCGCGCTCATCGGCGGTCTCGACCGTCTTTGGCGTGAACTGCGCCACATCGGCAACGTAGGAGACCGTGGCCGGGATCACCAGCTCCTGCGCTGCATCCATCACGAGGCGTACCTCGGATCCCACCTGCACCCTGCCAACCTGCGAGGTCGGCAGGAAGACCGTCATATAGACATCGCCCAGATCGACAAGGCTGAGGATACGTCCGCCTGAGCCGACGATCTCACCCTCTTGCGCGATACGATACTGGATGCGGCCAGAGCGCGGCGCTTTCAGCGTGGCATCGTCCAGCGTGGCCTGGATCGCATCGATCGAAGCCTTTGCCGCATCTACGGCGGCACCTGCATCAACGACCTGAGCCTCGGCGCTGCTCACCCCGGCCAGCGCCGCTGCATGGCTTGCTTCTGCCGAAGCCACCCCTGCACGGGCCTGGGCGTCACGGGCACGATCATCATCGAGCACCTGCTGCGAAATCGCGTTGGATCTGACCAGCTGCTCAGAGCGCGCCAGCCGCAGTGCGGCGGCTTCGGCAACCGACGCCGCCTGATCAACCGCTGCCAGCGCCGCGCGTTCCTGCGCCTCTGCCTGAGCCACCAGCGCCTTTGCGGTCTCGACACCGATCTCGGCCCGGGCAAGCTGCGCCTCGGACTGGCGTTTCTGCGCGTTCAGCTGAACGACGTCCATCTGAACCAGAACATCGCCGGCCTTGACCAGATCACCCTCAGCTGCATTGATTGCAGCGATCCGCCCGCCGGTCAGTGCCGCGATATCGACCTCCGTTGCCTCGATCCGACCATTGGCACTGGTAAAACCTGTCGGCAGACCCGCAGGCTGCAGCCGGTTCCAGGTCAACCACCCAAGTGCAGCTACAACGGCGAGGCCGCCCAGAATGATGGTGTTCCTGCTCGGTTTTGCCATGACCCGCCTCTGATGATGTGCTGATAGATACGTTGCGTATATTCTTCTGCGGTTTTCACTTTACAGGTTGCAGTTGTCAACACTCGCTGACGCTGGAGAAATCCTATATTTTAAATACACATAAGTAAGCTGCCGATTGTTATCAGTCGATAAAACAGCTAAGCATAGCACCCTGATCTGAGCTAGGTGTTTGATCCCACGGTTTGATGGTGCGATCCTTTCTCTGGAATGGAAGGACGCCCTATGGGACAAATTCGTCATGGCAGCGCCACGACCACGCACGCCGTCAGAGCAGCAATACAGCGATCGCAAGCTTCGCTCGCGCAGTTGAGCCGTGAGTTGGGCATCAATCCCAAGACCGTTGCGAAGTGGCGCAAGCGGGCGACCGTCGAGGATATGAAGACGGGGCCTTCGGAGCCACGATCCACTGTCCTAACCGAGGCGGAAGAAGCAATGGTCGTAGCATTCCGGCGCCATACACTGCTGCCATTGGATGACTGCCTTTACGCCCTGCAGCCAACTATTCCTCATCTGACCCGATCCGCGCTGCACCGCTGCCTGCAGCGCCACGGCATCTCGCGCCTGCCTGATATGGAGGGCGATAAGCCGAAGCGGTCGAAGTTCAAACGCTACCCGATCGGCTTCTTCCACATCGACATCGCTGAGGTGCAGACCGCTGAAGGCAAACTATATTTGTTCGTCGGCATCGACCGCACGAGCAAGTTCGCCGTGACCCAGCTCGTCGACAAGGCCGACAGAAAGACAGCCTGGGAATTCCTTCAGCACATGCTCGAAGCCGTGCCCTACCAGGTTCACACCATTCTCACCGACAACGGCATTCAGTTCGCAGAGCAGCCTCGGAACCGGAACACCATCTATTCCCGGCCGATGCGCTTCGACATGATTTGTGAGGCAAACGGGATTGAGCACCGGCTGACCAAGCCCAACCATCCCTGGACCAATGGCCAGGTCGAACGGATGAACCGAACCATCAAGGACGCGACCGTCAAGCGCTTCCATTACGACAGCCATGACCAGCTGCGAGCACATCTGACGGACTTCATGGCAGCCTACAACTTCGCGCGCAGACTCAAGTCCCTCGGCGGCCTCACGCCCTACGAATACATCTGCAAAATCTGGACATCAGAGCCAGATCGATTCATCCTAAATCCGATCCACCAGATGCCGGGACTGAACACCTAGCGATAGCTTACAGCTCGCCCGATAAAATGGCAGTCGGGAAAGTATGGCAACGTGACGAAGCCAAAGCCACCATTGATGCATGGTTGGCTGAGCGCCCCGGAGTGCTATGATATTCTGGATGCCCGGATACCATAGCGATCATCTGTCGAAATTTTTACTCATGATGGAGCATCGTCGAACCGCCGCTTGGTATGTAGCAGAGCCGCAG
Organism: uncultured Hyphomicrobiaceae bacterium; assembly: GCA_937873575.1. Lineage (GTDB taxonomy): Bacteria > Pseudomonadota > Alphaproteobacteria > Rhizobiales > Hyphomicrobiaceae > JAEUMD01. Next base: position 12,938 of record CALMPK010000278.1, read on the forward strand.
GAATATATGCGCTGATCTTGCAAAATCGGATTCAATGTTGATCCAATTGTGCAATCCGCGCGAAACGGTCAAAACTTTTACGGCAGGCTTCCTGCCAGTGCTTCGCGAGTATGGCCGATGCAGTGATCGGTGAATCTGCTTTCGCCATATCATGAAGAAGGGCAGCCCGGTCGGAGGCGGCATCGGCAAAGACTTCGCAGCTTTCGCGCCAAATCTCTGGCGTCACGCGCATTGATCGATTAATCATTTCCATGAGCTGGGTTGGGATTGCAGTTTCCAGCGCTGTTTGAGCGGGCGCGGATGTATCTGCGGACGTATTCTTGAGCATAGGATTCCCTTTCGTTCATGCTGCTGCTGTTTGTAGCAAATCAAGAATTTCGGACATTGATATGGATCAATGTCCGTTGACTGAAAGCAAGGGAGGTTCAGAGTGGCTGTCCGGGGTTTGAAAATGCTGAAAAGTGCAAAATCAATCGCAACTGAACCGAGATCAGAGATCACTGGACAATCTGCGCTGCTTACTGCGACCGATCGCGAGCAGCTTTCCGCCGAAGTGGTTTAGAGTGCCGACCGCACGCGGTAGGTGCTTCCAGGGCAGTTGATCGGGGCTCTGCGCGACGTGGCAGCAGTGGCCCGGTGCGGCCCGTACTCCCGGACCGATTGCGAACCAGCGGGTCTTTCCGGGGAGCGGAGAGATGTAGACATAGCCCTTGTTGATCCATGTACCAGGAATGAAAAGCCGCTCCCGGTCGAAACGGTATCCGAACCTGACACCATTGTGACAAGGCTCGCTGGGGTTGACGATCCTGCCCCGCTCTCGGCTTACGTGCGCGCGTGCCCCGGGAAAGGGCAAAGGCCGTGATCTGTGTCGGAGGTAGTCGCACAGCCTTCACCCCGGCCGCGACAAGCGTGCCGGGTGCCATAGCGCGGATTATCGCTGCGGCTCCGACAGCAATGCCAGCAATGCAGGATTGATATAGAGGTTCTCGCGCCCGACCTTGACCTCTTCCAGCAGTCCTTCTGACACCATCGCCTTGAGATAGACCGCGGCGGTCTGCCGTTTGGCGACGCCGGAATCGACCAGATCGCTGATCCGGCAGTAGGGGTTCACAAAGATCAGCTCGACCAGTTCCCGCGAATAGATCTTCGGCTGGCTCTGGCGCAGCTGTGCCGCCGTCTGTTCCAGAAGGTCGCGGATCGCCCTGATCCTGCCGGTTGTCCACTCCGCCGTCGCGAGGACGGCCTCGAGTATGAACAGCAGCCACTGCTCCCAGGCACCCTTTGTGGTGACCTCAAGGAGATACCGATAATAGCTGGCCTTGTTCTGGATGATGTGCCGGCTGAGGTAGAGGACCGGGATATCCAGCAGCCCCTTGTCGACCAGATAGAGCAGGTTCAGCACGCGCCCGGTCCGACCGTTGCCGTCGATGAAGGGATGGATCGCCTCGAACTGATAGTGCATCACGGCCAGGCGGATCAGCGGATCGATCTCCTCGGCCTCGTGGATATAGCGTTCCCAGTTGGCGAGCTTGGCGCGCAGCAGGTCTTCGCCTTCGGGCGGGGTGTAGATCACGGTGCCGGTGGTGTCATTCATCAGGGCGGTGCCGGGTGTGTTGCGGATGTCGAGCGCAACCCCCTTGATCGTGCTGCAGACCTCGACCGCGATGGCTGTCGAGAGCGGGCGCTGCTCGAGCATGCCGAACCCCCGGTGCAAGGCCGTGCGATAGCGCAGCGCCTCCTTGGTCGCAGGGTCGGCCTGTCCGCCAACGTCATTGGCAAAGCGGAACAGGCGGTCGGTGGTCGTGACGATGTTCTCGATCTCCGAACTCGCCTGCGCTTCAAGCAGCGGGATCGAGTTGATGAGCACGGCCTGATTGGGGATGATCTGGCCGGACACCCGCAGTTCAGCCAATGCCGCGCGCGCCTCGATACAGGCTTTCAGGACCGCTTTGGTCTCGATGTCCTGCTTTGGTGGAAGCGGAGGGAGATCGTTAAAGGGACGGTCGGGACGGAAGGTCATGTCGATCACCTGAGTTTTGATCGACATACAAAGCTGATGTGTCGATGCTATCGACAGGTATGGATATCGTGTCGATTTATTTCATTTATATCGACGCATCGTGGATTTTGCAAGTCGCGAGATCGCGTCCGGATACCCGCTCGCTGCCGTATCGACGCATGGTGCTGTCGGAGCAAGCGCCCCTCAGTTTACCCGCAGGTTACGACGGGCAGTCTCACGCGCGAGGATCTCACGGGCCGGATGGCTCGCGATTGGCACCGAAAGGTCCTTCGAGATCTCACCCGCCGCGATCAGCGCATGATAGCGGGTGCAGCAGACCCGCAGGAAAGAGGTAAAATTGCCGAGGTCGTGATCGGCATCCATCGCCTCATGCCAGAGCCGGGTGATGAGTTGCGCGACGGTCATGCCGTCGCGCGCCCCGATCTCGGTCAGTGTGTCCCAGAAATGGTTCTCGATCCGGATCGAGGTGGCGACCCCATCGATGCGCAGCGAATGGGTGCGGCTTTGCCATTGCTCGGCATCGGCCTTGATGAAGAGTTCGCACATCGCGGGGCCTCCCTTCCCGCCCAAGTCAGAGGATCGCCATGAACTGTTTCAGCCAGGCGGGATGGGCGGGCCAGGCGGGCGCGGTCACCAGATTGCCATCGGTGACCGCCTCTGTCACCGCCATATCGGCGAACGGGCCGCCCGACGCCCCCACCTCATAGGCGCAGGCCGGGG
>CALMPK010000279.1 GCA_937873575.1 uncultured Hyphomicrobiaceae bacterium
CTTGGGAACATTCCTCGCTCACGGGTGAGTTCTATTTCCGCCCGAAGCTGTCGGAGCCCGAGGCGCGCGTGGACCGCGACGGAGGCCTCGACGAGACGAACCTCGCCGAGCTCGCCGAATGGACCAGGATCAAGGATACGGCCGACGCAGCGACGTTGCGCCGCCATGTCGAGCGCTATCCGAGCGGCATGTTCCGCGAGCTGGCGCAGCTACGGATCGAGCGGCTCGGCGCAACGCAATCGCCGTGGTCGATGACGGTGACGAATGCGAGCCTCGCCACGCGCAACGATCAACTCGACAGCTACGAGGCGGGCCTGAGGATCGAGAGCGGCGCGAAGAACCCGACGCAGTTTGCCGAGGCGGCAATCCTCTACCGGAAGGCCGCGGATCGCGGTCTGCCGCAGGCGATGTACCGGCTCGGCCGTCTCTACGACAAAGGCCTCGGCGTCGGGCACGACAGTGCCGAGGCGGCCCGCCTGTTCGCTCTTGCCGCCGATCTCGGCAACGCCTCGGCCATGGCCGCGCTCGGCACGATGCGCGAATTCGGGGAAGCGGGTCCGCGGGATCTCGCCGAGGCTCTGCGTCTCTACAAGCTGGCGGCTGACGCTGGCGAATCTCCGGCGATGACCAGCATTGGATTCCTCTATGACACCGGCAAGGGCGTACCCCGCGACGCCCGGCTCGCGCGTCACTGGTATGGTGCCGCGGTCAAGCGTGGCGACGCGCGGGCGATGTTCAACCTCGCCTTGATGAACGTGCGCGGCGATGGCGAGCGTGCGGATCTCATTGAGGCCGTCCGTCTACTCGAGGCAGCGTCGGAACGGGGCCACGCTGGCGCCCGGCGCGAACTCGCCTTCCTCTATGACGAGGGGCGCGGCGTCGTTCGCAATCCCGAGCGCGCGGCGTCACACCTGCTCGCGGCGCTCGCAGCGGGGAACGCCGATGCGGAGCGCGATGCCTTGCAGCGCTCCTCGGCCTGGAGCTACGCCACGCGGCGGGAGATCCAGAGGCAACTGTCAGCCAAAGGGCTGTACCGTGGCCAGGCACACGGCGTATTCAATGCTCCGACCAAGGATGCGCTTCGCCGCATCGCCACGGGCTCATAACGGGACACGCGCATCTACACGGGCGACACGCGGCCCGTATGTCTCCCAGGTTCCAGACCGAGCGGCTTCTATTGGGCTTTCCCCGGCCCCATTCCGCCCATGCCACCCATTCCGCCCATACCTTTGCCCATGCCCTTGCCGGGGCCTGTGCTGTCGAGCGCGGCCTTGCACGCGGCGGAGACCTTCTCCTTGTTGGCCTCGAGGCAATTGCGCATCTCGCGGTTTGCATGCTGCTTGCCCGCGCAGAGTTTCGCCATCTCGTCCTGACAGGCGGCGGCCACCGGACCCTGCCCCGGCTGGGCGTAGGCCGTGGTTGCCAGCATCGCGAGGGCAAGGGCGGGGAGGCGTCTGTTAAGCGGTTTCATCGAAGATACTCCTTCGTCCCGTCAGCGCTTGCTGCACCGACGTCATGAACGGGTGGCACACTTCGGCCGGGAGTGCAGTGATGGATGTCATTGGCTCTTGCGCGACCCGACGCGCCCGCCGGTGGCGCTAACCGAGTTTGCCGAACCGCTATCAGTGTGGCCCGGCAACCATTGGCTGGAACCTTGGGGTTGCGTATGTTTCGCCAGGTACGGGAGGCAGCGGAACACCGCGCCGACCGACGCCGGCTTGTCGCTTGCTCGCTGATTTCAGCTTGCTGACTTCCGGCGCCAGCGTCTGCGTAAGGAAGGTTCGGGTGCCGCGGGTTCAATCGTCTTCGATCCGATCGTGGCGCGGATTGCCGGCGGCTGCTCGCGCATTCGCTTCGCGCCCTGCCCTCGCTGTGGCCTTCCTCTTTCTGGCGTTTCTCGCCATAGCGCTGCTGTCGATGGGCAGCGAGGTCGAAGCCCGCGATGCGCGCCAACGCGTCGCGACGGAGGCGGGCACTGGCAATTCACCACCCCAGCCTGCCGGGTTAGCTGCGCAGCAGCCGGTAGCGCCGCAGGGTGCATTGGTCACGCCAGCCGTCCTCGCGCCGCCCGCTTCGGATGCCTCGGGGCATGCGGGCGCCGCGGCCTCGGCAGCGAATGTCCCCGCAGAGCCGGTTGCGGCTTCCGCGCACGCCGTTCTCGAACGCCACTGTGCGCGGTGCCACGAGGCCGGGCGGCTGGCGCCCGATACGCTGGTCTCTGGCGATATCGCCAATATTCTGTCGCTCGACGCGCTCGCCCGCATGCCGGCGCTCGTCAAGCCTGGAGAGCCCGACGGCTCGCTGCTCTTCCAGGTCATGGCCGCCCGGCAGATGCCGCCCGAGCTGCGCCGCCCAATGCTCGGTGCCGCTGTAAGCCATCCTCCGCAGCCTGCGACGGCCAACGGTTCGCCCCTCCAGCACGCGTCATCAGGCAACGGTGCCGAGCACGCCGAGCCGGCGTCTGGTACCGGCAATCAGCCGACGGCCGCTCAAACGGGGCCTCCCCACCCCGAGGGTCCGGACGCCGCCGAGTTGATGGCGGTGCGCAAATGGATCCAGTCGCTGCCCCGCGGCACGGGCTGCGGTCGAGAGTGGATCAGCCCTGACAAGGTGGTGTCCGACGTTGGCCGCTGGCTCGACAAGGTCGGAGTGGATGGCGCTCCCGACGTGCGCTTCGTCTCGCTCGCCAATCTCGCCAACCGTTGTGCCAGCGAGGCCGAGCTTGCCGCCGCTCGGGATGGTGTCGCGCGGTTGCTCAACAGCCTTTCCTGGTCGAAGAGCGCAGCGACGGTCGAAACGGTCGGCGACGATCTGGTGCTTCTCGCCTTCCGTCTCTCGGAGCTCGGCTGGACCAGGGAGCACTGGGAAATGCTCGTCGCGCGGATGCCGGCGACGGCACGCCTCCAGTCGTTCGTCGGCGCTGCGCGGACCGCGGGTCGGGGCGACGAGGAAGAGCGCGTACTGGCGACGCGCCGTCCTGTCGTTCCCGCCGACTGGCTCGCCCTCACCGCGCGCGATCCTGACGTCTATGCCCGTCTGCTCGGTCTGCCGGGAACCATCGACGAGCTTGGCGCGCTGCTTCACGTTTCGCTCGACGACAAGCGGGAAAGCCGGGACATGCGCCGTGCGGCTGTCAGCCATAGCGCCGAAACGGGCGCTCCGCGCGTCATCGAGCATTACGCCGGGCGTCACGGCAGCCTCTGGATCGGGTACGATTTTCCGACCGATACCGCGCCGCTCGATCTGCTCGATCACCCGCTACAGCCGTGGACCGTCGCAACCGCCGAGACGAGTGGACGCTCGCAGGTCGCGGGCGCCGAAGCTGGGGCCGGGTCTGATTCCGCGGCCGAAGCCGATCAGCCTGAGACGAGCACGGGTTCGAGCATCATCTTCACCTTGCCGAACGGACTGCCGGGCTTCGCCGCCTTCGACGCCGATGGTCGTATCCGCTCTGCCGCGAGCGCGCGCCGGGGGCCGGCCAATCCAGCCGACGCGGCCGCCGCCGATGCCGCCACGCATGAGGATGATGCGCCCGAGGCAAGCCCCGCCGGGCCGCGATGCATGGCTTGCCACGCGCTCGGTGCGCTGCCCTTCCAGGATGAACTTGCCACTCACGTCGATGGCACATCGTACGGTGGCAGCGACATCGAGCACGACATCGCCAAGCCGACGCTGTTCGCGTCGGGCGAGACGCAAAAGCGGGTGGGCGAGGACCGGCGTGCGCTCGGCGCCTCGGCCTTCGGCTCGGCCTTCAACGCCGCACCTCGGCTCGACGGCCGCGATGCGGTCGAAGCGCTCGCCGTGCGCTGGTGGAGCGACGTCGATCTGCGTGGCGCCGCCGCCGAAACTGGGATCGAGCCGGAGCAGCTCCTTCGTCGCCTCGATGCCGCGTCAGACAACATGCGCGCGCTGGGCCTGCGGCTTCGCCAGAGCCGGATCTCGCGCGCCGAGGTGGAGCAGCTCGCCACCGCGCTCTCCGCACCGGGCGGCATTTCCGGTTCCGGCCAGGTGCCGCTTCCGGACAATGCGGGCGATGACGGTCTCGAACTCGCGCTGTGGGCAACCGAGCCGGGTTATGTCACGGGCGAGGCCGTGCAGCTCAAGGCGCGCGCCAGCGCACCCTGCCATCTCACGATCGTCAATATCGATCGCCGCGGCGATGCGACCGTGCTTTTCCCGAACGAGTTCGACCGCGACAACCTGATGAAGCCGGGGCAGGAGATCGCCATACCCGCCAAGGATGCGAGCTACCGGTTCCGTTTCCGGGTTCCGGGCGAGGAGACGTTCGTTGCCATCTGCGAAGTCGGCGAGCCGGTGCCAGCGGGCATTCGCCCGGATTTCACCAAGCAGAATTTCTCGCCACTCGGCCCCTGGGAGGAGTTCGTCGGGTCCGCGCATGCCGCAGCGCGCCTGCCGCGTGTGCCGCTCGACAATGGCGCCGATCCCGATGCGCGCTTCCGCCGGACGCGGCGTGGCTCCGGGCAACCGGCGCCACGGCCCGCGCCCGATGGAGCGCCCGAGCAAGTGCGTGCCGCGATCCGCCTCGTCATCGGTGGCTGAAGCCGTTCCGGGTGAGCGCGAACAGCTTCGCGCAGACAGCGCTTGCCCACTGATTTCGCGGGTGGAAACCGTGGCCGCGAACAATTCGATTTATGACAGTTTCGACTACTTTACAGGGGGGGCGCTTTGCCCCATATGTGCCCATCTCATTCGCGTCGGCGGTCTCTGCTGGTTAGCAGCGCCATCTGGTCCAACTCGACTGGTGGAGGTCCCATGAGATGGAAAAGCTCCCTTCTGCAGAAGCTCTGATCGCCGCGCGCCGCCCGGACCGTCCGGTGCTGGGCCTGCGTCCGCACGCGGCGGGCCGCGCCGCGCGCTACTTCCTCGACAACTTTCCGGGTGACGTCGCTTACGCCTACAAGGCGAACAGCTCGGTGTTCCTCATCGGTGCGCTCTACGGCGCGGGCATCCGCCATTTCGACGTCGCCTCGCTGCCCGAGCTCGAGGACGCCGCCACGATTCCTGGCGTCGAGCTGCACTTCATGCATCCGGTGAAGTCACGCAGCGCCATCCGTCGCGCCTACGATCTCGGTATCCGCTCCTACTCGCTCGACAGCGAGGACGAGCTCCGCAAGATCGTCGAGGAGACCACCGGCAAATCCGGCCCCGCGAACGACCTGCGCCTCTACGTGCGCATCGCCGTGCCGGCCAAGAACAGCCGCATCCCGCTGGAGCGCAAGTTCGGCATCCAGGGCGCGGCGGCGGCACGCCTGCTGGTCAAGACGCGACAGGTCGCGGCCGAGCTCGGCATCACCTTCCACGTCGGCTCGCAGACGCAGTCGCCAGAGGCCTATGGCCTCGCGCTCGGCGAAGTGCACAAGCTGATCGTCAAAGCTGGCGTGGTGGTGGATCGCATCGACGTCGGCGGCGGCTATCCGTCCTGCTACGCCGACAGCGAGCCCGCGCCGCTGTCGTCGTTCTTCGAGACCATCGCTGCCGGTATCGAGAAGCTGCCGGTACGTGACAACGTCCGCGTGATGTGTGAGCCGGGCCGCGCTCTCGTTGCGGAGTCGGAGAGCCTCATCGTGCGCGTCGATGCCCGCCGGGGCAACGACCTCTACATCAACGACGGCGCTTACGGCACGCTGTTCGACGCCGCCCATCTGGGCTTCGTGTTCCCGACGCGGATGGTCAGCCGCCAGGTTCCGGCGAGCGAGCCCCTCGCCCCGTTCGAGTTGTGGGGGCCGACCTGCGACTCGATCGACCAGATGAAGGGGCCGTTCATGCTCCCGGCGTCGATCCGCGAGGGGGACTATATCGAGATCGGCAATATCGGTGCCTATGGCCGTGCCATCGCCGGTTCGTTCAACGGCTACGGCCGCTACGACGAGGTGATCCTGCTCGACGAGCCGATGCTCTCGATGTACGGCGCCGGAGCGGAAGGCGGCAGCCGTACGGCGCAGGTCTGAGTCACCGGGCATCTTTCATTCACGCGCTTCGCGACAAGGGCCGCTGTCCGCCAGGGATAGCGGCCCTTCCTTGTTTCATTCCGTGACGGCACGACGAGTGTCGGTCGGCCGAGTACCGTCATGCCCAGCTTCGCGCGCGGCGCGGGTGGTTTGGTGCAGCCACGCTCCATTCCCCTGATTGTCGGCGGGCGGCCGCACCACGCCCCCATCGCACGCCCCCAACACGCCCCGCCCCCGCGCAGCAGGCCGGGTATGTGGTGATCGACGCCAACCAGTCGTGGCGCGTGGCAGCGGAGTTGGTATACTAAATGCCAAAAAGGGGGTTCCGCACCGCTGTCCAACTTCCCCGGCCCATGCGCTCTTGCCGCCAATTCCGCTGGACTTGCCCGTGCGCAAGGCGCGCCACCGGGCAATTGTCCAAGAGATGGCCTACGGGGCGGGAGGGATGCTGGCGGTCTGCAGGCCTTCCGGCCCATAGTGCGGGCCAAAGTGCGGGACCGGAGTGCTATCGGCCTTGCAGGGATCGCGCTGGCGATTGCTCAAGGTCGCAGATAGCCCTCTCGAACCAAGAGCTTGGGTTGCGTTTCACGCTTTCGATGCAAGCGGGGCGCGCTTCCACCTCGACCCGATCGCATCCTAGCACGTGAAGGGCACCGCTCAGAGCTGCCCAACTGGAGGAAAGAAACGATGGCAATCAAAGACCTGCTGGTGGCCTATGACGGTAACGAGGCCTCGCAGCGCGCGCTCGAGTTCGCGGTACAGATGAGCCGCAAATACGATGCGGCGGTGACGGCACTCTCCGTCTCCAAGCCGGAGCCGTTCGAGAGCCATCTCCGCAAATGGATTCCGGACAACGTACGCGAGAGCATGGTCGCCGCCCGCCTGGACGCCGCCCGCGACATCGAGGCGAAGTTCCGCGCCCAGCTCGCCGCTCTCGACTACAAGGGCCAGGCCCACTGGATCGTGGAGGAAGGCCAGCCCGACCTGACGCTCGCCCGCTCCGTGCGCTTTTACGATATTCTCCTGATCGGCCAGTTCATCACCGCCTTCTCGACGGAGCATCGCACGGTCGATCCGCACGAGCTGCTGCAACGCGCGGGCAAGCCGATCATCATCGTGCCGAAGGATTACAAGGTCCGCGCCTTCAAGGAGGAGGCCGCTGTCGCCTGGGATGGTAGCCGTAACGCGGCGCGCGCCCTGACCGACGCCATGCAGATCCTCGAGACGAAGAAGAAGATCTACATCCTGTCCGGCAAAACGGAGAAGCACGGCGGCGATCTCGGCGCCCTGCCGAGCCTGGACCTCAACGCTCATCTGGCCCGCCACGGCATCAACTCCCAGTTCGTACCTCTCGATCCGTCCCGCGGCGTCGGTGAAGCCATTCTCGAGCAGTGCGAGGCGCTGCAGCCCGACGTCCTCGTGATGGGCGCCTATGGCCGTGCCAAGTTCGGCTCGCAATTGTTCGGCGGCGTGACGCGACACATCCTGCAACATCACAAGCTGCCGGTGCTCTTGTCGCACTAGTTTCGCGGGAAGCCGCGTGCCGCCCGAAAGGGTCTCCGCCGCTTGCATGAGACGTGAGAACGAGGAAGGAGCCCGGCTCGATGCCGGGCTTCGTCATTTCCGGACGCCCCCGACGCAATTGTTAACGATGTTAAGGAGCGAAGGCCGCCGCCATTGATGCCAATCAATGGTGGCGTGCGCCATTGTCGCACCCCTGCGGATATGCACGGGCGGACCTGTAGCGTTGCACCTGTTGCAGAGGTTGCAGTTCATCGAGTGGCGACAACGGCATGATTTCAAACGAAAAAACCGACAATTCATAGGTCGAGTGTTGCGATGCTGCATCGGAGCGGAACGGGCTATCCTCCCGAATTCTCTTTCATATCAATGAATTCGAATATTGGCATACCGCTTGCGAAGTAGATGGCATCGGCATCGGGCTTCACGACAGCGCCGATGCGGATTGGGCAGGAAAGCCTTCTCAAAAAGTTCAGAGATTTAGGAGCGCGATATGAAGAACGTGATCAAGACTGCCGCTCTCGCAGCGGTTCTCGCCATCGGCACCGCCGGTACCGCCAGCGCTTGGGGCTGGGGCGATGGCCCGGGCTGGGGCGGTCCGTGGAACAACGGCTGGAACAACAACGGTTGGGGCAACGGCTTCGGCGACGGTTCGGGCTCGGGCAACTTCTCGATGAACTTCGGCGGTAACCTCGCTGGCCGCGGCAACGGCTACGGCAATGGCTACAACGGCTGGAACGGCTACAACAACCCGTACGCCTACGGCCCCTACGGCTACGCTCCTTACGGCTATGCCCCCTATGGCTATCCGTATGGCCCTGCGGCTGCTCCTGGCGCCCCGGTCGGTCCTGGCGCCCCGGTTCCTCCGCAGGCACCGGTTGCTCCGAAGGCCAACTGAGCCACCTCACCACGCTAAGACCCGTCTGACCTCCGGTCGGGTCTGTTCACTTGGCGCCCGCTTTCGAGCGGGCGCCTTTTCATTTTCGAAGGGCGCGTTCCATTCGGCCCATGACGCTCTCCAGCAAGCAGCGATGGCCTGCGAAGGTCGCTCGTCGTGGGGCCAACTGGGGGGGGGCTATTCGGGGGGGGGCTTGTCTGTAAATCGTGATCGGTGCGACCGGCGTGGCCGGTGCTGCAATGCGAAAACTATCGCCTTGGCGCGCAAGAAATTAGGCGCTTGAACATAGTGCGCTGCGTCACCACTTCATTTTGCGTGAATATTGTGTTACAGTCTCCAACGTTGTGGCGCATCTGACATACACGGGGGATTGTGCGTGGCTTTCGTGCCGCAGGCCCATACAACCAGTTTCGGTCGCCGCCGTCAACACTCGGGGCATGGTGCACCGAAGGTGACAGTTGGAACACCATAGACAGATGCTTTTCAACCGCAGGCGTTGCTTTTGCAATAGCTTGGCGTAGCAGCATGACAGCCGGTTCGGTGGCAGAGATGCCTTCGAGCGGGTTTCTACGTGTCACGCGATCCCGAAATCGCGTGTCGCGCGCCATCGGTGCCGGGTAGGCCGGCAACGGGGCATGGTACGAGAGAGTGAGACGACGCTGATGGCTCAGAAGAAGAAGTCGCAGTCCAAGGTCAAGCCGGCCACCAACGCCGCCAAGGCGGTGAAGAAGCCGGCCGTGAAAGTGACCAAGCCGGCTGCTCCGAAGAAAGCGGTGAAGCCCGCGAAGGCCAGCGCGTCGAAGCCGTCCGTTCCCGCGAAGAAGCCCGTCGTGGCCGCCAAGCCGGTGAAGCCGGCACGTCCGGTGGCGAAGCCCGCCCCGGCTGCGAAGGCCGAGGTGAAGCCGGCCGCTCTGAAGGCGAAGGTCGCTGCCGCGCCCGCGCCCGCGCCCGCGCCGAAGGCCGCTCCCCGCGCCGCCACGCAGCATGCGCCCGTGAAGCACGACGTGAAGGCAGAGGCGCCGCGCAAGGCCGTAGCGCCGGCCGCCGCCGCCGCCAGCGTCGTGAAGAGCCAGCCGCAGCGCGCCGTTCCCGCGTCCGTCACAACGCCGGCGAAGGAGCGGATCAGTGCGCCGGTCAGCACCCCGCGTGCTCCCGACAAGGCCGAGGCCAAGCCCGCCGCGCCCGCCAAGTCGGCGGAGAAGGTCGACAAGAAGCCCGTCGGCCAGCGCCACGGCTTCAAGATGAACGAGCACATCGTCTACCCGGCGCACGGCGTCGGGCGCATCGTCGGCATCGAGGAGCAGGAGATCGCGGGCATGTCGCTCGAGCTCTTCGTCATCACCTTCGAGAAGGAGAAGCTGACGCTGCGCGTGCCGACCGGCAAGCTCGAGAGTGTCGGCATGCGCAAGCTCGCCGAGGAGAGCATCGTCAGCAAGGCGATGGAGACGCTCAAGGGGCGCGCCCGCGTGAAGCGCACGATGTGGAGCCGCCGCGCGCAGGAGTATGTCGCGAAGATCAACTCGGGCGACCTCGTGTCGATCGCCGAGGTGGTGCGCGATCTCTACCGCTCCGAGGCGCAGCCCGAGCAGTCCTATTCCGAGCGTCAGCTCTATGAGGACGCGCTCGACCGCATGGCGCGCGAGATCGCGGCCGTCGAGAAGCTCGACGATCGCGGCGCCGTTCAGCGCATCACGGATGTGCTGGCGAAGAGCGCCAAGGGCCGTCGCGCGACCGCCGAGGATGCCGAGGCCGAAGCCGCCTGACTGGCTGAAGCCGCAAGTGGGCTGAAACGTTGATCGAGGGACCCGATGCCAGCCGGCGTCGGGTCCTTTTGTCTATTCGGGCCAGGTTTGGCTGATGTCTTTTGGCTGATGTCTGCGGTCACGTGCCGTGAGCCGGGCCGTCACCGTTCGAGGGCTATCTGTGCTTGGGGGGCCCCGCGGTGGCGCGCCATCAATCCAGAAGCTCGAGTTGGCTCGGATGCTCGATTTCGATCATCGGGCCGTTGCGAAGGGTGATCCACCCGCGCACGCGCGTGCGCCGGCCCTCGAGGCCGAGCAGGCTCGCGGCCCATGCCGGGTTGTCGGTCGCGGTGGCGGGCAGGACGGCCACCGAGAAATCGCGGCGCCAGTTGCGTCCGTAATCGAGGTAGATGCTGGCACCCGAGCGCCGTGCGCGCACGACCTTCCCTTCGACGAGTTGGAACGTCGCGCGTAGAGCCACGAGCTCCCCGGCCCGGCGCGCGTCACGCGGCTGGAAGGCTTCGATCGCCCACAAGCCGGCCTTGGCCTCGCGCGCGCGTGCTTCCGCGGCGACCAGTCGGTCGACACAGGCGAAGTTCCCCGGGATGCCGTAGGCGCGCGCGTGCCCGGCCTCGATCATGGCCCGCTGCACCCAGATCGCGGTGCCGCCTCCGTCCGGCGTAACGAAAGCCTGCGCGAGGTGGCGACCGTAGCGGTCGCGTTGCTGTCCCGTGTAGGCGAGCGTGATGGCGCGCCCGCTCGTCAGCGCGGCGAGGCCGTCGCGCGCCGCCTTTTCGATCGGCCATGCTGTTTCGCTATCGGGTGTGGGGGATCGGGGCGCGAGAGCGCCGACGAGGCGCACATCGTCCCCGTCTTCCAGCCGCAACGTTTCGCCGTCGATGGCCGTGACGACGATGCGTGAGCGTACCGCTGGAGGAACCTCGCAATCGCTGGTGACGTGATCGGCCTGGACGCTGCCGATAAGCGGCGCGGCACCTCCTGCTTCGTTCGCGTTCGACGTTGCGACGAGGCCGCAAAGGCATGTGAGGCCGAGCAGTGCGCCGCTCGCTCCGCCGCAGGACCTTCGCATCACGTGTCTGCTCCCACTCGATCCGTTAGGCCCCGTCGCGAGGCGCATCGTGAGCTTCACGCGAGAATAAAGCTCTCGGGATGGAGTGCCGAAAGGGGGACCCCGGTGAGCGTGATGCTCTCGTTCGCCCCGAGTGCGATCACCGTGCCCGAGGCGCCCTGCGAGGTGGCGTTCAGGAAGTCTTGGAAGCTCGCGAAGCCGGAATAGGATATGTCGATCCAGTCTCCGCCTGCGCCGGTTGCGAAATCGGTGACGACATCGTGACCGGAGCCGGCCCAGAAGACGAAAGTGTCACGGCCGCTGCCGCCTTTCATGGTGTCGTTGCCCGCGCTGGCGATGAGGGTGTCGTTGCCGGCGCCCGCGTCGATCAGCTCGATGCTCGCGAGCGTGACGCCGGAGAGGTCGAGTGTGTCGTCGCCTGCGGTGAGCCGGAGCGTGTCGTTGCCCGTGCCGCCGTCGATGCTCTCGACGTTGGCGAGCCCCGCGATGGAGAAAACGTCGTTATAGGCACTTCCGAGGATGGTGTCGGTCCCGCCGCCGCCGTCGATGATGTCGGTGCCTTCTGCGCTGCCGGTGATGGTGAAGGTGTCGTTGCCATCGCCGCCGAGCAGCGTGTCGTTGCCCGCATTGCCGCGAATGATGTCGTCGCTCGTCGAACCGATGATGGTGTCGTTGCCGGCGCCCGCGTCGATCAGCTCGATGCTCATCAGTGTGACGCCCGAAAGGTCGAGCGTGTCGTCGCCCGCGGTGAGGCGGAGCGTATCGGTGCCCGTACCGCCGTCGATGAACTCGACGTCGGCGAGCCCCGCGACAGAGATCACGTCGTTGAACGTGCTGCCGAGAACGGTATCGGTTCCAGCGCCGCCGTCGATGATGTCGGTGCCTTCTGCGCTGTCTGTGACGATGAAGGTGTCGTTGCCATCGCCGCCGAACAGAACGTCATCGCCCGCGTTGCCGCGCATGATGTCGCTTCCGGCGGAGCCGACGATGGTGTCGTTGCCGGCACCCGCGTCGATCAGCTCGATGCTCGCGAGCGTTACGCCGGAGAGGTCGAGCAGATCATTGCCCGCGGTGAGGCGGAGCGTATCGGTGCCCGTGCCGCCTTCGATGATCTCGACGTTGGCGAGCCCCGCGACGGAGATCACGTCGTTATAGGCACTCCCGAGGATGGTATCGGTTCCAGCGCCGCCGTCGATGATATCGGTGCCTTCTGCGCTGCCGGTGATGGTGAAAGTGTCGTTGCCATCGCCGCCGAGTAGCGTGTCGTTGCCCGCATTGCCGCGAATGATGTCGTCGCCCGCCGAGCCGATGACGGCATCGTCGCCGGCACTCGCGTCGATCAGCTCGATGCTCATGAGCGTGACGCCCGAAAGGTCGAGCACATCATTGCCCGAGGTGAGCCGCAGCGTATCGGTTGCGCCGCCGCCGTCGATGATCTCGACATTGGTGAGCGCGGCCACGGAAAACAGGTTGTTCCAATCGTTGCCGAGGATCGTATCGGTGCCGCCTCCGCCATCGTAACTGTCGAAACCGGAGTTGCTCTCCTGCAGCAGGAACGTGTCGTCGCCCGCGCCGCCTGTCAGAACTTCGTCGGCACTGGTGTTGGCGATGACGATGCCGGGCTCGGAAGCGGCGATGTTCAGAGTGAACGTCAGCGTCGTCGGCAGGAAGCCGTCGCTCGCGGTGAGCCTGATCGTAAGGCTGGTGTCCTCGCCGGGCGGCGACGTCCCCGTGAACGTGTCCGTGCGCCAGTCGAAATGCAGCCACGACGGCAGCGGCGAACCATCGGCAAGGCTGGCGCTCACCGAGATGACATCGCCATCCGCATCGGTGAAAAGCGATGATGGCAGCGCGAGGCTCCAAACATCGCCCGCCGTCGCGGATTGGTCTGGAACGACCATGGTTGCGACGGGCGCGACGTTCGGCACGATCGTGATGCTGGCGCGGGCAGAGGCCGTGCCGCCTTGCGTGTCGGCGACCGTGTAGGTGAAGCTCACGGCCCCCTCGTGCCCCGGCGGGAGAGCGAGCGCGATGTTGCCGTTGCCGTCGACGCTGGCGCTGCCGACGCTGAGGCCGGACACTGCGACGATCGATAGTGCATCGCCATCAGCGTCCGTGTCGTTGGCGAGCAGCAGGTCGGCCGGCACGATGTAGTCCGTGCCGCCGTAGTAGAACATCGGGTCGTCGATCGCCTCGGGCGCGGCGTTGGTGAGTACGGGTGCCGCATTCGCGAGAGCATCGAGCGTGGCGCGATCCCAAATGGTGCCGTCGTCGAAGCGAACACGCTCGATACCGTTGGTCGGGCCGTCGAAATAGCCGGTGATCGTGAGCACGCCGCCGCCGCTGATGGCCAGGGCCAAGTCCCCCGGAGCCGAGGCGAGGCGGTACGCCGTGATGTCCATCGGTGCGATGCCGCCGAACAGATAGAGCGTGTCGGCGTCGCCAACGCCCGCGCCGTCGTCCGTGATCCGGTCGCGTCCATCGCCAGCGAAATAGATGTAGCCGTCGCTGCCGTCCCCGCCGATCAGCACGTCGTCGCCGTCGTCGCCGAACAGCGTGTCGTTGCCCGCGCCGCCGACAAGGAGGTTCGCATGCGGGTTGCCGGCGAGGCGGTTGGTGAGATCGTTGCCCGTGCCGTTGAGTGCCGCACCGGTCAGATAGAGGTCCTCGACGTTGTCGGGCAACGCGATATCGATCGACGAATAGATCGTGTCGCGTCCCGCGTCCGCCACCTCGACGACGGTATCGCCGATGCTGTCGACGAAATATTCGTCGTTGCCCCCCGCACCTTCCATGTGGTCGCTGCCCGGGCCGCCATCGATGGAGTCGTTGCCGGTGCCTTCCGCGATGATCGTGTCGTTGCCTTCGCCGGCCTGCACGTTCGATGCTTGGCTGACGGTAATCTCATCGTCGCCTGCGCTGCCGACGATGCTCGACGCCGGCGGCGGCGCCGATTCCGGTAAGTTCGGATCGGGCGGCGGCGCCGGGCGTTCGTCAAGCGGAGCAAGGAAGGGCTGGTTGAGCTGGCTCACCGCCGAATCCCAGTGGGGGTAGATCGGGTGGCCTTCGCCGTCGGGCGTCGACACGCCGGGGTCGATGAACATCAACCCGAGATCGCCGATCTGGAAGTCGACGATGCGGATGTACGTGGTCGTGTCGGAATCGCTGGCGATGAAGGTGTGGGTGAATGTGCCGCCGTCGTCGTCGCTCGGGAACGTCGCGGTCCAGGGCTCGCCGCTCATGACGACGATGACGAGGTCGTTGCCCTCGAGATAGAAGCCGATATAGCCGAGGAACTCGATCACGCCCGATGGCTCGTCGTGGCCGTAGTGGATCTGGTTCAGCGTTCGATGCTGAAACATCAACTCGTAGCCGTAATCGGACATTTCCTCATAGGTGCCGATGGCGCCGAGGACAGGCATCAGCGCCGAACCCTCGAGGCCGAGGCCGGAACCATTGACGAGGTTGTAGGGAAGAAAAAGGCGGTCGCTCGAGTCGGCTCCCTCTATGACGAACTCTACGGTGGGCCGACCTGGCGTCGTCAAGGTTGAGAGAATGAACTCGTCGGCCCCGTCGCCGCCATTGGCGAGCGTGCGGCCGCTGCCACTGATGATGGTGTCGCCGCCGCCGCCGCCGTCGATGTCGATGTCGAACCCGCGAGGGCTGACGCCGGTGTTCGCGGCGACCAGTTGCGCGTCGATGAGGTCGCGCCCCTCGCCGCCTTCGATGCCGCGCAGCGTCTCGCCCGCATAGAACCTGTCGTCGTGCTCCGAGCCGATGAGCCACTCGACGGATTCGACCCAGTAGCCGGCGCCGCTCGTGTTCGAAACCGCGCTGATGAAGTGAGCGGTGGCGCTCGCTGCATTGATGGTGAGGCCAGAACCGGCGCCGTCCATCGAGAGCTCATCGCCCCTGCCGTCGTTCTGATTGCCGAAATTGATGACCTCGGTCGTCTCGATGATCTCGACATTGGGGCCGAGAACGAAGGTGTCGGAATGGTCGTCCCACCTCACGTACTCGATCGAGAACATCCAGGCGATGCCGTGATCGTGGGTGGCGATGAACTGGGGGGTGTAGTGCGGGACGTTGTGCGGCACGTACTCGAGGAGAACGATGCCGGCGGCCGGGAAAGCCAGCGCGTGGGTGCGGCCCTCGCCGTAGGGCCGAGCGGGTTCGCCGCCATGAACGTAGTCGATGCCATGGGACCAGTAGAACAAGTCGTTGCCGCCGCCGCCGTAGAGCCTGTCGACCTCGTTGTTGTCGGCGCCATAGAGGGAGTCGTCGCCCCATCCGCCGTAGAGGGCGTTGAACTGGTCGGCGATCACCAGGGTTTCGTTCTCGTATCCGCCGAGCAGCGTCGTGTACCCGGGGGAGCTGCCGATCCGGTACGGGAATTTGTCGAGGATGGCCAAGCCGGCGGCATACATCACCGACGTGCTGAAGCTCGTCG
>CALMPK010000280.1 GCA_937873575.1 uncultured Hyphomicrobiaceae bacterium
GCGCCGGACGTTGGACTGGCTGAGCACCAGTTTGTTGAAGGGAATGTCGCGCGAGGACGACAGGATGATCTTTTGAACGGCGGTGGCCATGTCAGTTACTCCATGACGGACGCCGGTGAGCCTCTCTCTCCGGCTATCAGCCCGTCACGAAGCGAAGCGCCACCCTCTTCCTCTGAAGAGAGCGACGCCAGCCGCAGAACCTCAAACACTGAAATCAGGCACTCCGGTTTTCTGTATCGACGGATGTACGGGAAAAGCTCGCGCCGACGCGGTAGAGCAGACGCTCGGCGGCGCGGATGCTGCCAGTCTCACGGGCGGCCTCGGCCCAGACCGAGATCGGGAAATCGCCGGTGAACAGCAGATCGCGCTCGATGACCATGCCAAATGGCAGCCGGACTGACTGCATCTCGCCAAGGCTCCACGAACCCAGTTCGGGATGGCCGAGATCCGCCAGGCCGAACATGATGTCGCCATCCTCATCCAGCTCGGTAGCGAGCCAGACGCCTTCACCGAGGGGATTGAAGAACTTCACGACCGGGATGTGATCTTGATCGCGCTGGCGACCATTGGCCAGCAGGCGGTCGTGCTGTGTGCCGGTCAGGAGGATCATGCCGCCGCCCTCCGGTCGGTTTCGCTCGCATCCGACTCCCCGGTGTCTTCGGCAAGCAGATGCGACAGCAGCCAGTCCGCCGCCTTGCTGGCCTGCGAGGCCGCGCGGACAATCGCGCGGGAATCCTCGCGCATGACCTCCAGCCACGACCCGATGTAATCGGCATGGCGGACGGTCGGCATGATCCCGAGCGCGGCGCAACTGAAGGCCGCGGTCTGTTCGGCAATCATTTCCTCGAAGGCGTATTTCTTCGAGCCGAACGAGCCGGTCAGATCGCGGTTGAGGCGGCTGTGATGGCCGCTGGCGTGCCCCAGCTCATGCAGGGCCGTCCTGTGCCAGTTGATCGGCTCGAAATAGGCTTGCGGAGGCGGCACCTGCACATAGTCGAGCGACGGCATATAGAAGGCGCGATTGCCGCCAATACGGAAGTCAATGCCGGTGGCCCGGATCAGCGCCTCGACCTGAGGTTCGATAAGGCCCGGCGGCGGTGGCGGCGCGACTGCCGTGATCTCATCGGGTAGGCCATCGCATTGCGCGGCGTTAAAGACCGTGAACCGCTTCAGGAACGGAATGGCATGCGCATCCTCACCCGTTTCGCGGGCACGGCGCTTCTCGTCCTCGGGGATGAAACGGTCGGCATAAACGACAGTCGTGCCACGCTCGCCCTTCCTGACATTGCCGCCAAGCGAAAGCGCCTGGCGGAACGTCAGCCACGCCTGAGCGGGGAAACCATGCTGGATGACAGCCCCCCAGAGGATGAGAATATTGATGCCGGAATAGGACCGGCCGGTTGAAGCATTTCTCGGCAGGCCCAGCGGGGCGGTATCAGGCGACGCACCCCAAGGCTGGACCCATGGCAACCGCCCTTGCTCCAGCTCGGCGATGATCTTGTTGGTGATGTCGTCGTAAAGGTTGCTGCGCGCGCCACCTTCCGCGAGGTTACGACCCTGTCTGGCCATCGGGATGATCTCCGCTACGGGTGCCGGAAGCCTCTCCTCCAGCTCTTAACCCGTCACGGAAAATCCGCCCGCACTCTCACTCTGAAGGGGGCGTTGCGGGGATCTCCCCGCAGAAGGGGTAGGTAGAGACCAAGGCTCGGACGCAGGGGAAGGCTTTCCCCCTATTCGGTATGTTCCCCTGCGCTTCCTTGAAAACTGTCAGAAACTCGCGTATATTTCCAACAGGAGAAAGACGATGACACGGCTGACCGAACAGATTCTGGCACATGCGACGGGACTTCCCGAAGGGATGCCCGTGTCCGCCAAGGGCCTGCTCCACCTCGGAAACCGGGCGGCCGTGGATCAGGCATTGTCGCGTCTGTTCGAGCGCGGGCAGCTCATCCGCGCCGGTCGTGGCGTCTATCTGCGCCCCATCGCCAGTCGGTTTGGCACGCGCGCACCTTCGGTCGAGCAGGCTGTCGAGGCCCTCGCGACCCAAAAAGGGGAGATCATCGTCTCGAACGGAGCCGCCGCGGCGAACGCGCTTGGCTTGACGACGCAGGTGCCCGTCCGCTCGGTCTATCTGACCTCCGGACGCAGCCGAAAGATACACCTCGGCAAGCAGGTCGTCGAATTGCGGCACGCGCCGCGCTGGCAACTGGCCCTGGCCAACCGCCCCGCAGGCGAGGCCGTGCGGGCGCTGGCCTGGCTCGGCCCCGAAAAGGCGGAGGCCGCGCTCACGACCTTGAAGCGGAAGATGCCGCCTGGTGTGTTCGGCGAACTGGTCGCCGCCGCGCCGCAGCTTCCGACATGGCTCGCGCAGAGCGTCGGAAAGGCGGCCTATGGCTGACGTTTTCCTCCAGCTTTCGGCCGAGGATCGGCGTGACGCGTTGAGCGTCGTCGCCGACCGTTCGGGTCGTCCCACCCATCTTCTCGAAAAGGATGTGTGGGTGGTGTGGGCGCTGGCGACCCTCTACGCGGCACCGCTCGGCGAACATCTGGTGTTCAAGGGCGGGACGTCGCTGTCAAAAGCCTATCAGGTCATTCGCCGTTTTTCGGAGGATGTGGATCTGACCTACGACATTCGGGCGATTGCGCCCGATCTGGTCGGGGGCAATGGCGAGGGTCTGCCGAAGACACGAAGCGAGGAAAAGCGCTGGTCCAGCGAGGTCCACCGGCGTTTGCCGGCCTGGGTCGCAGAGACGGTGCAGCCGGTAATCGCGAAGGCCCTGGCCGCTGAAGGGCTGGCGGCGGCCGTCCGCGTCGAGGATGAGAAGCTCTTCATCGACTATGAGGCGACCGCAGCCGGGTCCGGCTATGTGGCTCCAAGCGTCATGCTGGAGTTCGGCGCGCGCTCGACGGGCGAACCCTCGAGTCTGCGCGACATCGTCTGTGATGCTGCCGGCCTGATCGAGGGGCTGCTCTTCCCGACGGCGCGGCCGCGCGTCATGCACGCGGAGCGGACCTTCTGGGAGAAGGCGACCGCCATCCACGTCTTCTGCCTCCAGGAGCGGCTGCGCGGCGACCGCTTCGCGCGACATTGGCACGATGTTGTCCGACTGGACGAAGCCGGCTTCGCGGAAGCCGCTTTTGCCGATCGCGACCTGGCCAACGCTGTCGCCCGGCACAAGTCGATGTTCTTCGCAGAGAAGGCCGCCGACCGCACGCCGATCGACTATGCAGCGGCTGTCAGCGGCGGCTTGCAACTCGTGCCGGTCGGCGATGGCGCGAAGGCGTTGGAGGATGACTATGCCCGCATGGTTGAGGATGGACTGCTCTTCGACGACGAGGAGCCGTTCGAAGCGCTCATGGCGCGGTGCGCTGATATAGCCGCGCGCGCGAACAGAGCAGCCAAGTAAGAAACTGGGAGGACCGGGGGTATATGAGCGAAGTCGAAGAAGAGCGAAAATTCCAGTTTCTGCGGGACGGCGATGCCGAGCCATCTGAACTGGACTGGAACAAAGGGATCGAGAGCGCCCGCAAGGCGATTTCTGAGGCCATGAACGCCAAGAATATCGCATTCCTGCTCGGCGCCGGATGTTCTTCCCTGATGAAGGACAAAAAGGAACTCGGCATTGCGACCATGGCGCCGCTGGCCAAGGAGTTTTGCGGCGAAACCGTCGAGGCACGCGCGGCGGGATTCTACAGCGATCCGCCAACAGCCGGCGCTGTACCGGCGCCGTGGCGGCTGACCAAAGACGAACTCGACTATCTCGATGCGCTCGGGGTCGACCTGGCGAAGGATTACAGCCGTAACCTGGAACGCTTGATGGAGGTGCTGTTCGCGCAACGGTTCGTGCTGCGCCAGAGCGAGAATCCAGATCTTCACCCCTATCGCGCTGTTCTCGACGGCATCATCAAGAAGGTCCAGGACTTCCTATGGACCCGTGTCACCCAAGGGGCCTTCGCCACGGAGGGCGACACGACCGTGCGCGACCTCTACGAGCGTTTCTACAAGAAACTGGTCCTACGCGATCGGTCCTTGCCCCGGCCCTGGGTGTTCACGACCAACTACGATCATTTCAGCGAATTGGCGATGGATCGCCTGGGCATTCCCTATGCCAACGGTTTTTCCGGCGTCGTAGAACGCCGCTTCAACCCGGCGATCTTCCGCTATGCTCTGGCCGAGCAGCTCGACGTCGCCAGCCGCAAATGGACCGCCGTCGACGCCTTCGTCTATCTCTGCAAATTGCATGGTTCGGTCACTTGGACCGAGGACGATCATGGCCTGTTCCCGATCAAGGAGGTCTGGCCGCCGGAATCCTCAAACCAGATGCTGATCTATCCGACGCCGGCGAAGCAGAACTCTTCGCTCGGCTCGCCCTACGCAGACCTGTTCCGGGAATTTCAGTCCCGGATCGTGCGCGAGCAGAGCGTTCTCATCACGGCCGGCTACGCCTTCGGCGACGAGCACCTGAACAACATCATCTATCAGGCTCTGACGATCCCGACCTTCCGCTTGGTGATCTTTGCGGCGCCTGACACGGAGGGAGAGATCGCCAAGCTGCGGGCGCTGCGCGATCCGCGCATTTGGATCATTGGAGGCAATGGCCCTTCCGAGGGGACGAGGGCGCACTACTTCGACATGATCGTCGAGCATTTCATGCCCCAGCGCCCCAGCGACAGGATTGATGATGCCGTCCGCAAGGTGTTGTCGGAGCTGGCGCCGAAAAGGGACGATGAGACGAAGGATGGCGAGGCATGAGCCACGACGATCGCAAGCGCGCGATCGGCAAGGTGGTCTCGGTTGCGGCCGACCGCTTTGTCGTCGAGATGCACGTCGGCACCGATAACTTCACGGTCGTCGGCTTCGACGACGTGCATTATGTGGCGCGACTGGGATCATTTCTGATGATTCCGTCGCAGTCGGAATATGTCGTAGTCGAGGTTGTCGGCCTGCGTGAGCGCGACGCGAGCACGCCTTCCGAGCGGGGCGATTTCGACCGGGCCGGCTCCTCGAAATATCTGGACGTGGTGCCCGTCGGCATGTTGCCGATGCGCGGCGGCGCGTTCCGCTTCGGTGTGTCGGTTTTCCCGTCTCTGTATGCTGACACACTGTATGCGCTGGATGGCGAGCTCGATCGCATCTTTGAGACCGAGGCCGCCGTTGAGCCGTCAGTCGGCCCGGATGGCGGCGCCTGCCAACCCGAAGGGGCCACGCGCTATCGGGTTCTACCGATCGGCAAGTCGGTGGTGTTCGAGGACTACGACGTCAAAGTTCGTCTGAACGAGTTCTTCGGCGGTCATGTCGCCGTCCTGGGCAATACCGGCAGCGGTAAATCCTGCACGGTCGCCTCGGTCTTGCAGTCCCTTTTCTGCAAGCCGAAGGAGCATCACGCCCGCGGCGTGACCTTCATCGTCTTCGACGTCAACGGCGAGTATCACGCCGCTCTGAGCGCTTCCGCGAAGGAGGGCGCGATCGGAGTCGAGCGTGTCGTCCTCGACGGTACGGCAGCGGGCTTCCGCTTGCCGCACTGGTTTCTGGAACTGGCGGAATGGGAGCTGTTGCTGCAAGCCAGCGAGCGCACCCAGGTGCCCATCCTGCGCATGGCGCTCGGGCTCTCGACCTTGTTCTCAAATGCGGGGGCCGCAGAACTCAACAGCGTCCGCAATCACATCCTCGCCAAGTGCATCACCCAGATTATGCGCGACGACTCGTCGAGCCCGTCCAAGCATGATCGGATCATTGGCATCCTCCAGCGCTTCAGCACGAACGAGATCAACGCGGCAAAAATCCGGCCATATATTGCGATCAACTTTGGCCAAATGGCCAACCCTGCGGGTCTGGATGCTTATCTGGTTGGCCCGAACGGTTTCGAGTTGGAGGATTTGAAGCTTCCAGCCTATCAAAACCTGCCATTCGACTTTGCGGCACTCGGCGATGCAATAGACCTCGCCATCCTGTATGCGGAGGCGCACGGTAATCGGCAAATCCGAGACTACTGCTCCCAGATGGTGACGCGCTTCCAGGCTCTGGAAGATCGCCCTGAGTATGAATTCCTCCGGCATGAGGCGGGCGGCGCGGCCGCCGACAATGGAGAGCTGGAGTTTCTCACTCGGCTGGTCGGCCTGACCGGCAAGGGAACCGGCCACACCAAGGCCAATCAGATCATCATCATCGACATGAATGACGTCGAGGACGAGGTGGTCGAACTGGTCAGCGCCGTGATCGCGCGGATGCTGTTTCGCCTGCTCCGGCGCGCCGATCCGCGCAATCGCTTTCCGATCCATCTTCTACTGGAAGAAGCGCACCGCTACATCTCGGCGACGCCATCCCGCTATGCAGTGGACGCGACCAAGATATTCGAGCGCATCGCCAAGGAAGGACGCAAATACGGCATGTTCGTGCTCTTGGCATCACAACGCCCGAGTGAGCTGTCCAAGACGGTTCTCAGCCAGTGCTCCAATTTCCTGGTTCACCGCATCCAGAACCCCGACGATCTTTCTCAGATTCGGCAGATGACGCCGTTCATCTCGGATTCGGTCCTGAAACGGTTACCGTCATTGCCTCGGCAGCACGCGCTGGTGTTCGGAACCTCGGTCAATCTCCCGACGACATTCAAGGTGCGGGAGGCATCACCGCGGCCGCGCAGCGACGATACCGCCGTGGTCGATTTGTGGTTCCACGAAGAAGGTCGAGCCGCCGGCATTCGACTCGCTCCGGTCGATACCGCTGGAGGGGAGCCGATGGCAGTAAACGAAGCGTCAGATGATGACATCTTCTGACCATCTGGAGACCCTGGCGCAGACGCTGGAGGCCACGGGAGACTACCGGGTCGTCCGGCGTCTCAAGCCGCGCCCTCGCATCGTTCCTCCGCCATGCACGCCGCTGCGCCTTGGCCTGGTGGTCGATGTGGAGACCACGGGGCTCGACCATCAGCGCGACGAGATCATCGAACTCGCCATGACACCATTCAACTATGGCTTGGATGGCACTATTTTCAGCGTGGGTGACAGCTTCCAAGGGCTGCGTCAGCCGAGCGAGCCTATCGCCCCGGAAATCACCGCGATCACGGGCATCACCAACGAGATGGTGGCCGGCCAGATTATTGATCCCGCAGCGGTAGCCACATTCGCAGCGCCGGCTTCGCTCGTCATCGCGCACAACGCGGCATTCGACCGCCGCTTCCTTGAACGATTCAGCGACGTGTTCTCGACGAAGCCGTGGGCATGCTCGCTCAGCCAGATCGACTGGGCAGCGGAGGGGTTCGAGGGCACGAAACTCGCCTATCTCGCTCAGGCCGCCGGCTTCTTCTACGACCGCCACCGCGCGATGTACGACTGTCTTGCTACGGTCGAGTTGCTGGCAATGTGGCTGCCCCGATCTGGCGCTACAGGTCTCAGCCGTCTCCTGGACGGCGCTCGTGCCGTTTCTTGGCGAATCTGGGCGGAGAACGCACCCTTTGACCTCAAGGATGTCCTCAAAGCGCGGGGATACCGCTGGAACGGCGATCCCGGCCCGCAGCCGCGCGCATGGTATATTGACGTTCCCGAGGCTCA
>CALMPK010000281.1 GCA_937873575.1 uncultured Hyphomicrobiaceae bacterium
GGGGCATCTTCGTAAGCGCCGAGGTGGCGCTCGCGCGGCTCGCGGTAGAGCGGCGGCGCGATGGCGACAGCAAGGCCGCGCCCGCCCCCGCCCGCCGCGCCGATGGCGGCGTTGCGCTGCCAGCGACGCCATGTGCGGCGGTTGTCGATCAGCACGATCTCGCGCCCGTCCGGCCCGCGGCGATAGCGCCGGATGAGGCGGCCATCAGGACCGGTCTCGTTATAGATCACGCTACCGTTGGGACGGCGCAGTGAGATGATGTTGCGGCCGCCAGGGCGCTGCACGATTTTGGCGTTGCGGTCGAAGCGGCGGAAGCGGCGCGTCTCGTCGCGCACGATCACCGGTTTGCCGGCGCCGCCGCGGATGATGGTGCGGCGATCCGGCTCCTCGATCAGCAGGCGGCCGCCGTCGCCACGGACCTCGCGACGCTTGGCGCGCAAGGCATCGATGTTGCGCGGGCCTTCGTTGAAGACCTCGCGACGGCGCTCGCGGCGGAAGTTGCGAACGTCCTCGTTGACGCGGACGTTGCGTGAGCGGAAATCGACCGCATCGCGCTGGCGTCCCCCGTCACCGCCGGCCCGCTCGCGGGGGGGGGCGCCCGGCGTGATGCGAATGTCGCGCGTGCGCGCGCCATCGACGCCCGGTGCCCGCGGCGGTTCGCCGAGAGCGGGAGCGCCACCCGCAAGCCCGCCGCCGGCGTCACGCTTGTATGTGCCCGGCGGCCCGTCGTCGCGATCGCGCCCGCGGGTATCGCCGAAATTCCGGTCACGCGGACCGTCGTCGTTCGGGCCAAAGTTCCGCTTGGCGTTATGACCGCGGCCATCCCGGTTCTCGATGGCCGGGTTGGTCGGGGGCGGCGCTTCGCGCTGAGTGTTGAGCGGCTGTGGAATCCGAGCGGCAGGGGGCTGAGATGCCTTGTCCTGGACCGTTGTCGGGGGCGTGGGGGGCGAGGCGTCGCGCCCCCTCGGCCCGCGCGGCTCCCGCTGCTCCCGCGGCTGAGCTTGCTGGCCCTGCGGGGCGGTGTCGCGCGCCCTCGACCCGCGCTGCTCCTGCGGCTGAGCCTGCTGTCCCTGCGGGGCGGCGCCCTGCCCCTGCTGCTGCCCGCCGCCGTCACGGCGACGCCTCCTGTCGTTGGATGCATCGTCTTCGGCGGCATTGCCCGGCGGCGGCGGTCGGAATGTTTGCGCCAGCTCGATCCGCCCTTGGGCATCGGCAGCCTCCGCCGCGCCGCTGAGCGCGGCCGGTAGTGCCACCGTCAGTGCCACGGTCAACGCCCGCCCTGGGGCGGTCCGCAATTTGCGCATGTCTTTGGTTCCTTCCTCGGCGCCCACTCGCCGTATCGCTTCTAGCTTTGGGTATCCCGGCCGATCAAGCGCCCGGAGCGACGGTTCGGCTCGATTCGATCGGGAAACAGTGGAGAGTTTTTACGGCGGTGAGGATGCGACAGCGGCCGCGATCAACTGGCGATCACCGCGTCTGGCATCTCGAATAGAACTACGGTCCAGCCGTGCCGCAGTCCCTTGGACTGGCAGTCAACTCCTTGATGAGGTCTGCCCGGCTGCCCGCGGCTTCGGACCCGGCGTGCGGCCGCGACCCTCGCCCTTCCGTTCCGGGGCACTCCTGCTTGCACCCTCTTGGGCGTGCCAGCGAGTACATGCGGAAAGCCGAACTCCCGCGCCCTCCGCCCGTTGAACCGTGCCATGGAGGCGGGGGAGCGGCGGTGCTCGACGATTTGGCACAAGAAACCGGGCCGCGTAGCGTTGGCGCCAGCCGTTTGGCCGTGCGCGCTGCCGCAGCCTATCGCCGACGAAAGACCTGGATCAGGCGTCTGTTCCATCCGCGCGGCTCCGTGGCACCATGCGACCCGCACCCAAAGTGGGCGAGTGCAGGCCGGCGTTCCGGAGAGCGCCGGCCCCGTGCCACCCTCGTACATTGCTCAGGGTGCCCCCCCATTTCGTCAACTTCTTGACCGGAAAAGGGTCTTGTGACGAATGCTGGGTCTGCTGGACGAACCGGCCGCGCCGAAATCCTTGCCTCGGGGGGTATCATTCCGAACATATTGCTGACAGAGCGCGTCCATGCCGACGCGGTGGCGCTGCTCCGCTCCATGCCCGGTTACAACGTCGTGTGCGGTGACGAGATCGACGGCGCGGGTTTCGAGGCGGCACTCGCCCAGGCCGACGCTATCGGCGTTCGCGTGCACCGGCTCGGCGGTGATGTGCTGGCGCGGGCCCCGGGGCTCAAAGTGGTCGCCAAGCACGGAGTCGGCACCGACAACGTCGATCATGCCTACTGCACGTCGCGCGGCATCGTCGTCACCAATACGCCGGACGCCAACAAGGTCTCGGTGGCCGAGCATGCGATGATGCTGATGCTGGCACTCGCCAAGAATCTCAACGGGTGGGATCGCGCCGTGCGCAGTGGTGCATGGCAGAAGGCGGGGTTGGTTCAGCCGGTGGAGCTTGCCGGGCGAACGCTGTCACTGATCGGATTCGGCCGCAGCGGACAGGAACTGGCGCGGCGCGCGCGTGCATTCGATATGCGCATCGCCGTCTGGAGCCGGAGCGCCGACGCTCAGATGCTCGGTGCGGTCGACGCGCGCCGCTGCACGAGCCTCGAGGAAGTTCTCGCGGCCGGCGATGTCGTTTCGCTGCACGTGCCGCGCATGGCGGGCGCGCCAGCCTTGATCGGCGCGCGCGAGTTCGGGCTGAGGCGGCGGGGTGCCGTGCTCATCAATTGCGCGCGTGGCGGCATCGTCGACGAAGCCGCACTCGCCGCGGCACTCGCCAGCGGTCACATTGCTGGCGCGGGAATAGATGTCTTCGATATCGAGCCCCTGCCCTCGACGAGCGAGTTGCTGGCGCTGCCGAACGTCATCCTGTCGCCGCACATCGCCGGTGTCACGGCGGAATCGATGCGTCGCGTCGGGCTCGAGATGGCGGCCTGCATCATTGCGGTGCTGGAGGGTCGCATCGACCCCGCGCACGTCGTCAACCGGGATGTGCTGGCGCGGCCGGCGATGTGAACTGCGCGGTGCGGGCCCGCTTCGCCACCACCGCGTTGTCAGGCGTTGCTCCAAGCCGGTCGTGACAGCCGCTCAGCAGCCAACGGCCGCTTGCGCGAGCGCTGCAACTAATAGATCCGGTGCGGGAAATGGCGGCCGACCAACTCATCGAGGCGGCCGCTTTCGCGCAGCCGTGACAGCGCCTTGTCGACGACCTCCTTGAGCTTGGCATCGCCCTTCGGCAGCGCGACGGCGATGCCGTCGCCGAAGTAGCGCGACTCGAGGAACGGACCGCCGCGGAACTCGCAGCATTCGCGCGACAAGGTGCCATTGAGCCAGAACGACAGGCTAATGCCGTCGTCGAACATGTAGTCGATCTTGCCCGAAGCGAGGGCCTCGCGTGCGCTGTCGGACGAGGGGTGCACCTCGATACGGCTGCCACGGAAGAATGCCTTGAGATAGGCCTCGTGCGCGCTGCCACGAATGACGGCAATGCGCTGGCTCTCGAGCTCGCCGGGCGTGATGTCGCGCTTCTCGGCGTCGCGGCGCACGGCGAAGCGGCCGGGCGTATGCAGGTAGGGGGTCGAGAAATCGACGCTCTTCAGCGCCTTTGCCGTGACCATGTGGCCGGCGATGACGGCATCGGCCTCACCGCGTTTCAGCGCCAGCAGCAGTTCGTCCCACGGCCGCTCCTTGATGTCGCATGCAACGCCGGCATCGACACAGATGGCGCGCGCGAGATCGATGTTGAGGCCGGTGAGCTGACCATCCTCGTCGAAGAAGTTGAACGGCGGGTAGTCGCTCTCGGTGAGGAAGCGGATCACGACACGAAGCGGCTGGTCGTCGGCTTCCTCGTCGGCAGGCGCGGCCGGTGCGGCGCCCTTGCGGGCGGCCTGGGCGGAAGCATCCCCGGCAGCAAGAACGGGGAGCGGTCCGCCGGCAAAGAGCGCGCCCATCGCCAAGGCCGCAAGAAGCAGCGCCAGCGAACGAAGCGACACGCGCCGGTATCTCTCGACGCCGCCTGCTGCACCCACCTTTGCATTGGTCTCTGCCGTCATGCCCGCCCGTCCCGCCTGCCTGCTCTGCCTACTCGTCCCGCTCGCCTGGCCCGTTGGCCGGTCCACAACGCTTGTACCGTCCGATCGTCCCCGTGCTGCACGCGCCCATCGGTATCCGCTGGGGTGTCGAAGCCAGCGGCCCTGGATTTCTTTGGCGCGGTCGCAGGTTGCCGCTCAGGGCTCATGCACGGCACCGCTCCCGGTGCGCTTCCGATACGAATTAGCTACTCCGAAGCGCCGTCCGCGTCATCTCCGCCGACATTTGAATGTTCCATCTTCCACGATGTTCGGGTGCTGATATTCTCCCTGCATTGCAAGTCGGCGCTGGCCTCATATGAGCCCCGGCGTTGCCGACATCGGGCGTCACGTGGGGTTGCAGTGTCGTTAGGGCTGTTCACCGGGATGTCCGGCGGCAAGCGGGTGCGCTCGCCCGACGGCGCTCGCGGTGCAGGTCGCAATCCAGCGGGACGAGTACGCCCCGAGCCGTCTCGGCAGGCCTCGGAGCGGTCTAGCCAGGGCGGTGGTGCAGATCAAGGTCCGCACCGGCGGGCCGGCCCTTCCACCGTCACTCCGGATGCAAGCGAAAGCCACGTCGGTAACCTGCTGTTCCGCCTGCGCCCGGATCTCTCCGCGGCGGCGCCCATCTGGCCGCGGCAGAAGGCCATCGCGGTCCTGCTGCTCACCGCCATCGTTTCTGGTGTCGCGTCGTTTCCGCATTATGCAGCGACGGCGATGAGCGTGCTGTCGAGCGTGGTGTTCCTTGCCGTGGTGGTGCTACGCCTGATCGCGGTGCGCCAGTCACTCGCACCGGCTCCCGCCTCGCGCCTGCAGCAGGCGCCGTTGCCGCGGGTGCCCGATGGACAGTTGCCGACCTACGCCGTGCTGGTGGCGCTCTACCAAGAAGCGGCCGTGGTGCCGGGGCTCGTCGAGGCGCTTTCAGCACTCGACTATCCGCCGCATCGGCTCTCGATCCGACTTGTCGTCGAGGAGCGGGACGTGGCAACGCAAGCCGCGATCTCGTCGATCCCGCTGCCGCGGCACATGCAGATGATCGTGGTGCCGGACGGCAAGCCCCGCACCAAGCCCCGCGCACTCAATTTCGCGCTCTCGCGCACGCCCGGCGAGTTCGTCGTCATCTATGACGCGGAGGACGTTCCCGAGCGCGATCAGCTCCGCCGCGCGCTCGCGGCCTTTGCCGTAGCGCCAGCCGGAACCGGCTGTCTGCAGGCACGCCTCAACGTCATGAACCACGACGAGAGCTGGGTCTCGCGCCAATTCTCGATCGAGTACACGTCGCTGTTCGATTGCATGCTCCCGGCACTGGAGCGCCACGCGATACCAATTCCGCTCGGCGGCACGTCGAACCACTTTCGCGGCATTGCGTAGCAAATGCAGGACGCGGGAGTGGTGAGAAATGTGGGTGCTCGCAGTGGTCGCCTG
>CALMPK010000282.1 GCA_937873575.1 uncultured Hyphomicrobiaceae bacterium
GCGCTGCCGTTCGCCAACGAGTGGATCGTCGTGCTCGACGCCGACGAGCGTATGACGGAAGAGCTTGCTGCCGAGATCGAGCAGAGGATCGTCGGAAAGGCCGGTGAAGTTGCCGGCATGTTCCTCGTGCGTCGGAAGGATATGTTCCTTGGCCGATGGCTGCGCCGCTCATCGGGTTATCCAACGTGGTTCTGCCGAGTTGTTCGGCGGGGCCGCGTGCGAGTCGAGCGAGAAATCAACGAGGTCTACGTCACCGACGGGGGGACGGAGCGACTCAGGGGGCACATCGAGCACTATCCCTTCGCCAAGGGCATGGAGTGGTGGTTCGCACGCCATAACTCATATTCGACCGCAGAGGCGCGCCTGATGTTGGCGGGAGAGAAACGGTCCTTGCGCCTCGTCGACATTGCGGCCAGCGATCCTGCGCGACGGCGCGCTGCGCTGAAGACCCTCGCCTACCGAATGCCGGGCCGGCCGTTCCTCGTCTTTCTCTACCTGTATGTTGTCAGGTTGGGCTTCCTGGACGGCTATCCCGGCTATCGCTTTGCGACCATGCGGCTTGCCTACGAGATCATGATCGACGCCAAGGTGAGTGCGGATCGCGTGTCCCGTCCGCCAGAGTGATCACGCCTCACGGCTCGATGACGACGTAGCTCAGCGTGCTGGTGTCGCCCGTCGCTGTCGCGTCGGCGGCCGAGCGCGCGGTGATCGTGAACGAACCGGCGGCTGGCGTGACCTCGTAAGTGGCGCCAACCGTGCCGCCGCGCACCCGGCGCGTCACGACGATGTTCGCGTTGGCAGTGAGCTGCGCGTTCGTCACCGTGGCAGCGCCGGCGACGAGGGCCACGTTGCCGTGCATGATGCCCGTGAGAGCGGTGCATCGGCGTCCGATGTACATCGGCGTGTAGTGCGCATTGTAGCCGAGGAAGAACTGCGAGCCGTTGTGTCGCAGAAACTCCTGCTGGCCATCCATCTTGATGAAGAAGCCGGCACCGTTCTGCGAGCCCATCAGGTGCCGGTAGCCGTTCGCCGCGCCCGTGGAGTCGAACAGGAACGCCGCTCCGAAACCGCCATCGGCCGAGTAGATTTTGCCGGCGATGCCCGTATATGTAGCATCGTCACCCGGCGCGAACGACACGTTGATACTCGCGTTGCCGAACTTCACGCGGTTCGCCTTGTTCACAAACCCGAGCTGCCCCCATGTGGCGGCAGTGTTCGGGCCGACCACCAGCGTCTCGTGGCGCGGGTCGGCCAGAGGCTTGATGAGCGCACCGCCAATGAGCCCCGTCTCGCGCAGCACGGCCGTGACGAGGGCGGCATCGAAGATGTAGCGCTGGTGCACGCTCGTCGAGGGTCCGCCATCGCCGCTGCCCATAAGGCCCATGTCCCAGGCGGTCTGCCACGCCCCCATCATGGCGATGGTATCCACGTAGCAGTCGCCGGCCGCGAGCGCGTTGGCCTTCATGGCCACGGACTGTGACGCGCCGTCGTAGAGGTAGTTGACGTTGTGCGGGCCAAACCACAGGAAGTGCGGCTTCTTGGCCGTGAAGTTGCCGGCGCCGCCCCACGGGCTCGGATCGACGGGCACGATCGTCGCCGGGAAAGCATCGCGCAAGCCCTGCATGGCGTGCGCCGCCATCTGAGCAGGCGTGTAGCCGCTGTTGTCGATGCCGATGCCGTCGCCGGGCCTGTCGATGTAGCGCGCAACCACGATGTCCGGCTTGACCAGCGCGGTCAGCTCCGCAAGGCGCGGACTTGCGACCGCGCTGTTCATCGAGAGCCCGCCGAACCCCCAATTGTGGC
This sequence comes from uncultured Hyphomicrobiaceae bacterium, assembly GCA_937873575.1. Lineage (GTDB taxonomy): Bacteria > Pseudomonadota > Alphaproteobacteria > Rhizobiales > Hyphomicrobiaceae > JAEUMD01. The sequence goes on from CALMPK010000282.1 coordinate 1,804, forward strand.
CGATGACACCGCGCGTCGCACCGACGAGCGCACCCAGCACGAAGGCGTCGCCGCCCACGCCCGTGTGCGTGAGCTGAATGCGCCACGCGCTCGCCATTTCGAGCCACGAGGCGGGCGTCGTGTCGGGGCTCTGCCCTGCCGTCGTCGCCGTCTGGCAGCGCCATGCCTGCTCGCCGTAGATCACCCAAGCGCCGACCGCGTAGGTGGCTCCGGCCGACCATGCCGGGAAAGCCGTCTCGACGTACTGAATGCCGAGCGTTCCGCTGGTATCGATGGCCGTGAGGCCGGGCACGTCGAACAACGTCGGCGTGTAGCCCCTCGCGATCTGCATCTTCATCGTGCCGCCGCCCGGCTGGCGGAGATAGTAGAGGCCGAGACGCGTCATGGTACGCGGAGACGCGAAGGCCTTGGCGAACTCGATGGGGAGCGGCGTGTCGCCGTCTCCGGCGCCGATGCCCCAATATTTCGCGGTGCCGGTCGCGAACTTCCAGTAGGCGCCGATCGGCGACTTCGAGTAGGCGTCCGCGTCGGCGGTCACGCCAGCGCCACCCTGGCTCGGGTGTTTCATCTCGACGGCGGTTCCACTGCCGTGCTCGAGCCACTGGTTGGAGCCGATGAGGGAGCCCGCCGTACCGCCCTTCCCGTGCTCGATCTTTAGGCGCGGGAACAGGGTGTTGAAGATCGCAGGCGAGATTCTGTCGCCGATGCCGAACAGCGTCAGCCTCTCGTTCGCCTTGCGCACGGCGAGTTCGCCGATCTTGGCCCACGCACGCGGCAGGAACGGATTGTAGACGGGGCCCGAGGCGCCGCCGATCGACGTGTTGGGCATCGAAACTGCGCCCGTCGTGCGGTCGACGACGATGGCCTCGTGCCATGCCGAGCCGTCAGCTGACACCTTGACGTGGAAGTTGTCGTCCCCGGTCAGGCCGGTTTCGGCACGGCCGGAGAAGTTGGTCTGGTAGAGCTGCGACACGGTGTTGCCGGCCGCCGCCTTGTTGAGCTTCTGGCGCATGTCGCCGCTGCCCGGCGTCACGTCGTCGTGGCTGAACAGCGTGGCGTCCGACTTGACGGCGAGCCGGTTGGTGGTATCGGCGGTGGTGTTGACGCCGACCAGCGGCACCGGGTTCACGCCGCCGGCGCCGGAGCCCCCAACCGCGCCCCATGCCGCGCCATCCCACGCACACAGGGTACTCTCGTCGGCAATCCAGGCGACCCATCCTTCCTTCGGCTCGTAGAACATCCACGCGCCATCCTGATAGGCGGCGATCTTGCCGTCGTTGCCGGTCCACGCTCCGGTGCCGCCCGCCGCAACGATGTAGCGATCCCCGTGCGAAGGCGTGGCCGGAGGCGTGCTCAGTCCACGATCCAGCACGGCGAGATGCACGATCGCGTCGAGTTCGCGAATGGCCTCGTTGTGGGTCACATGCTTCTGTGCCTGCGCGGCGGCGATATAGGGCAAGCCAAGGTTAGGCGACGTATCCATGCTGCGTTCCGCGTCGGTTGGAGGTCACTCGACTATGCGTATTGCCCGGACGACGAGGACAAGTTTCCCCGCGCCGGATCGGCGCGCATGAAAGCAGTCGTGGCCTCTCGCTTCCGCCCTTGCGCTTGCGGTCGTCCTTGGTCCACCAACCATCGTCGTGGCCACGACTATCAACGCACGCGGTCATGGCGCGTCGGTGATGGCATGGCCGACGACGACATTGCGCTGCAGGGGGCGCTCGACGCGGCGCGCGGTGACGGTACAGTTTTCGTGCCGGCCGGTCGCTACCGCATCACGACCGCACTGCGCGTTCGCTCGGGCATCCGCATCCATGGCGACGGTGGTTTGAGCGGGATCTTTTTCGATCCCAAGGGCCGGAAGGTCGAGCAGACCGACTGCATCGAAATGCTGACCATCAAGGATGCCAGAGACGCCGAGGCCTCGTCGATGTGATTTCCTGGCATCAAGGCCGAACCGAACAACGGCACGCCCAAGTTCACTTGGTTGGAGCGCGGCCAATACAACAGTATCGACGACAACCAGTTTCTCGAGACGGCCTTCGATGGGGCGGGGCGGAGAGCCTCACTAGGTTTGTGACGTTGTCATCCGTTGGAATTACTTTCGCCATGTCGGCCGGCCGGCGGGCGGCCTCGTTGGACTGCCGGCGGTCCGGTGAGGGTCTGCGAGTGGATCAGGACTATCGAGGGCGCGGGGGATCTAGCGACCGGCCCAGCGGGCGGTCGAGCAATGTGCTGCCCTGAAAGCGCGATGAGCGGTGGATCGTTCCCGCGGCACCGCAGTTGCGCGAGAGGTGCCGAGGTTCGATACAGCATGCACGGGGAGCTTTGGTCCAGGTGAAAGCGGGTCGAATGAAAATGGACAGCCTGACAAGGTTTGCAATCGGCGTGGGGATCGCGCTCGCACTCCTGCTTGTCTACAACCGCCAGAAGATCGACATGGAGAATGCCGCCCTCGGTAGCGACAACCAAGCCGCATTCGAGGAATGGCAGGGCCACCGGATCACCGCGCCGCGGCCGAGCGAGATCGAGACCCTCATCGGGGAAGCGCGTACCCGCCGGAGTGAGGCACGGGCGAATGTGATCGTCTGGCTGGGTAATTCCCAGCTCCATACCATCAATCAGTACAGGCGGGGTGACCATCTCGCCCCCCATTGGCTGGCCGAGGAGGCGAAGTGCGATCCATGCATCGAGCCGCTGGGATTATCGCTGCCCAACGCCAATTTCCAGGAATACCTGGTCATGGCGCAATACGCTGTCAACCGGCTGCCGGTCTCGCTCCTCGTCGTCAAGCTCGTATTCGACAAGCTTCGCGAGGATGGGCTGCGCGATGAGCTGGCGCCGCTCGTCACCGACGATGTGCGGGAGACGCTGTCAAAAAGCGATATCGGCCGCGAGATGATCGACAACTGGGACGGAAGGCATGCGCAGGCCGCAACCGGCGAGAACAAGCAGCATGGCCTGGAGGGCTTCATGCAGAAGCCGCTGGAGGACGGTCTCGACCGCCTGTTCTCGAACATCCCGTTGTGGGCGGAGCGCGGCAACTTGCGCGGTCACTTTATGCTCGATCTGTTCCATGCGCGCAACATTGCGCTCGGCATAAAGCCCAACTCGCTGCGCCGCATGATTCCCGGACGATATGCCCGCAACATGCGGGCCCTCGATCAGATCATCGCCCTCGCCCACTCGAGCGGCATCCCGCTGCTCGTCTACGTGGCGCCGATCCGCAACGATGTCCCATTGCCTTACGATGCGGCTGCCTACGGCCGATGGAAGAACGAGATCGAGGCAATGGCGAAGTCGAAGAACTTCGCGTTCATGAATCTCGAGAGCCTGGTCCCCAACGACCGGTGGGGCGCCTATGTCGCCGACGAGATTGACTTCATGCATTTCCAAGGCCGCGGTCACCAGCTCCTGGCGGCCGCGCTATGGCCCGAGTTGCGACGCCTCTTGTCCTCTCGTGGACCGGCCCTCACCGCCGGTAAGGGAAGCCAGAAATGATCTTCAACACGATCAGCTATCTCGTCTTCTTGGCGATCTCGGTCGTCACATACTGGTCGCTGCCGCACCGTTTTCGGATGTGGCTTCTGCTCGGTGCAAGCCTCGTCTTCTATGGGCTGTGGCGGATCGAGTTCGTGGCGCTCATCACGTTCTCGGCCTTCGTCGACTATTATTTTTCGCTGAAAATCCAGGATAGCGAGGATGCGCGCTGGCGGCGCATCTTCATGATCGCGAGTGTCTCGACCAATCTCGGCCTGCTGCTCTATTTCAAATACACGTATTTCATCATCGACAATCTCTCGCCGCTCACGGGCATCACGGCATCCGACGCCCGCGCCTCGATCGGAAATATCCTGCTGCCGCTCGGTATCAGCTTCTACACCTTCCTGTCGATCAGCTACACGATCGACGTATTCCGGCGCGAATTCGTGCCGATCCGCTCGTTCTCGCACTACCTGACATATGTCATGTTCTGGCCGCACATGATCGCGGGGCCGATCCTGCGTGCAGGCGAACTCATCCCACAGCTCGTCGCGCCGTCGTCACCCGGCCGCGATGCCGTCGCTAACGCGCTCAGGGCAATCCTGTTCGGGCTGTTCTTGAAGGTCGGGCTCGCCGATAATCTCGCCCCCCTCGTCGATGAGGCCTTCCGCCTGCCGGTCAAGAGCATCGGCGGGCTCGACGTGTGGACGATGGCGTTCGCGTTCGGGCTGCAGATCTACTTCGATTTTGCCGGCTACAGCATGATCGCCATCGGTTCGGCGGCGCTGCTCGGCATCACGTTCCCGCAGAATTTCAACTGGCCGTACCTGGCCGGTTCGCCACGCGAGTTCTGGCGCCGCTGGCACATCACGCTGAGTTCGTGGATTCGCGATTACCTGTACTTGCCCTTGAGCGGACTTCGCGCCACTTCCCACTCGAGCGGCGGTATCGATATCCAGTTCCAGCAGACCGCGAAACGGGCCGGCGGCATCGGTCCGACGCCGGCCCTGTTCGTCACCTGGTTCGTCATGGGGCTGTGGCACGGCGCTAGTTGGAACTTCGCGCTGTGGGGCATCTGGCACGCGACCTTCATCTCCCTGTTCAGGCTCATCAGCCCCTACCTGCCGAGCAACATCGGTCCGGTCGGCAGACTCATCGGCTGGGGGCTGACGCTGGCGATAGCAATGCTCGGCTGGATACCCTTCCGATCCCCTGACGTGGCGACGACCTTTGCGCTCTTCGGCCGGCTGTTCGACCTGCACAGCTATTTCTCGCTCGGCTTCCGAGAGAACACCTACCTTGTCGTGTTCATCATGTTCGTCGGCATGCTGACCCTGCACTGGATGGGCAAGATCGAATGGCAGGGTCGGCTTGGACGGATCGTGCACGGGGTCGCAAGCACGGTCGCCGTCGCCGCGGCCACGTTCACCGTCTTCATCTTCCTGCGCCCGGTTGCACAGTTCATCTACTTTCAGTTCTAGCCGCCGGGGCGTTGCAGCAGGCGATCATCGGTGCGATGCGGTAGCTGCGCGCAACGAAATGATTGCTTCGCTTGCACCAAGTTCGGCGTCATCAACCTCTGACATGGCCATTCGCGCCAAACAAAACAGGTATAATCCCGTGGCGGACACAGAGACCATTCTCGAGAAGATCAAGTCGCGGCGATTTGCCATTGGCATCATCGGTATGGGCTACGTCGGTCTGCCGTTGGCACTGTCAGCACTCAAGAGTGGCTTTCGGGTCGTCGGCTTCGACATCGACGAGAAGCGGGTCGCGCTCCTCAATAGAGGGGAGAGCGGCATCAAGCACATTCCCTCTACGGCCATCGCGGCAGCGCTCGGGGAGGGGCGGTTTCAAGCAACGGCAGATCTTCTGCGACTGAGCGAGCCGGACGCACTGCTGATCGCCGTCCCGACGCCCCTCTCGAAGCAACGCGAGCCGGACCTCACGTACGTCGAGAACAGCACGCGTGCAATTGCCAGGACGCTTCGGGCCGGCCAACTCGTCGTCCTCGAGTCGACAACGTGGCCCGGTACGACAGCGGAGGTCATGAAGCCGATATTGGAAGCCTCAGGTTTCAAGGCGGGGCAGGACTTCTTTCTCGCTTTCTCGCCCGAGCGGGAAGATCCGGGCAACGCATCCTTTCACACCGCCACAATCCCGAAGGTCGTCGGCGCTGACGACGAGGCCTCGCTAGAGCTCGCGTGCGCACTCTACGATGCACTGATCGTCAAGACCGTGCCTGTCTCGACGGCTGCAACAGCCGAGGCGGTCAAGCTCACCGAAAACATCTTTCGGTCGGTGAACATCGCCCTTGTCAACGAACTGAAGGTGATCTTCGATCGTATGGGCATCAATGTGTGGGAGGTGATCGATGCCGCGAAGACCAAGCCATTTGGGTTCATGCCGTTCTATCCCGGCCCCGGTCTCGGCGGACATTGCATTCCTATCGATCCATTCTACCTGACTTGGAAGGCGCGCGAGTACGAGGTTGCGACCCGCTTCATCGAACTGGCGGGACAGATCAACACCGACATGCCGCATTATGTCGTGGGCCGCCTCGCGGAGGCCCTCGACCAGCGCGCTGGGCGCGGCCTCAGCGTTGCGAAAATTCTGGTGCTGGGTCTCTCCTACAAGAAGAACATTGATGACACGCGAGAGAGCCCCTCGCTGAAGTTGATCGAGCTGATCGAGCGGCGTGGGGCGAGGACGGATTACCATGACCCCTACGCGCCGGAGATCCCCATGACCCGCGAGCACGCGGCGCTCGCTGGTCGAAAGAGCGTGTCTCTCGCGCCTGAGGTGATCTCCTCCTACGACGCCGTCGTCATCTCGACCGACCATGACGTGATCGATTGGGCAATGATCGCCAAGCACGCTCGCCTCGTCATCGACACCCGCAACGTCTGCGCGCGAAACGGTCTGCACGGTGAGACAATCGTTAGGGCGTGACCCGCTCCCGAGATCTGACGGATGCATTGTGTTGCTCCCGCCGCCGCTCTTGCCGCTCTCGCGTCGCGGCGTTCTCCACGCATCGCTAGACGACGTCCGCCGACTTCCACCCTCCCGCCTGCATGATGGCAAGCACATCGATGCCGGCGAAGAGCATGTCTGGGGCGGAGCCGATGCGCATGGAGTGGCCCGAGAGGCGTGCTGCTACCGAGGGGGCAAGGTTGGCGCGGCGGGGGGGGCGCTTTGTGGGGGGGCCGATGGGAGGGGGCGCCCATTGGGCGGCGGACAGGGGGGGGGGATGGCAAGAG
>CALMPK010000283.1 GCA_937873575.1 uncultured Hyphomicrobiaceae bacterium
CGGCCAGATGTCCAGTCGCCACGGGTTCGGCTACGGGCGTCGCGGGAACAGTCGGCTCGGTGGCGGCGGCCTCAGCTTTCACCGGCTCGGTGGCAACGGTCTGCATCGCCGTCAGGTCGGGAGCCGCAGGTGTCTCCAGTGGCGACGATACGAGCGTGGTTTCCGCGGTTGCTGCCTCGGCCTTGGTCGCCTCCGCGATCGGGGCGCTCGGTTGGGCCGTCTCGGCGGTTGTCGTGACGGCGGGTGTTGGCTCGACGGGCGTTGTCGCGACGGGGGGCGGCTCGGTCACGGCCAAATCTGTCGTGCCGGTCTTGAGGTCGGGGGCTGTTCCGGCCGCCGCCTCGGATACCGTAGCGGCAGCAGCAGAATACGGATCGTCAGCAGGGGCTGGAGTGTCGGCCGCGATTTCGGGTTTCTGTTGCGTCGATGTGGCGTCGGGCACGCTGGCGGCAGTAGCTGCGCTCTCGGCCGGCGCTTCGCCGTCGCCCGAACGGCTGAAATAGGGCGCGCTGGCCGTGCGCACGAGATCGGCCGCCGCGATACATGCGATCGCAGTGAGCGCTGCGGGCAATAGTTTGGATTTCATTCCGTTGCCTCGTGCCAATTGCGCATGTGGAACAGCGGGCGCCGCGTCACTTGGTTGCTTGACTTATGTTGCGGGTATGGCGCCGAGGTGACGGGATGGTGCCGATTCGCGCCCCCCTCGTCGAGAGACTTTTGAGCACCAGATCTTGTGTCCTCGCGGCATCGGCGAAGCGTTAGTTTCAGAGGAATACATGCTCCGATGGAGCCTAACCTCCGAAGCACGCTCAGGGCCGTGAGAATTCCTGCTGCCGATAGCCCTGGAGATAGAGCAGCGAGGTCAGATCGCCGTTCGACACGACGGCACCGTTCGCCGCCTCACGCATCGCTCCAGCCACTTTCTCCTTGGCGCGGAACGCGACGCCGAGACCCGCTTCGGCGAGCATCGCGAGATCGTTGGCGCCGTCGCCGACCGCCATCGTCAGAGCCATGTCGACACCGCGTTCGCGCGCGATGCGCCTCAGGGCCTCGAGTTTAGCCTCGCGGCCGAGGATCGGAGGAATGACGCGGCCAGTAAGCTTACCGCGCACGACCTCGAGAGTGTTGGCCTGATGCTCGTCGAAGCCGAGCCGCTCTGCGACGCGCGCGGTGAATACCGTGAAGCCGCCCGAGACCAGCGCGCAGTAGGCGCCATGTGCTTTCATCGTCGCGACCAATTCGCGAGCGCCCGGCATGTAGGTGATGCGTTCGGCGACCTGATCGAGAACGGCAGCGTCGAGCCCGGCGAGCATGGCGACCCGCTCGTTCAGAGCCGCCTCGAAATCGAGTTCGCCGCGCATCGCCCGCTCGGTGATGTCGGCGATGCGGCGGCGAGCGCCGATGAAATCGGCGAGCTCGTCGAGCATCTCCTGCTCGATGATGGTGCTTTCCATGTCGGCGACGAGCAGCATCTTGCGGCGCTTCTTGCCGTCGGGAACGACGTTGAAGTCGATCGACGCGCCGACCAGCTCGCGCCGCACGATGGCGAGCGCCTGCCGGGCCGCTTCGTCGCCGTCGACGAGGATCGACGCGCTCCACGCCTCGCTCTTGGCAAGCCAGCTCTGGTCGACCTTGATGGCGCCGGGGAGCTGGTCCCAGGCGGGGCGTACGCCGGCGGGTGTCAGTGTCGGGCGTTGCGGATCGACGGTGACGACGATCGGGAGATAAGGCATGGCGTCTCTGGCACGTGCTTGTCGGGTCACCCTCTTTGCAGGTCCGCCCGCCGCGGGCAAGCGTGGAACAGCCCCGTACGCATCAGACAGTGGTCGAGATCGGTGCGCTGGTCACCAGGATAACGCCGCGTGGTGAGGCGCGGCCGGTCGAGGCGCGGCGCTTCTATCCTCGCCACCCACGGCAATGAGCGCTACCGAACTTGATGAAATAGCTCGCGCGATCCGTCAAAGTCGTGTCTTGAAACCCGCCCCCTGGCTCGGATGCGGTTGAAGCACTTGTTGAAAGCACCCGGGCTTTCATCCCAGGCCGATCGCAACCTCGTGCGGCGGAGCGTTCCGGCGTTGGCTATCCGCCTGCCGATCGACGGCAAGGTTCGATTGGACAGTCGGTTGATTATCTTCCGTTGCGTCAGGCGGGCCTCGCGCGGGAGGGCAGGTGAGAGAACATGGATGTGAGCCTGCGGGATTACGGCCTGCCCCTGGATGACGTGACGCGGCCGCCTGGGGCAGGCTCGGCCGCAGGCGCCCGGCCGGCCGCCGTGCTGATCGCCGGACCGACCGCGTCGGGCAAGTCCGCGCTCGCGCTGGCCATGGCCCGCGAGGCCGGCGGCGTGGTCATCAACGCCGATTCCATGCAGGTTTACGGGGTTTTGCGCGTGCTGACGGCGCGCCCTGACGCGCAAGAAGAGGCATCGGCGCCGCATCGGCTCTACGGACACGTACCGCCGAGCCAGCCGTATTCCGTCGCCCAGTGGCTGCGCGAGGTGGCGGCCGAGATCGCTGCCGCACGTGCCGCGGGGCTGCTGCCCGTCGTCGTCGGCGGCACGGGACTTTACTTCAAGGCTCTCGTCGAAGGGCTCTCGCCGATCCCGGAGATCGATCCCGAAATCCGCGCGAAATGGCGGGCCGCCGGAGAGTGCGAGCCGCCGGCCGACCCGCACCGGCTGGTCGCCGCCCGCGACCCCCAGACGGCTGCGGCGCCGCGGCCCGCCCATCGCCACCGCATCGT
>CALMPK010000284.1 GCA_937873575.1 uncultured Hyphomicrobiaceae bacterium
CCCGAGATCGACGTATCCACGACTTGGCCGATGCACTCGCGCGAGAAATCGTCGATCACGTTGAGCACCCGGAAGCGACGACCGCTGGCCAATTGATCGCTCACGAAATCCATCGACCAGCGCTCGTTCAATCGCGTGGCAACTGCCATCGGCACGCGGGGCGCCTGCAGCTTCTTGCGCTTCTTCGTGCGCACCTGGAGCCGCTCCTCGCGATAGATCCGGTACGTCCGCTTGCGGTTCCTGACCAGGCCTTCCTCGACGAGCATCTGGTGCAGCGTCGGGTAGCCGTAGCGCGGGTATTGCTCGGCCAACCCCTTCAGCCGCGAGCGCAGCGGCGTATCGGCCTTGCGACAGGACTCATAGCGAGCCACCGTTCGCGAGATACCGACCAGACGGCACGCCCGCCGTTCCGTCAGGCCGAACACACCGATGACGTGGCGTGCAGCGGCCCTTCGGGCGGCGGGCGTTACCATTTTCCCCGCGCCATCTCCTTCAGCGCGGCATTGTCGAGCATGGCATCGGCCAGAAGCCGCTTCAGACGGCCGTTCTCATGCTCAAGCTCCTTCAGGCGCTTGGCATCGGACACATCCATGCCCCCGAACTTCGCCTTCCAGCGGTAGATCGACTGCTCGCTGACGCCATTGCGGCGGGACAGATCAGCAACGGTGGCGCCGGCCTCATGCTCCTTGAGGATGCCGATGATCTGCTTCTCGGTGAACTGCTTGCGCTTCATATGGGGACCTCCCTGGGTCTGGATTATAGGGAAATCCCACTTCGCTTCTGGTACGGGTTATGGGGGTACGGTCTATTGGGCATGGTGAATTGTCAATGAGGGGCGAGATCTCCCTTGGCAAGAACCCACTCCTTCCTCGCTACAACCGCCGCAATTATGCCGCCTTAGCCTATATCATCAGAGTTTACGAACTCGCCCTATGCGGTCGAGCCTTCCTGTCCGGCTCGCGTCCATTGGTCGTAGGTTCGCTCCACGCTGCCTTCCCCGCTCGGTCACCCTCTCGCAGTTGCGCTTCGCGTCGTCCGCTGTGATCAAGTCAAGGTGGGGCTTGCGCCCACCAGAGTGTCGCGCGGTGGACAACGAAAAAACCCGACAGCCTCTTAGCAAGGCTGTCGGGCTTTCTGCGCGCGGCGAGGCTGATAAGTTCCCCCCCCCCCCGCCGACCGATCTCTACGCTTTCGAGCTTCGAGCCGACTTCCACCGCCGAATCGACGCCAGACCCAGCAATCCCGCCCCCATCAGCAAAGTGGTGGACGGCTCCGGTACCGGGATAAACTGAGCCGAACCGTTGTGGTTCGAGTTACGGAACAGATCACCGTTGGGCAGCGCGCCCCCAGAGGGCTGATCGTCGTTGAAATCGACTCGGAATGCGATTTGCAGAGTGGACCCTAACAGAGTGTTGAAATCCGTCGCTTCCGAAGCCGGATAGAAGTACATCCAGTTATTGCTAACAGCCGACACGATTCCCTTGAGGAGCAGCGTGACCCCGGCAGGTCCGACCACAATCCCGCCGTTCAGGCCGGAGATCGTCAGAAACTCATTACCACCATCACTGAACTTGGTGGTGAGGGGAGTCCCGTCATTCAGGTCATTGACAATGGTCTGGTGGGCTGCTGCCCCTGCTGCAGAGTCGACATCTGAACTGTAGACGACTGCCGTCGTGGCAGCGTCATACATGAAATGCAGGTCGCCACCCGTGTACGATGGTTGGAGACCGGCCGAGTATATCCCCGTCAGGTTATTGGTCCAGTACGTGATCTGCGGCAAAATGCCGTTGTCTGTAGAGATGTTGTCTTTTGAAAAGTTACCGGAAAGCAAGCCCAACCCTATGAAACTGCTCACCAAACCATAGGCAGTGTCTGTAAACGTATCGCCCGCAGTGAGGACGTTATCAACCTGTGTAGCTACGAGGCTTTGCGAGTTGAAGTTAAGCCCTAGCTGCTGGATATCCCCGGTAGTCGACCCGTTGCCACCTGCATCGATCACGATCTCGTTAGCAAAAGCAACCGGCCCACTCGCGCAAAGCGCCAAGCCGAGAGCTGTCGTCAAGATTGTCTTTTTCATCACTTCGCACCTCGTATCGTTGGTGAAGATATTGTCCAGGGTTTACGCCTTCCCAATTAAGCCCAAAGCAAACACCCAGTTCCCACTTTACGTCATGCAGAAGTTATGCCAGGAATTCGCACCCTCATTTTTCCTCATATTAATCAGCTAGTTAGCCGTCCATATCCGACGACACACGAACCGAAGGCAACGCTAGAGCTGCGGAATTGTAAAGTTTTTCGACATCTAACCGGCAGCACTCGCCTCTCATCGGCTGCTCGAATCCAAACCGACCAAGGTGCCCCCTTATCTTTGAGCAGGGGCTTTGTCAGTGCGCAGGCTGTTGATTTCTGCCCGTCGCTTACGCACTTCGGGGTCGTTGCCACTAAGGTCGATGGCTTGGTCCATTACCGCGGTGGCCTGCGCGAAATCTCCGTTTCGCGCCAACACCTCGGCATAGGTATCAAGGACCGCCACAGACCGCGGTGCGAGCTTGTAGGCGTGACGAGCATACCGCAATGCAGTGGACGGTTCTCGATCGCGGTAATACCAGGCGAGATTATTCAATGCCACGACGTTGTCGGGATCGTGTTTGATGATTTCGACCATCCATTGCGAGGCTTCAGCAGCATCGCCACGGGCCGACGCGAGCTGCGCTCGGGCTGCCATGGCCGGTACATCGTCAGGATGCTTTTCCAGCCAAGTCACCAAGGTCTCCCGGGCACCTTGGGGATTTCCGGAACGCCCCAGCGCCGACGACAACGCCACTACGGAGAAGGATGTCGGGCTTGATTTGTGCAGCGCCGTGGCTGCCGCCAACTCCTGACCAAAGTCTCCTTTCAGTCGTGCAACGAATATTTTCGTTGCCAGCACCTCAAGCGAATCGCCAGACAACCCGGGATCGCCCAGCAAACGCTCTGCATCATTTACGTGACCAGTCGCCGCCAGCAGCCGCGCTTTCATCAACTGAACAGCCTCGTTTTGTGGATCGAGTTGAAGGACCTTGTCAATCGCTGCAGACAAGCGAGGGACATCGCCAAGCTCAGCGCTGACCCGCGCTATGGCCAAATGCACCGTAACGGAGTTCGGCGATACAGCGCTCAATTTTTCCAGAGCCGCTCGGGCTTCCTGGAAACGGCCGAGACGAAAATACGCATCCGCCATAACCAGCAATCCTTCAGGACCAGGATCGCCGCCCGCGCCCAGGACTTTCAGCGCCTCGGACGACTCATTTTGGTTCACAAGAAGCTTTGCAAGATCGAGACGCGCCACCGCTAATCCGCGCTCAAGATCGATCGCCCGTTTCAATAGTTCTCGAGCCTCCTGCTCTCTATCTTCCGACCATGCGACCATTGCAAGGCGATGCAGCAGCAGGGGATTATGCGGATCCGATGCAATCGCTTTTTCCAGGATCTTGCGAGCCTCGGATCGATCTCCAATCCTCAGCGACAAAACGGCAAGATTCTGAATTGCCGCGACGTTCTGCGGATCCAGCTCCAGAGCGCTTTCGAAAGACCGGCGCGCCTCCTCCATTTCACCAGCGGAAAAAGCTGCAATTCCCAACATCACGTGCGCTTTTGGATCTTTCGGCG
>CALMPK010000285.1 GCA_937873575.1 uncultured Hyphomicrobiaceae bacterium
GCGTCGCACCGGGCTGGGCCTATGGCTTTCCCGAACTGACGCCGGAACAGGGCGCGCTGATCGCTGCGGCGAAGCGGGTCAGCAATCCCGGCTGCTATCCGACCGGGGCGATCGCCCTCATCCGGCCGCTGGTCGATGCCGGCCTCGTGCCCGCGGACCATTCGATCTCGGTGAACGCCGTCAGCGGCTATTCCGGCGGCGGCAAGGCGATGATCGAGCAATATGAAAGCGGGCAGGGGCCGGTTTTCGACATGTACGGCCTCAGCCTCACGCACAAGCATGTGCCCGAGCTTCAGCTCTATGCGGGGCTGACGCGGCGGCCGATCTTCGTGCCCTCGGTCGGTAATTTCCGGCAGGGCATGCTGGTCAGCGTGCCGTTGCATCTCGATGCGCTGCCCGCGAGGCCCAAGGCCGCCGATCTGGAAGCCGTGCTCGCCGCCCGTTACGCCGGCAGCGAATGGGTCTCCGTCATCCCTTCGCCGCTCGCCGAACCGCGCAAGGACCGGATCGAGCCCGAGGCCGACAACGGCACCAACCGGCTGGAGCTGCGTGTCTATGCCAATGAGAGCTACCGCCAGGCGGTACTGGTCGCGCGCCTCGACAATCTCGGCAAGGGCGCCTCGGGCGCCGCGGTGCAGAACATGGGCCTGATGCTGGGCGTCAGCTAGGGTAGCGCTCCGCCAGCTCTTCCCAGCGGTCGGCGATGAGGTCCTTCAGGACGCCCAGGTCGACATCGGCGAGCCGCTTCACATAGAGACAGGCGCGGCTGCTCTTTGCCTTGCCCAGCTTCTTCAGCTTGGCGGCGGCGTCGGGACGGCTGCCCATGATGTAGATCGAGAGTTCGTTCTTGCGCGGCGAGAATCCGACGCGCAGCCACTCCTGCGTCTTGCCGTTGGCATAGAGCATGTCGTAGCGGCCGAAGCCGATGATGCTCGGTCCCCACATCTCCGGCTTTTTTCCGGTCACATCTTTGAAGAGCGCGACAAGCGCCTTTGAGTCCTTGCGCTTCTGCTCCTCCTCGATCGCGTTGAGGAAGGCGGTGACGCTGGCGCCTGTCGGGCGCGTGACCGGCTCGGCCATTCTATTTCATCTTCACGTAGGAGCCCGGCGCATCCTCCAGAGCGGGAAGCGCACCGTCGCCGGGGACGCGCGCCTTAACCTTCTTGCCGGACTTGGGGGCCAGCCACTGGTCCCAGTAGTGCCACCACGAACCCGGCGTTTCGGTCGCCCCGGCCCGCCACTCGTCCAGCGTCTCGGCCTTCTTGGTGTTGGTCCAGAACTGGTATTTCTTGGCGGACGGCGGATTGACGACGCCCGCGATATGGCCGGACCCTGCCATCATGAACTCGGTCGGTCCTGAAAAGAGCTTTAGCGCCTTGAAGACCGATTTCGCCGGCGCGATGTGATCCTCCTTCGACGATTGAAGGAAGACGGGGATCTTGATCTTGGTCAGGTCGATCTTCGTGCCCGCGAGCTTCATCTTGCCCTGCGCCAGCAGATTGTCGCGGTAGCACTCGCGCAGATACTGCATGTGCATCGCCACCGGCATGCGTGTCGTATCGGAGTTCCAGTAGAGGATATCGAAGGCCAGCGGATCGCGGCCCAGCAGGTAGTTGTTCACCACGAACGACCAGATGAGATCGTTCGAGCGCAGCATGTTGAACGTCGTCGCCATCGCGTCGCCGTCCAGGAAGCCGCCCTGCTTCTGCATCTGGGCTTCCATCGACGCGAGCTGGTCGTCGTCGATGAAGACCGAGAGGTCGCCCGCCTCCGTGAAGTCGACCTGCGAGGTGAAGAACGTCGCCGACTTGATGCGCGCGTCCTTCTTGACCGCCATGTGCGCGAGGCCGGCAGAGGTCAGCGTACCGCCGATGCAGTAGCCGATGATGTTGAGCTCCTTCACGCCCGTTGCCTGGTTCACGGCGTCGATGGCGGGGTAAAAGCCCTCGGTCAGATAGTCGTCGAAGCGCTTCTTCGCGAGATTGGCGTCCGGGTTCACCCACGAGACGACGAACACCGTATAGCCCTGCGCCGTCGCCCACCGGATGAACGAGTTCTCCGGCTTCAGGTCGAGGATGTAGAACTTGTTGATCCATGGCGGCACGATCAGCAGCGGGCGCTCGTAGACCTCGTCCGTGGTCGGGGTGTATTGCAGCAGCTGGAACAGGTGGTTCTGGAAAACCACCTTGCCCGGCGTGGTGGCGAGATTGCCGCCGACCTCGAACTTGCTGTCGTCGACCTGGCGGATCGCCAGCTTGCCGTTGCCGCGCTCCAGGTCCTCGATGACGTGGGTGAGGCCGCGCACCAGGTTCTCGCCGTTGGTGCGCAGCGTCTCCTTCAGCACCTCCGGATTGGTCAGAACGAAGTTGGTCGGCGACATCGCATCGACGAATTGCTTGGTGTAGAAATTGATCTTCTTGCGCGCCTTGTCGTCGATGCCCTCGACGCCCGCGACCGTATCCTGCAGCCAGTTGGCCGTGAGCAGGTAGGATTGCTTGATGAAGTCGAAGATCTGGTTTTCGTGCCAGGCGGGATCCTTGAACCGCTTGTCGCCGGCGGGCGAGGGCACCACCGTTTCGTAGTCCTCGCCCATCAGGCGCCGCGCCGCATTCTGCCAGAGCTTGAGATACCCGGCCCACAGCTGGACCTGCGCGTCGAACACCCGCTTGGGATCGTGCATCATGTGGCCGGCGAGATCGACGAAGGCCGACCCGACATTCAACGGATCGACGACGCCGACGCCGGGCTTGTGTTCCTTGCGGCTCAGATAGTCGACGACGAGCTGCTGCGCTTTCTTGCCGACCTCGACGAGATTGCGCGCCAGCTGTCCGGCATCGGGCAGAGGATAGTCGGCGGCCTGCGGTTTCGCGTCTGCCTTCGTCGTCTTGGGATCCGACATCGAACTCCTCGAAAAGCGCCAACCCGGCTCGGGTCAAATTGGCCGACCCGGCCCGGCGAAGCAAGGCGAGCCGCTTGCCGTGTCCGTCAAGCTAAAGCAGGATCGCGTCGGCTTGATGATGACCGGCCCAGAGGCGCGGATGCGGACTTACCTGTTCTACGGCCTTTTGGCGCTCGGCGGCTGCGCTTCGCCGCAGGCCGCCTTTCCCGAT
>CALMPK010000286.1 GCA_937873575.1 uncultured Hyphomicrobiaceae bacterium
CACTGCGTGCCACGGTCTCCCGAGGAAGGCATCCGGCCAACTGGCCTTTCCGCTCCCGGCTCTTCCCAGCCGCTCCGATGCCCACGGGCCGCGATGATGCGGCTCGGAAAGCTAAGGAGCCTTCCATGTCTGCATTTCTCGTCTCTCACGCCCATATCAATGTGCTGCTCACCTACGCCCGTCACAACAGGCTCGTCCTGCCACATCCCCACAATCGCGAGCATTGCTCCGTCGACCTGCAGGCACAACAGATGGCCGACCTCTTCGGTCGCGAACTGCTTCGCGAGAACCTGCGCTCTCTCACCCATCGCTACGGCACGGATCACGGCTTCATCCCTAACGCCGACAACGAAGACGGCTACCTCGCGACCTATCGCTTCACGTGCGACACTCGCGGACTGATGCCGCGACCAGGTGCAATCGGCGTCATCAAGGCAACGCATTGCTTCGACTACCAAGCCTGCGAGACGCCGGACTACCCGAAGAGCTGGGCCGCCGAGATCATGCGCCTGCTTCGCGATGCGGCGTGCCACGACCTGCCCGGCTACAACAATGCTCCGTGGGGCTTCGATGACCCCGGCCGATCGTAGCCGTCCGGGGAGGGCTTCGGCCCTCCCCACTCACTTCCCGACGCCATTTCGCGGCAGCGCGCGGAAACGCGTAGTGGCCGCTTTCAGGCCCGTTGCAAGATGTTCGAACGGGCCGCCGCCAACCAGCCGGTAAGTCGCTGTCGAGTCATCGGAAATTCGTTGCAGCGGCGCAGTCGCCGGTCTGCAATTTTGTCAAAAATGAAATTGCGTGCGGCAACGTCTTTCGGCTTCCCATCCGCCAATGCGCTTCCCATCATCATCGCAACACCGCATCCACGGAGATACGACGATGCAGAGCGCCGCACCGCCCCACAAGCCCTATCTCAACTCTCAGGAAGCCGCCGATATCCTGCGAATTTCCATCCGCACTCTCGAACGTATGCGCGTCGAAGGCACCGGTCCTCGGTACCTCAAAGCCGGAGCCGGAACCCGCTCGCGTGTTCTGTATCGGCTGGCCGACCTCGATGCGTGGCTGCAAGGCCGGAGCTTCCACTCGACCTCCGAATACCAGACCGCACCGTGACGGCACGGATCACTGACCGATCGACAAGGCCATGCTGACACCCGAGCAAAAGCGACTGATCGCCGAGCAGGCCGCCGGTGACACGCGCCTCAATTGGGGGCGCGTCAATCCCCGGCGGCTTGGCGACCTCGTCTCAGAACTGTCCCATCGTGTCGCCAGCGGCACGATCAATACGCCGACCTTCTCCGAATATGCCGATGCCCTCCGCCGCGAGCCCCATGCCGAGCGCGTCTTCGCCCGCGATGCTGCGCTCGACGCCCTACTCGAACGCGAAACCGAGCTGCTGAGCACGCTCCGCCTCATCGAAGAAATGCAGGGTCCCGAAGGTATCGTCAGCTTCGCCACCGCGCATCATGTCGAGCCGGCCGATTGCATCCGTCTGCTGGAAGAGGACGGTCGTTTCATCGATCCGACCAGAGGGCACGATCTCGAACTGGGCGACTGAAGCATGACACTTTCATGAAGCTGAATGGCCGTGGCAGGCCGTCCTTATGCATTGATGGCACTCGACGCGTGGTGGCACCGCTGGCATGCTGGCCGCATCCGGAGGCATATTGCTCTGAGCGGACGGGAGGCTATTGCATGGCAATTACGTTCGAGAATACCGAACAGAAGGACGGATTGACCTTCAAGCTTTATCGCGGTGAAGGGATGGCGCTGGCCGCCTTCGATCTCGACAAGGCCAAGGTCGATGACTCGTTTGTCGGCTTCGCCGTCGAGTATCGCCCGCCCGGCGCAGCGGACTATTTTACACTCACCAACCGGCTTGCCTTCCATTACGAAGGCGCCAACAAAGGCAAAGAACGGTTCCCGACGACCCGCGCACCACTTCAGAAATTCCGCTGGACCCACGTGCCGCGCGACGTCGAGAAGGGCACATACCGCTACCGCCTCACTGCCATGTATGCGACCGACCCTAAAGATCCGGAGGGGTCGCTCAAAGCCGGCGCCGTGGTGAAGAACGAGATTTCATTGGAGCCGGAGACGCATGCCGGCATCCTCAATATCGGCTTCACACGCGGCTTTGCCTCCTCCCAGGCCTACCACGACAGGTTCAAGAACAACCCGAAGATCATCCCGCCCGACGCAGACAAGGGAAAAGGCGAACTGAGCTTCGATATGAAGCCGTTCGAGAAAGAATATGAGTGGCTGGGCTTCGAGGCCCGCTCGCTGATCTATCAGACGCTGCAAACCGCCATCGACAATCCCAAGGCGACCGTCGATGCGCTCGTCTATGAGTTGCGCGAACCGACCGTCTTCCGGATGTTCCAGCAGCTAGGCTCCCGTCTGCGCATCTTCATCGACGATCATGAGGACTACGGCGCCGAGGACAGCCCGGAATCCATCGGTGCCGCCGCGCTGGAGAAAGCCGGCGCCGAAGTGAAGCGCGGTCACTTCGGCCGCCAGCAGCACAACAAGGTCCTCATCATCAAAGAAAAGAACGTGCCGACCCGCGTGCTCAGCGGCTCGACCAACTTCTCCCTGCGGGGGCTGTATATCCAGGCCAACAATGCGCTGTTGTTCGAAGACGACAACATCGCCGAACTCTATGCCAACGTCTTCGAAGCCTATTGGACCGCCCCCAGCAAATTCCGCTCGAACGAACTCGCCAAGCAATGGCACCTGATGCGCGACAAGAAAGATTCGCGCTTCTCCTTCTGCTTCTCCCCGCACAGCGACCCGGCCCTCTCGTTGAGCCCGATTGCTGAGGCCATCAACAATGCGAGGGGCTCAGTTCTCTATTCAGTCGTGTTCCTCAGCCAGTTGACCGGCGAGGTGCGCAATGCCCTCGACGACGTCGTCAATCGCACGCTGTTCTCCTACGGGGTCGCCCAGCGTACCGGTGAACTATCCGTCCAGAAGCCCGATGGTTCCACCGGCCTCGTCCCCTTCGACTATCTCGCCAAGAACGCACCCTATCCGTTCGATCAGGAATGGTCGGGCGGCGATGGCAACATGGTCCACCACAAGTTCGTGGTCACCGACTTCAATGGTTCGTCGCCCAAAGTCTTCACCGGCTCCTCGAACCTCGCCGCCGGAGGTGAGAAGGCCAATGGTGACAATCTGATCCTGATTGAAGATCGGCGCGTCGCCATCTCCTACGCGATCGAGGCCCTTCGGATGTTCGATCACTTCCATTTCAGGTCCAAGGCCCACTCGTCAAAGTTCGTCCTGAAGCTTCAGGGGCCCCCGACGTCGGACGAGATCCGCCCCTGGTGGTCAACCTATTACGTCCGAGACCATGTCAAAGCCCGTGATCGCAAGCTCTTTATCAGCTGAAGCAGACGCGTAACTTCTGGACTAGGTTTCAATCATTGCGTATAATCTGTATACGGTTAAACGATGTGTCGTTTAATCCCCAAAACCTTAAGGGTCGATCTTGGATTGGCCCTTTTTTCTAATCGCTGTCAGTCGCAGCTATTGAATTGGGGCGCTCCGCAATCGGAGCCGCGCTCTATCTCGGTGATCCCTCGACCGAGCCTCCTCGACGGCCCCTGTCCGATCTGCGGTGTCTCGTCCCATGCGGGTGACGATCGCTTCGCCGAATCTCTGTCGCGAATCTTCATCAAACTGTCACACACGGCGCGCCCTTTGCACCCTATGCTTCGCTCAAATCTCGATTAGCAGATGAGCGAAATGACCGACAAACTATTCATGACACCAATCATCGGCTGGGCCCTCTTCGACAAGAGCCTTGCCTCAATCACCGACAACCACGGCAACAGAGCAAGCGCGTGGTCAACGACATGCGCCAATGGGCACCAGGAAGGCTACGTGGTGAATTTCGATAAGGTCGCCCTGGAGCAGCAGATCAAAGCCGCCGGCTTCAAGGACCTCGTTGGTGTTATGACCGGTACGGTCGACCTCGGCGAGATGCCAAGCCCAATTCACTCCTACTGCGCCGCTGCCAAGGATCGCGCATCTCCATCCCGAAATTAGCCATCCGAGCAAGCCTCGTCGCCGGCTTCACGGTGTAATCCGAGCGGAGCGCATCCGTAGCCCGCCGCAACGCGACGGCATTTCCCGAGGATTCTCTACCCTCAAACATCGCTCACAATTTCTGACTTCGACCTGCCCTCGACCGCCGGGCCTTCCTCTTCCTTGGGCCGTCTAGCAGGGCCGCCGTCCTGCGCAACGCGGTTTCCGCGTCCTCCACTTCGTTGCGGCCTGCGGTGCGCACGCCTGCTTTCCCCTGCTTCTCCGCCGGCCATCGGAAGGCCGGTTGGCGGCCTTCGAGCAAGGAGGAAGCCATGCAGAAGAAGCTCGATGTTCATCAGGCCGTCACCGATCAAATCATCGCCGCCATCGAAGCGGGCGCGGGAACCTGGCAGATGCCATGGCACCGCTCCGGCGAGGGTCTGAACCGCCCCGTCAATGTCGACACCGGCAATCACTATCGCGGGGTCAATGTGATCGCACTTTGGGCCTCCGCTCAGATGCGCGGCTTCTCGACCGGTACATGGGGCACCTATCGCCAGTGGGGCAATCGCAAGGCCCAAGTTCGCAAAGGCGAGAAGGCTTCGCTCATCGTCTTCTACAAGGAGATGGACGTGGAGCGCCAAACCGACGCTGGTGAGACCGAAGCCGACACTGTCCTGTTCGCCCGTGCATCATGGGTCTTCAACGCCGATCAGGTTGACGGCTATGAAGCTACCGCCGTCGAACCGCCTGCCCACCAAGCCGAGCCAATCGGTGCCGCTGAGACGTTCATCCATGCCACAGGCGCAGACATCCGCCACGGTGGGACACGTGCCTACTACCGCCCATCCGATGACTACATCCAGATGCCGGACCGAGAGCGCTTCGTCGGCTCCGCGACTTCATCGGCGACCGAAAGCTATTACGCGACGCTACTTCACGAGCTGACGCATTGGACCGGCCATGAAAAGCGATGCGACCGCCAATTCGCTGATCGCTTCGGCAAAGATGCCTATGCCATGGAAGAGCTGGTCGCTGAGTTAGGTGCCGCATTTCTCTGCACCGACATCCGCATCACCGCCGAACTTCCGGCCGATCACGCCCAGTATATCGATCACTGGCTCAAGGTCATGAAGGCCGATAAGAAGGCCATCTTCACCGCTGCGTCCCAAGCCGCCAAGGCTTTCGACTTCATCAAGGGATTGCAGCCGACTGAGGTAACGGCGGCCAGCTAGGCCGCCGATCTCTCGGCAGCGATCAATCTGCCGCCCCTTGTCGTGGCCTGAACGCGATGACTTCCGCGCTTTCAGGCTGCGATGCCATTCGCGCGGTTCGCGCTCCGCGCAAGTGAACGACCTGTCCGGTCATGTGACTGAACCAGCCGGCATCGAGTCCGAGCAATTCTTCGATGTCTCGCGCCGGTATCGTGAATTCGTTCGCCAAGAGATCTTCTTTGCTCCGAACCCCGCCATCTACGATCATCCCTATCGCATTTGATAGTAGTCGTGGCTTCGCAACGGGAACCATGCGGTCCAAAGGCTCTTCTCGTGTCCAGCCTTTGCCGCTGTAGTATTTGTAGAGCTGCCGCTCATCGTCGGTCGAAATAAGCTCCAGATCTCTGCATCGCCGTATCATCGCCTTTACGGAAACGCGCATTCGGTCCTTTTGCGCGAGTAGTCCACTGAGCGTCGGGCTCGCCCCAACGGCCAATGAGAAAGATTGTGCCGGCATTAGAAATGCGCTGGCCAATCGGAAAGCCTGCTTCTCGATCATCTCGAAGTCGGCTTTCAAGCCGTCCTCGCTCACGTCGCGATGCAGAATGGCGTGCGCCATCTCGTGCGCCGCATCCATCTGCCGCCGGAAGAATGACATCTTGTCGGTGGCCAAGAGAAGATACGGCCGCTTGTCATGGGCCGACCAATTGCACAGGCCGTCGAGCGCGGTCGTGCCCATCTCATCGGCCGCGACCACGAACCCCGCCCGTTCCAATACATCGAGCACATTGGTGATGGGCTGATCACCGAGCTTCCAATGCTTGCGCAGGTCGGTTGCAATTCGCTCCATATCCTCGTCGCGCAACTGGCGATAGGAGGCGCCCGCCAACACGTCCGGCACGTCCACGGCCGGGAAGTTCACATAGTGCTGGATGACGATGCTGATGTCCTGCACCCACCGTAGGCGCGCCCGCTGACGTGCTTGGTCCTGCTTTCGGGCGCTCGCGAGCGACCGGAAAAAGATCGGTGCCGGGCCGTGCTGAAACGGAGCCCGCAGGAAATAGGATGGCCGCACGCGTAACACCGCCGCCAGCTCGATCAGCGTCTCCGGCGACGGCGCACTCTGGCCACTCTCCCACCGCGACACCGTGCTGGTATCGACCTGGAGCAGGTCAGCAAGTGAGATCAGCGTGTTGATACCGCGCGCATCCCGAGCCTCTTTGAGCCGGGACGCCACGAACCCGGGGGTGCCAGAGCGCATCTATATCCTCGCAACTAGTTCCGCGCGCCATCCTGTATAGCGCAAGATCGAAGTTGCTAATATTCGCTTAACGAACCGTTAAGGCGATTTGTTGTCGCTGCCTGTGGCGTCCGAGGCGTTACCCGGAGCTTCGCTGCCCTGGAAGGGCGCAACGCCCTTCTTCAATTCGAGGCCAAGCGACGCGGGCGCAGGTGCGGCCGGGGCGCTGGCGCCGGCTTCTACTTCGCCATATCCAGCAATGAACCCGTCCAACGACTCGTAGAAAATGAATCCGGAAAAGTCCGGCTCAAGCGCGGCGATCGCCACGTGCTGGTACTTCGCCGGATCATTGCGATCTCGGCAGGTCAGCAGGAGGACATAGAGGACATCTTCGGACGGCGCCGGTGGCGCAAGTCCCGGAAGAAACTCAGCAGTTCCATGCCGCACATTGACCTTGGCGCCATTGGCCCGCGTGACGTTTTGGGTCGGCAGCTCACCGGGATCGGGAATGCTCGCCTTGCCAAACAGAACGCGGCCGTACCGGCTGATCGGCTGGAAACTGCGCAGCTCCGTCCCTGGAAAATTCTCGCCCTCGATGACGATCCCACCCTGAAGCTGCGTAAGCTCGGGGAGACGCTTGGTCTGGATCTCGTAGGCGCTGAATCCTGCGATCCTGAGGGCCGACCGCCCCGCCAGTCCCATGGCGCCGGCATGATCCCCCGCCAGCTTGCGTGTGGATCGCAGCAGGTCCGCGACGTCAATCAGCTGGTCTTTTTTGACATCCTCGCGGATAATCCGCTTCACCGTCTCGGCGGCCATGCCCGGTCCCTCAATTGCGTCTGATAGGACGGATGGCACGATTCGTTGCGTTTTGGAACCTGCGACTGGCCGCCAGGCGTGGTGGAAGCTGTGGAAATCCGCCGTTGTCCGGGCGGTAGCCACCTCAAATCAGCGGGAAGCCCTATCCAATCCTGGCGATGCCCGTCTCGCCGCCGCCCGCACTCGAGCGCAGGCGCAGGCCAGTATAATAGGTCCGACCGCGTTTACGAACGACCTCTCCGACCCGCTCACTGGCGAGCCACGTGCGGAATGCACTCAATGTGAGCGCTGGACCTCGGCGCTCCTCGATCAGCCAGCCGCAATAGTCCCGATACAGGCTCAGTTCATCCACATGCTCGCCCACTGCGGCGACCAGCCGCCGCTTACGCCACATCGCTTCCTGCGACGGTCCGGCCAGCAAACGCGGAAGACGAAGCTGGGCCATGGGGCGCTCGATCAATTCATCGGCTGCCGCTTCGGCGCCTGTCCGGTGGCCGAGCACGACATAAAGCCCAAGGCCTGACCCCAACTCTACCATTACGCTGACCAGGAGCGTCAGACCCAGTCGGACATAGTCATCGGCGAGGCCGGAAATCTGCTTCAAGATGGCAGCCTGCGCATCCGCTTCGCCGCTGCTCCCCTTCTCTGCCGCTGCCGAAATCTGTTCGCGCAGCTCTAAAATCTCGCGATCAAGACCGGCAGCGCGCTTGGCCGTCGCCAGCTCCGCCGTCAGCTTGGCGTAGGTGTCGCAAAAGGATCGGTGGCGTCCGATCGCTTCCGTGCAGCTCGACGTCTGCTCGAATGACCAGTGACGCTGCTGCGTCCTGACTTCAGTCTCCAGCGCTCCCTGCGCACGGAACGCCGGCAATTTCTCTCGCTCTTGGAGCTTCAGCTCCATCGCGCGGCGCAAATCCTGATAGGTGGCGACCTGGTGTCGCTTCGTGCCCGACGTCTCGGCGCGATTGACCGCCGAGTGGCCGAGACTCGATGTCATCGAATAGGCGGTGATGATCATCCACAGCACCGCGCCGGCAGCGGAGGCAAACCGGCGTTTTGAGGTCCATGCAGACATGATGGCGAACGGCAGGATGACCTTGAAGCCATCGGCGCAGGCGCTGGCGATGCCATAGACCAGCCCGTCCCACTCCGTCTTGCCGAGTGACTGACCAAAGCGGAAGTTCATCATCAGCGAAACGCCGACCAGACCAAGTGTCACGATCACGCCGACAAACCGGACCATCCAAGGCATTGGAGAAACTCCCATTTATCCTTGGAGGTAAATGTGTGGTTTCACGCAATTGATTGAAATCGCATTTCTTTACTTGTTATCCGCCACAAACACGCATTTACGATTTCTTAATCTGTTGCTGATACAATAACCAGAACAGCAACAATGAGGGAGATGCTATGAATGACACCGCTGAACCGGCCGCAAGACGGCCATCTGCCATCGATCTGAAAATCAAAGACGTGCTGCGCAATGCGCGCTACTTCACCGCCGTTGCCGCCGGTTCCGGCGCCGACAAATCCTCACCCGAGTATCAGGCCTACGCCGACCAGATGGTCTCCGGCGCCATCGGCGCAGCCATTGGCCTTGGCAAGCTCTACCGAACCAAAGAAGCGCCGGAAGCCGCCCCTGCCGACGCCATGAAGGCGCTGCGCGACGATGCACGCTGGTTGGCCGCAGCAGCGGCACAGCATGCCGGCATCGACAAAGCTGCCGATGGCGCGCGCTACCAACAATTCTCGGATGCGATCGTGGACAGCGCCATCGCTACTGCCATCGCCAACGACCGGTTGCGTGCTCCCAATCGCTCATTCGCGGAGAAGGTCACCGATAGCCGCTCATCCGGTCAGGGCGAAGGCATCAGCGTCTAGGCGCCCGCACGAATGGGTTGCTCATCACGCGACCCGATTGCAGGCCGTCATCACTGGGATGGGGCTTTGCTCAGAGAGCGTCCGCACAGTGCCGTCTGTGACGGTAGTGGGCGCTCTCACTGATTGCGCTGCATCATCGATCAATGCGCTGCCATCCGTCTCCACCCTGATCCGCCCTGCCCTTTTGATTGCCGCCATCGTGCCGGGTTCGGCATCGGCCGCAAGGCGTGCCGCCTCCTCCACTTTGTTTCGGCCCTTGGGCGATGCCCTGCGGGTGCAGTCCATGCCTTTGCCCCCGGCGGACCGATTGGCGTCAAAAGTGCCGCGAGGCGGCTCGAAACAATGGAGACGTCAGATGACACGCACTTCCCGCATCATCGCTCATGTGCTCACGGCATCGCTGCTCATGGCGCACGGCTTGCCGGCGAGAGCGGATACCACGCGCGATTTCATCATCCAGCAGCAGAAGGACGAGTGCCGTCGCCTTGGCGGTCGCTACGAATATCCGAAATGCTATCTGCCGGAGACATCGCCGAAGTCGAAGGCCGATGACGACGCCTGGTGCGACTTGGGCTGCAAGATCATCCTCGGCATCCTTGGCGCAGCCGCTGCACGGGCTGCCTACTGCAAGGCAAATCCGGACAAGTGTTGACGTCAATGGGGCGGGCGCTTCAGCGCCCGCTTCTCAATCCTTATCGCAATGGCCTCGGCCTTCGCTAATTTTTTATACAAAAGCCGGAAGCGTAGGTTCCACTAGCGTTATATTGCCCAACACCGCCGGGATCATGGTAGGTACTATCGCGAGCAGTATTTCCTGCCGCACAAGATATGCCAGCACTAAGCCCACAGTTTGTCGCCGTACCCCAACCCATGCCGAAAATACAGCCGCCGGTTACAGTGCCAGAACTTGCCACTCCTAAAGGCGACCAGGAGGTTCCATTGCACAACTCAATTGCGCCGGCATTGTAGCGTAACGTCCCAGCAATCGCCGCCGTACATGCAGCAGCCGTCGTACCCACCTTTACTCCGCCCGCAACGTCAAGCTTTGCTTGAGGCGTCGCCGTCCCGATGCCGACATTGCCGCTCGGACTTAAAACCATTTGTGAATACGAATTTGCACGAAGATAGAGTGGATGGTTGGTATTTGTTCCGATATATCCTCCCGCACCAGCAGCGCCACCATCTGGTGCTAAACTACTCGCGCCAATAGTTACGGACTCGGTTCCAGTTGAAAGTAACTGCTGACACCATCCGCCCGACGGACAAGAGACTGCCAAGGGATTGCTGTTTGCTAAACTCGCTGCAACAGTGAGCTTGTATCCCGGCGCCGCCGTCCCAATACCCACATTTCCGCTGTTGTTGTTGTTGATGTTGTTCGATCCCGCATCGGCCCAGAAGCTGGATCCACCGCCACCGCCAGTGCTCTTGAAAAATATCGCCTGCCCAGCAGTTGTGAGATCTGAAATAGATTTGCCTTGGCATGGATGATATTGCGCACCGGAGTTCAATGCTGCACCAGATCCCGATGTTGAGCTAAATGCGCCCGCATCTGTAAACGCAATGATTTTGTTCCAGGTCAACCCGTAGTCGTATTCATATACGGGTCCATTCGAACCATTGTTTTGGTAATCCACCTTCAGCATAAACACATAATCTGAAGTGGTGCCACTTAGGCCACAGACAATCGCATCTGGCCATGGAGTTGATATTGCCGAGGTCGATCCCCCGCCGCCACCTCCACCCGCCAACAGATCAAGACTGGCGCGCGAGCCATAGATCAGGATGTCGTCAAACGTCAGCTTAGGATCAGTGTTGGGGGTATTCATATATTGATGCAGCGTGGCGTTATACGTTCCCGCTGCAGCCGCATTCGTACAATCGCAATTCTCTAGTTCGCGGGTGTTGGTGGTGCCAAAGCTAAAGCGCGAGTTCGCCCGTGTATAGGCGCCATGACCGTTGGGGCCGTGGCTCAGCAATGCATAGGCGGCGGTCGTCGTCCGGTCGCTCGGCGTCGAAGCGCCGTCTTTCACCGTTATGCTTCCTGTTGTGGTCGTCGCATAGGTGGTGTCCAGCGTCAGGCGTTTATCGACGTGATAGACCAGCCGCCGGCCCCAGCCATCAAAGGCATATTCATCGGGCAGGCCCAGTGTTTTGGTGGGCACGCCTCCTGCCACCACGTTGCCCGCCGTCTCAAAGGTTGCATCGACGGTGCCTGCCGCGTCTTTACAGTCGCCCAGTGCATCCCCTTCCTTGCCGAAATTTGCGGTGTTCACGCCCAGCGTCAGGTCTGAGGGGCACGGGATGCGGTCATTGGCGGCACGGAACGTCAGCAGTGCTTGCTTCACCTCTTGCATGCGATCCGCTGTCTCGCTGGACGCATTTGACTTTTGGCTTTCCGTGATCGCCGGCAGCACACCAGCCAGCATCGTCGCCACCACCACCAGCACCACCGAAATCTCTACAAGCGAAAATCCTTCACGACGCATACATCCTCCCTGCTACGCATTATTCTTTTGTGGGGCTGCCAGCCCCTTCTTCAATCTCCGTATCTCGAACAGGGCGACGCCCAGTCCCAGCCCCATGATCACCAGCGCAATCCGCATGGTCGTCATCGCGTTATTCATGGGAGCCGCATCGGGTGCGTCGGTTTCACCGAGAGCGGCGACCTCGGCGCGCAAGCTACCGACCTCGGCTTGTAGCGCATCAAGCTCGACCCGAATTGGCGAGGGCGAATCTGCGTCGCGGCTATCGATTGTTCGTTCGGCCTTGTGTCCAGCGGACGGCTTCTTGTCTGACGCAGCCATTGCGTTCGTGGCAAGAGTAGGTGTTGCGACGAGCAATGCGCTCAAAAGAATTGCTTCACTTCGATTCATTATAATGCCTCCCATGCAATCCGTAGATATTAACTCTTTTTGACGCTCAATACGAACAGTATATGCATGCTGATGTGTATTGGCATAAATTAGGGGTTTTGCGAGTCGTGTGAATGGATCGACAAGCCGCGTCGATATTGTTCGCAAAAGTCGCTCGCACAAGTGAATTGTTTTGCAATATGTTTTGCGAGGACAAACACCGACAGATATATTGGATTTCGAAACGGGGGTGCCTCATGAGAATTTCTTTAAATATTGACGATCAGCTCGTCGGTCGGCTGGACCGGATTGCCAAATCAATGAAGAGGTCGCGATCCTTCGTGGCAGCCGAAGCGATCAGTCACTACGTAGACTACCAGGACTCGTATATTTCTTCAGTCGTCGCTGCCATTGCAGAAGCAGACAACGGTGGGCCCTTCGTCTCGCACAAGGAGGTCGTGGCGATGCTCGATGCTCCACGAGATGCAACAACGTGATCATTATCCAGTCGATCTAGTACGCATGAAAATCGGCTACGCACGCGTTTCAACCGACGATCAGGACCTGACGATCCAGACACAGCAATTGCTCGCGGATGGCTGCGAGCGGATCTTCGGCGAGAAGGCATCGGGTGCCAATGCGGCACGCCCCGAACTGGGCCGGTTGCTGGAGCACATTCGCGCAGGCGACATTGTGGTCGTGTCACGACTTGATCGTCTCGCCCGCTCGACGACGGACCTGCTGGCGCTCGCAGATCGCTTCAAGGCCTCCGGCGCGGGATTGCGCTCAATCGCCGAGCCATGGGCTGACACAACATCAGCCGCCGGCACGATGGTGATGACCATATTTGCCGGTATCGCCCAGTTCGAGCGATCGCTCATCCTGGAGCGCACCACCACCGGGCGGATTGCTGCGCAGCAGCGTGGAGTTAGATTCGGACGACCACCGAAGCACACCCCGGAGCGCATTCAGATGGTGATGCAGTCGCTCGCAGCAGGCATGTCGGTGGCGGAGGTCGCAAAGAGCTTCCTCGTTCACGAGGCGACCGTCTATCGCTGGAAAGCTCTGCACCGCCGCGCGAGCGATGCCGCCCAGCTTGCGCCGGACGGCGAGAGTTCTGGCGAAGCGGCTAATTTCTAACACCACAGAACCATCCGCCCCGTGCTTCGCAGGCGCGGATGGTTTCCTGTCGCGCCTCATGGGCTCGCCTGCATTCATGCATCATGAACATGCAGACAAGGGCCACCGCAACGATACGGACGTAGATGGCCTGCTGCGTCTGACCGCCCCTGAACAGTTGATCACGGACCGTAGTGAGACTCAGACCCTCAGAGGTCGCTGCAGATCCGTCGACTATGCGATGTGCCTCATCGATATGCGCCAGCTTTTCATCGATCTCGCTGATCACCATGCCGGCAAACCAGGCATGGCTGCGAAAAAGCAGATCGGCCACGTCACCGACGACGGGTAGCATGCCGATAGCGAAATCGATTGCCATCATGACCAGACCGCCGAGGATGGTCGACCATCTGCACTTCGCTTGGATTGCGAACTGCATCAGAACCGTCGCGGCGTAGAGGGAATAAGCCTCTCCGACGATCGGGATCATGCCGATCCCAGCATCCAGTCCAACTTTGCCGAAGATGAGCCCATCAGCCCATCGCCGAAAGTCAATCAATTCGTCTCTCGCTTGCAAGAGCCGCTTGCGCATTGCCTCGATGTCGGGAGGAAGATTCGAAGCGGACAGAGTGTTTGCAGGTTTGGTCGCGATGTCTTGTGTCATGGATGCCTTCACTGGCTGGTGAATGATGGACACGACTTCCCGTTCGCGGCAGACGCCGCGTTCGTCGGATTGGTGGTGGTGGAAGATTGCTTTGCGTCGGCGGTGGTTAGTTCGGCAGACGGCCTTCTCTCCGAGCCTGATCATCAATGGCCTGTTCAAATGCTCGTCGGGCCTGCCGCTCTCGGGCCTTCGCCGCTTCTCGCTCGGCATTCGTTGGTTTGGTGCCGGGCATGCCTGTGTCATCCCTCAGCAGCGCAAGAATTACTCCGCCCACGATGATTGCCGCTGTCACGCACGCAACCGTCCTGACACCATTCTCATCGCACCAGCTCTGATCCCCTGTCGTTTGGCTGGACGCCAAAGCTGCTGGCACCGTGAGACGACCCGTGTCCTCAACGGCTTCGGGTTTGACGCGTTGGGAGACAACCTGTTTGTTACGAACGAGCGTCAATGACACCTCTCGTCCAGCATGGTTCGCAATCGCCACCAGCACTGCCTGAGTGGTTTCCGTCCGGATGCCATTCACTTCGACAATGACATCGCCACGCCGAAGCCCGCCACGCCAACCGGCTCCATTCACTTCGACAGCCGCCACGCGAGCCCCGATCACGTGGCGCCGTTGATCTTCCATTCCGATGTCCAGAACACCGCGCTGCGGGAGCACGTATTTCTGACCGTTCCCAATCATCGTGCGATCATGGGTCGTCACGAAGCCGCGCACGAGAATGCCATGTGCGGCAACGTCGAGGGTCTCCCAGGTTCCAGGCCTGATGCGCCTGATCCGTTCAATGAATTGGTCGGACGAACGCACGGGTTCTGATCCTATCGCTAAGATCCGGTAGCCCTCTTTTAGTCCGAGCATTTCGGCCGGCGTGCCCGCAAGCACGCGCCGTACCTCAAGGCCTCCATGCTGATGTTGGCTTACCTCTATTCCGAGTTGGCCATTCTGCGCGAACGCTGGCGACGTAACTGCAAGCGTAAGAGCCAAGACAAGCGTCATCGATTGCCGCAACATGTGCGTCATTCCTCTTTTTCGAATGAAACGGGTTGAACGGGGCGATTTAGTCTGACGTGGGAGGACTTTTTGTCCGGTCAAGATCCGTCAGTCTTTGAGCCAGATGAACTTCCGGTAATCTTGCCAATGCATATTGAGGAGATTGTCGTTTGCTTCCGAGAAGAGCTCGAACCAGCGGCATCGGCACTGCTAGGAACAAGTGAGTTTGATCATCCTGCATCGGGTCGGACAGCGATGGGGGCCGCCGAGTAAACTGCGACTGCTTTTGTCGCTCATAGCTCTGGGATTTCGCATCGAAGTTGTCGCAACTGAACCGCATTTGAGTTCTCCTGAGGTGCTTCACAGGGTTGATGAGCCCCTTACTCGCCAGTCACTTCCGTGCCGCCTGACTAGCGGCGCGAGACATGGAGCGCAGTATGCCGGGCTCTACGTTGGCCTGAAAAATGAGCGTGCTTGAAACACATCAAGAACAACCACTGATGCGTTGGGTCGGTATTGGCCAAGGCGCCGAAATTGCTGGGCTCTCTGCCGGCGAATAATGTCTTGCCGCCGCCCGGCCCCCCGATGTGTTAGCGACTCTCACCGCTTCATCATCCCCGTCCTGCGCCGCCTTCGAGCGCGGTTCCTGTGCGTTGAGCAGCGCGCGAGTCCGCATCCCTCCGCCGCCTTGGTTCTGGCCCTTGCAGGCAAGCGGCTCCGTGCGTTGTGGGTCTCAACCTCCTTCGCTTTTGGTGGCTGCACCCACTCCCATCGCTGCTTTTGTCCTGCCCCTCTAGCGCTGTGCCCGGCCTATGCCCGCAACAGCAGGCTGTCCTTCTCTTCGTTGCGGCCCGTCACGCAAGCGTGCGGGTGCTGGCGGCCGTCCACGCGCTCCTTTGAGGGACAGAAGCCGCGGAGGTCGTGGCTTCCGAACACGAAAGGAGAAATCTTATGACCAACCGAACTTCCAGCCGCCCGACGCATCGCGCCTATCTCGTCACCGGCGAGGGCGACAATCGTCGCTGGCACGAACTGGGTCCCGTCTGGACCCACAAAGACGGCGAGGGCTTTTCGCTCGTGCCCCATGTCCTACCGGCTGCCGGGCAGACCATTACGATCCGCAAGATCACGAGCAAAGGTGACGCCGAAGTCCCGCCACAGGAGACCCACCCCTCCGAGGAGGCTGCAGCATGACGCTCAACCTCACCATCGTTCAACGCGAGCGCCTGCTGGAGAACGGCAGGCGCAGCGCCGGGAACCCACATGCTGACCCCTATCCGGTTGTCCGCATCTACGATCCGGACGGAAACGCCAGCTGGTTCCTAGCCGAAATCGACCCGCAGAATCCGCACATCGCGTTCGGCCTATGCGACCTCGGTCTCGGCTATCCCGAACTAGGAAGCGTCAGCCTCGACGAACTAGGACGAGTGAAGGGCTATGCGGGCATGCCGATGGAAGTCGACCGCAACTTTGAAGGAAAGGCGCCCCTTTCCATCTATGCCAAGGCCGCCCAACGGCTCGGCCGCAACGTCGAGCCCGAGGAAACCTCGGTCACCGCCGTATTCCGTGAATGGTCGGGTTGGGCTGACCGCCCTGCCGATACCGGCAAGGGAGGTGCAGCATGACCAATGCGACCTCTATCAACGCTGATCGCGCCCAATGGGCGCGGTCGGCAGTAGACCACTTCGCCAAAGAGACCGGTGCAGATGTCTACTCGGAAGCGATTAGCGACCTGATCTGCAATCTGGGGCACCTATGTGCCCAAGAGCAGCTAGACTTTGTGAAGCTGATCGCGGACGCCGTCGGCGTGTGGCGGATCGAGCAAATTGATCCAGCAGGCGTAAGCGCCGCACCGCCTGTTATTGTGGTCATCGGAGAAGTTTCAGTCCGTCCACCTCGCTATGCGGACGAGCAGACCGATCACGAGCTGGTGAAACAAATCGCTTACCTCTCGCGGTGGAGGTAGCCATGGTGATCACTCCATATAATACACCTCCTGCTGCCATACGGAGGCAGCCTTATCGGCAACTGGGACGTGCCAAACACGACTTCTATCCGACCCCGCCAGAGGCAACGCGCGCTCTACTGAGCGTCGAACAGTTCTCCGGCTCGATTTGGGAATGCGCCTGCGGCGATGGCGCAATCGCCACCGAATTGAAGCGTGCCGGCTATAGTGTGATGGCCACAGATCTCATCTATCGAGGCTATGGCGCAGGAGGCACCGACTTCCTCAAGCAGAGCAAACCACTCGGCGTGAACATCATCACCAACCCACCCTATGGGTTCGGATTGGCCGACAAGTTTGCGATGCATGCGCTGTCGCTTACCGCCAAGACCGGCGGCAGCGTGGCTATGCTGATCAATCTCGCATCACTCTGCCATCCGAGCCGACACGGCTGGTATCTGCAGCACCCACCCTCCGCCATCTATGGCCTCGACGAACTCGTCTGCTGGCCGCACGGCGATCCGAAGTTCGCTTCAAGCAAGACAGCATCACATCGCTATTGCTGGCTCGTCTGGCGACCCGGCCATTCCGGCCGACCTACCTTCTGGTGGCTATCCACGGGCGAATTCCGTGACGCTACCGAAAGCAATCCAACCATTTTCAACTAAGGAGTTTTTTATGACACCACGCAAGCCTGCGGACCCCAAGCAAAAGGTCCTCGAAACGAACATCACCTACATCCGGAAGCTGCTCGACGACGCTACCTATTCCACGCTGAAAGCACAGATTGCGATCAGCGCCGGCAGCGCCAACGAGGCCATAGGCTGGCTCATTGACGTCAAGCCGTTGCTGCAGAACGCGCTTGCCCTCTACGAGGCGACGCTGTTCACGCACAAGCAGGCGTAGGGGGCGAACATGACAGCGAACCCCCTTCTTCTTGCCGGACCTAAGCCCAAACTGATTCTGCCCCCTGCCCGCCCGTACACTCGTGCGGGCGCTTGGTCGCTCTTCGAGCGCCGCTTTGCACCGATCATGCGCGATGATGACTCGCTGATCTGGGAGGCATGGGACGTTCCGCGTGGAGCGGACGCCCGACATTGGTGGACCATCCTCGACCCGATGACAGGCTCCCTCTACCTCGCCGCCGGCTTTCACTTTGCGAACCCGCTTGGCTATGTGCACTGCCGTCACCGATGGGGCGGAGAATGGTCAGACCATCCCGAATACCGATATGATTGAGGTCGCCCCGTTCTACAGGTGTTGGCCGGTCGAAGTGTTAGCCGGCCATCGTCAAGTTCCGCTCCGATGCACTTCTCAAGCGGCTTGTTCTGGCGCACACGTCAGCGTAAAGTTTTCGCGTGCCTCACGCCGTCGCAGCATTTGGTGCCGAAATGTTTGCCAGAGCAATAGCGCTCGGATTGTCTTTCCTGTTCTGGGCGTCAAGCGCATACGCGCAGCTCAATTCATACGAACAAGGCCGGCGTCAGCTCGGCGATGATCTGATGCAACAGCATGACGAGTGGGAAAGAAGGCGCAGAAGCGCGCCAACTGGAAGCACGCGCCCCAACTCGCCACCCGTTCGCATCATCTATGGAGCAATTGCCTTGTCGCCGACCACCGGCGC
This sequence comes from uncultured Hyphomicrobiaceae bacterium, assembly GCA_937873575.1. Lineage (GTDB taxonomy): Bacteria > Pseudomonadota > Alphaproteobacteria > Rhizobiales > Hyphomicrobiaceae > JAEUMD01. Next base: position 18,382 of record CALMPK010000286.1, read on the forward strand.
GCTTGGCTGGTCCCACGGCCAGGATTCGCAGAAATCGGCAGAAGCCTTCGCTGTGAGCCAATGCGCGCAGCATTCTGATGATTGCGAGCGCATGGTCTCGTGGGGCAATGGTTGCGGCACCCTCGCCATGGGTGACAAAACTTTTGTCTACGCGGTATCCATCGCAAATTCTCAGGGACAAGCGGAAAGAGAAGCGGTCGCGAACTGCAATAAAAAGTCGCGAGATTGCCGCCCCATCCGAACCGTTTGCACGAAATAGCGTCTCTCTAGTCCTAACAGCTGCACTTGATTACCGCTTAAAGAATCCTTTTGGAAAGAACGGTGGCGAACTCCCGCCGCCTTTTTGGGACGATACGATCACATGATCGGATTCGGCGCGGCGTCCGGCGAGTTCACGCTCGATAATGGACTTCGCTTGGCGTACCATGAATTCGGAATCGTCAATCAACGCTTGGGTGATGTCGTCGCCGCCCGCAGCGGCGCAATATCCGAGCCGACCATTAATGACATCCATCCGCCCAATGATAGAAATGCGTTCAAGATTAGACAGTGGTAGCTTTCTGAGCTTCGCCGAGTACTCATTGATATCGGTCACCGCCTGAAGGTAATTCTTTCGATATGCATAGGTGTCGCCGCCCTTCATCCGCAGGCACTCATCGCCAAAATGTACGTCTGCCCAGGGCTCTTGCGCCCCATACATCATCATCTTCACGGCAACGTAGAAATCGCCATTGAGCGCCTTCCGGCTGATATCGATGGCCTTCGTCAAATGGGCCTTAGCATCAGGTGTTAATCGGCAGTCGCCAGTATTTGTCGTCGTCCAGACCCCCTCGATCTGCTTCTCGTAGTTCTTGTCGTCGACCTGAAATTGGATCGAGAATGGCCTTTCAACAATCTTGCCGTTGCACTTGCCTTGAAGGCCGGTAGTGATCTCCAGAGGCGGGGTCTGAGCACGCGATGACGTCGCAAGAGGTATCGCCGCGCCCACAAAGGCGAATGCGAACGCTACAGCGTGCCTGAAGACGTTCAAACCTCGCTTGCAGTGCCCCCGCATTGTCACAGCCTCTCCCACATAAACTCGCGCATGTAAGCCCTGCTTGGCTTCCCGACACATCGTTGACGTCGGTCGCTACATTGATAGGCCCAGGTCGTCGAAGCGCCTATTTTTCCAGGTCCTCCAGCGATGTCTCTTTGCCTTGCAGCGCACGTCCGCCAATAATTCGGCCCAGATCACGGCAAGCCTTTGCCAACGATCCGGCTGATGCGTCAAAGCAATCCTTAGCATCACGCGGGACCGGTTGTTCGGCGATGGAGGCATTTTTCGTGCGCAACGAGTGCGCCAGATGGGCATACAGCACATCACGCGCAGAGAAAGTGACGCTATAACCATCCAGAGTCATCACCAAATCACTTTTCCCCTGATCAAACGCATCGAAATTCCGAACTATCGCGGTCATGATACCAGTTGGTTTAATTTCCTTACCAGTCTTCTGGCTTAATTCGTTGGCCAGCGCATCGAAGGGCGCTGTAAATTGCGTGCTGATGGCGAGGGCAGCCATACTTTGTGCGCAGTAAGCCAGTGAATCGCTGGTGAAGCAGGTTCTTGATTTTGCTAACACTGCTTGATCTTTTTCCAACTCACTAGTTGCGTTGCCGACAAAGCAGGCGTTTGTGGTTGCAACCAAATTCTTGCTGTTTCGGATCGCCTGACGATAATCCAGTGTGTTTTCCGCAGTGCAAGACAACGGCTGCGCCCAAGCAGAACCCGCCAAGCTAAGACAACTGTAAAGTAGCCCAAGCAATGCAATCAACATGCTGGAGGGGCCAGTCACTGACAATCCCGTCATCGGCTATATCCTCTCCCACATCAGCTCGCGAACATAGGCCTCGCCTCGCTTGGCGACGTCGGCCATCAAATGCTCCGGCTCGTGGCGCTCGACCACCTCGCCAATTTCGTGGTCGATGATCAGTTCGTAAAGCCCTTGCAGGTTGACGCCAAGGATGGTCACCCGCTTGCCGATGCCTTCGAGGATGATGCCACCGAGATCGGGGTTGAACTCGGCATCGACGAGATCGGCATAGCTCATCGCTTTGCGATGGCCGTTCTCGAAGCGGAAATCGATGGCAAAGCCAATCTTGCGGTTGTTGAACACCCGGAACGCGGCGGGACCCACGGCCGTGGGCTTATCTTCACTCCCCAATGACCGGCGCACGTTCGCTCAACCTCCCTTCATACTGCATCAGCGTCTCATCACGGGCTTCGCGGAGCAGGTCCGCATCCAGCTCCGCTCCACGCTCACGCACCATCCGCTCCGCCGTCCGCGACAGTCGCCTGCGCCACACGCGCAGTCGTTGGTCGCGCGTCGCATTTGCAGAAATGCGACCCTCCGTAAGATCGTGAGCACTGGGACGCGCCGATGAGTGTTGGACTGCCTCCCGCACCGCCTTGACGTCATCTACATAGAGATGCACCCGCCGTTTTCCACGGCTGACCGACACATAAAATTGCTCGCGCGACATCGCCGGCAAGGACTCGGTCCCCATCGCGACAAGTACCGTGTTCACGGTCAAACCCTGCGCCGACACCGAGGTCGAGGAATAGCCGTGATCTAGGAACGGGAACGCTCTCGGCACCGTATGGCCGCGCTCCAACATCACATCACCATCACGCGTGAATCCTTCCACCACATGGAACGACCCCTTAGACAGCTCGCCGCCCTCCGTCGTCGGGCATCGCTCGACCATCCGCACGCGATCGCCAACGGCCAGCTTGCGGCGCTCCTGCTGGTAAACCTCGAACCGGTCGGCAGGTCCAAGTGGTATCTCCCGGATCTTGCCCGCAGCGTCCCGGCCAAACAGCTTGGCCTCGTCGCTGACGCCTTCAATGGTGAATTGCTCGCCCGCCACGACCCCTTTGGCGTTCTGGCGGAAACGCACAACCAATCCCGAATAGTAGCGGCTGGCATCCGCCTTTGCTTCGACACTCCAATACAGATTGCGCAGGAACAGTTGGTCCTGCTCGTCGCGCCCCAATAGCCCTTCGCGCTGGAGCACCGACCGGATTGCTTCTGTCACCGCCAACCGCTCGCGGTTCGTGGGGGCCACGACCAGCACGCTGTCTCCAGCCTTCAGCGCGTGCAGATAATCGGCCGCGAGGCGCTCGATGCGCTCCGCGCCGCTCGCCTCGACAATGGCGCCCATGGTTTCGAGTTGCTTCCAGCCGTCCTGAACCAGGCCGCCTTCGATCGACTGGACCGCGCGCTTGTATTCACCGCGCTGCCGGACGATCTCGCTCACTTCGGCTACCGGCAGATGGGCTCGTTGGCGCAGTAGCCGCATGGCGTCGCCGCGACGAACGGGGCTGTGCTGCTTCTCGTCCCCCGACAGGACGACCCGCCAGCCATACTTGCCCGCCAAATCAAACAGCTTGCCCATTGTCTCCATATCAATCAGGCCGGCCTCATCCGTCCAGATCACCGCGTCGCGTCCGACTTCTTCCTGCAATTGCTGGCTGGCGATCAGCTTTTGGATTGTCTGCGCGCCCTTGAACCCCTCAGCACGCAACACTTCGGTTGCCGGAACGGTACTCGCAAAGACGAAGCATTTGTGACCGCCGGCAGTGAGCCCTGCCACCGCCTCACCCATAAGCGTGGTCTTGCCGACCCCTGCCCCGCCCCGCAGCATCAAGACCCGATCGGTACTCCGCCAGATATGCGCAATAGCTGCCCGCTGCTGCACATTGAGAACCTCTGACTGGATCTGATACCGCCCGGACCCGAATGGTGCGCAGCTGTTACGCCCCTCTCGCGCAAACGCCACGACCTTGGCTTCGAGGGCGTGTGCTGCGCGTGTTGTGATCCAACTCCGCCCGCCTACCTCGCCACGGATTACCCCGACGGATTCGAGGGCGGCCTTCACATCGCCACTCACCAGCGAACCGAAGCCTCGCCGCAGCACCTGCGTCAGGACGGATTTTTCTGACACGGCGCTTTCGCTGCGCAGCGCCTCGCCCAGTTCCACCCCCATTAGCTGCCGGACGTCGTCGCGGCTGGCCTTGAACAGCCCATGCCGTGCGGATTGCACCACCTGATCGAGGTTCGTCCGCTCCTTCGGAAACAAGCGGGCCTTCCACACATCACGCAGCTCAGCGACAGTAATGTTCTCGGCTTTGCGCTCACGCGTCAGCCTCGACAGCGTCCGCTTTGCCTCGGGATTATTCTCGTTGCCTTCAGCCTCAGCCGCCTGCTCCACCACGTCCCGCCGCTGCGAGAACTTATCGAGCACCGTGCGCGACATGCCGGCGACTTCGAAGAAGCGCCCGCGTCGCTCAATGCCATAGCCGAGTTCGGACAACCGTTTGGCGAGCGAAGCATGGAATACCGCCTCGTGGTAGAGCGCCTCGCCTTTGAGGTCACCGATCTGCGCCGCCTTCCACCGCTTTTCCGTATCGTCGTAAGTCAGGTTCATCGCATAGGCGTGTATGTGCAAATGTGGGTCGGGGATGCCGCCGATTGGGCGTGCCGTATGGTGCAGGAATTCCGCCCACGCCATGTTGCCGGTGACGCGGTCACGATCGTTGCCGCGCACCCGCACCCGCGTCTTCATTTCGCGCTCGACTTCCGCCATGGCGTCCGTCACGGCCTGACGAAGCGCATCGGTGATGCGCTCGTCGCCCGTCATCGCGTAAAGGACCGAGACGCTCTTGGGCGCTGTGAAGGTGAAATCGAAGCCGGGCACCCGATCGGATTTCATCCGAGGCGTCAGCTGTTCGCCGGTTGTGGGGTGCCGGTTGTCGATGAGGGCGCAGAAGCTTTTACGGGTGACTTCGCCGACAAGGCCGAGCCGTGCAGCGGCGATACCGTGCCATCGGCCGAGCACCTGCTCGCCTTCACGGTAATAGTCGCCCATGCGCAACGACTGATCGAAATAGTTGCGCGCTGCCAGAGCTGAACTGCTTTTCAGGATGACAAGCATGTATTGTTGAGTATACTGCAAAGTGCCTGAAATTTCTAGGCAAATTAGAGAGTGTACCTCTCCCCTAAGCAGGGCTTAGGTTGCCGCAAAAGTTCCGGCAAGTGTCTGACTTTCCGCTGGAAATTTCTGCAACGAAGACCTCGACGCCGAACCGACGCCATGGCCTTCGAAAATCTCGAACCCTTCCGCGACGAAATCCTGGCGCTTCGCCGGCCCGGTCCGCATCAAAAAAAGCTGTCCGAGATCGCCGACCACCTCTTCGACAAGCACCAGCTTCGAACGACCCCCGGCACGCTGTCGCGCTATCTGAAATATTTGCGACAGCCCGACGGTGTCGCCCTGCGAGAACTCGATGACGACGAGCGCGAGCGTCTCGACGCCGTCGCGCTGCTGACGGAAGTTCTCGTGGAGGTTCGGGGCCGCAGTGACGAGCAGCGTCTGGCGATTGAGCACCTGGCAGGGCAAGTCGGAATCGCCACTCGCGCCATCGAAGAGCTTGAGCGAAAAGTGGCGGGATCTGCAACCGGCGCTGGCGTCCCCTCGACCGATCTAATCCGAAAGATCTGGTTACGTGCCTTCGGATTGAGCGTCGTGGCTGTCGGTCTGATCGCAGCTCTGATTGTCTGGCTGCTCCGCTCTCACTAGCGTTCGGCAGCATCCCCGCGTGCCCGATCGCGGTCGGCGTCGAGCGACGCGATACGCTCTTCTTCATTTTTTACTCGCCCATACAATTCATGCTGGGCAACAGAGCGCTGAACATCGTCCGCAATTTGATTTAGCGGACGGCCGTACCACCCCTCTTCAATAATGCGGGCTCGAACATCATCTATGGCAGCAGCAAGCGGGCGCGCCTTCACAACTCCCCAGTTGCGACGGAGCTGCTCCGCTGCCAACCGCTCAATTTCTCGCTTCTGGTCATCTGTCAGCATGCGCAAACCCTAACACGAAACGGGTCCCATTGCATGGCGCTACTTGATCGTGCTCTTCGACGCTTGTCCGGCGTGCCTACGTCACCACACCACTCCAGCACGTCCAACATTCCTCCCGATCCCATCTCCCTGCCACCGGCCATTCCATCCGTGCCGGCTCCCGTTAAAATTCCTCGCAGACCAAGATCCGTCAACCGGTCCTCCTTTCTTTCACATCTCGATGCGCCACTGGTCCGGCTCTCCCGCCACGACGACTGGACGGTCCGCGATGCGGTTGCCGGCACCCACATTTTCGGCGGCAATGGATCAGGCAAGACCACCGGCTCCGGTCAGACAATCGCCAAGGCATTCCTGCGAGCAGGTTTCGGGGGCCTAGTGCTCTGTGCCAAGCCCGATGAACGGCAGAACTGGCAACGCTACGCGAAGGAATGCGGGCGATCGAAACAGCTCATCATCGTCTCACCCGATAGCCCGTGGCGCTTCAACTTCATCCAATACGAATTGGGCCGCCCCGGCGATCCAGCCACCCGCGTCGAGAACCTTCTTTCGACGCTGATGAACATCCTGGAGCAGACCGGTCGCGAACGCAGCAGCGGGGAGGATTCCTTCTGGCAGCAGGCGGCTGAATTGTTGCTTCGGAACGCCTTGATGATCCTCGCCGCCGCCGAGTGGCACTTCTCACTGTTCGACCTCCAAAAATTTATCGACACGGCTCCGTTATCGGAGTCGCAAGCGTCCGGCAGTGACTGGCAGCAGTCTGAATGCGCACGCTATCTGAATGCTGCTAGGGCCGCATTTGAGGCCGCCGGTCGCAATCACGATTTTGCGGTTCTACAGAATTACTGGCTTGTGCAATTCCCAAGGCTTGCCGACCGCACGCGGTCGAGCATCACCTTCACCCTCTCCACCATTCTGCAGGATTTGCAGATCGGGACGATGCGAGAATTGTTTTCTACGGGCTCCAACTTCTTTCCGGAGGACACGCACGAAGGCGCCATCATCGTGCTCGATTTGCCGGCAGTGCTAAGCCGCACCCACGCGGTCGCGCAGACGCTTTTCAAAGTGGTTTGGCAGCAAGCTGCACTCCGCCGCATGGCTACGGTCGACAAGCACACGCGACCAATTTTCCTGTGGGCTGACGAAGCACATTTCTTCGTTTCACCATATGACACTAGCTTCCAGTCCCTCGCCCGCGCCACCAAGGCGGCGACGGTCTACATGACTCAGAATCTGAGCGCCTATCACCACCGTCTGCCCGCGAAGAATGCTGAAGCAATTACCAATGCACTGCTCGGCTATTTCCAGACCCAGATCTTTCACGCGCAAGCCGATCCGAAGACGATCCAACATGCGCAGGCATTGTTCGGCAAACGCGAAATCACCCGCACCAACGATAGCCGCAGCTGGACCGCCGGAATGAATACATCCTACGGTTCAGGTGGCGGGATGTCGTCCTCGTTCAGTGCCGGTCAGGGGCAGACGACCAGTTCCTCGGGAAGCAACTGGAACTGGTCGATCGGTCATGGTGACAGCCAATCCGTCACCAATGGCTACAGCACGTCGACAACGATGGAAGATGTGCTGCAGGCCCACCATTTCACGAGCCTGCGCAGCGGATCAGACGCAGACCGAGGTCTAAGCGAGGCCATCATCTTCCGCACCGGACGCGTCTGGTCCAACCGGGAAACCTTCTTGCACACTCAATTCTCGCGGCACCTCGCATGAAACGATCATTCCTGTTTCTCCTCTTGATCCTCGGTCTGCCCTTCTGGATGTGCGCCAGAAGCAGCCACGGCAAGCGGTTCTATCAGGTGTTGGTGTTCGCCCTCGCCCTGGTCCTGTCCGTCGCGTTCGTGTTCGCGGAGCGCCTGGTGCCGCTCCCCGAATTCCTCACCAGCTTCGCCAAATCGAAACTTGCTGAATGGTTCTTCATCAGCTCGTTCCTCGGCTTTATTTACCAGCTCATGTCGCGGTTCATGGCAGATCGGGCTGTTCGCATCTCCCCATGGAGCACGGGCACGTTTCACTTCTGGAGCGGATGGCCGCTGCTAACCGACGTCCTGATCATCAGCTGGGTGCTTTTTGCCGTCTATGTCGGCACCTTCGGCCCAGCCCACGATCCGATCTCGATGACCATCACCGGCATCAGCGCAGGCGCCTTCTTCATCGTGGCTTGCGTTGGATATCTCAACCATGGGAGCCTGCCGCTGGAAGCCGGACCCATGAAGGCCCCCAAGCCTAAGAAGGCCCCGAGACCATTCCTCAGCTATCTGCGACGCATGCCAAATGCAGCCCGTGAAGACCTCGGCGCCGTCTTCTCACGACGCGACCCAGCCTTGCACAAGATCTCCCGCCCCGAACAGGCATGAGAGCGGCGCGCCGGCGGCCCCTCTGCCTGCGTGTTGTGATCGCGGCTGCGTGTCTCGCCGCGCCCGGCCACCCGCTAGGCGACACGCGAACATCGATCTTTAGAAAGAGGCGTCAGATGGCAGTCGCTCAATGGACTATAAATCGCATTACAAGCGTTTCTCTGATTTTTGCTACCCACCTAGCTGCTGGCGCGTTCTTACCACTCAAATAGCAGTTTCCTGCCTTCTGGTGGCTGACTGTTCAGAAGCATGTACGGCAGTCCGCAAATCCGTCCATTCAAAAATCAAGAATGCCTCTATTATGTATATATAAGTTAATAATAGGAACTTCTTTATAGGATAGTTATAGGTCTTCTTATATGCGGCAATGCCAATCCCACTGTCACTGCTGTCGTCCCGCTGATACGCGCCCCCAAGTCTGCGTGGGAAGCGCCCCCAAGTCTGCGTACCTCCGCCCCCAAGTCTGCGTGCATTCCGCCAGGAAGCGCCCCCAAGTCTGCGCAGCAACGCCCCCAACTCTGCGTTGCGGCGCGACAATCCATTGATGATCCACAATTTAATAATCCACAGAACGCCCCCAAGTCTGCGTAGCCATCCCATTAGCCGGCCACCGAAGGAGGTTTTCAGCCGCAGCGCCAGCGCTGCAGTATCGATTGATCCAGAGCTTCGCGACGAAGCGCCCACAAGTCTGCGTATTCTTAGCTTTGAAAATCAGATGCTTGGTCTAGCCGGCAGTGATAAACTTGTGCTTCCGCGCCGTGACGAAGAGTTTGTCCGGATCCGACGGCTTCAAGACCAGCCCATTTTCGCTGATCTCTACTGGCAGGTTGGGAAAGACCTCTTGAACTGCCCGGATATCATCCGCAAACATTTCGCGGAATTTCCGGTCCCGCTTCACCCCTGCCCCAAACTGCTCTTGCAGAACCTCCCACGTGATCACGTAGCGGCGTTCCACTTTCCGCATCCGGTAACCCAGCCACAGCACAATGTCGATCTGCTTTGCAGATTGCGAGAATGCACGCAGTGCGCGGATATCGACCGGCAATGCATGCTCGCGCAGCGACTCGTAGAATTCCTGATCGAGCCGCAGCTCAGAACTCCACAACAACCGTTGATCGGCGTCGCGTGGCAGCCACACGTCGAATGCCCGGATCGGCTGCGAGTTGATCGTCATAGACCGTTCACCGCGCCACACACCAATCTGCATTCGAGCTGCTGCGAGCCGGTTCAATTGCTCTTTGAATTGGGTCAGCGTTCCCTTCTGACCGCCCGTCACGGGGAAGCCAAGGTCGCGGATGAATGCGCTCATACTATCGGCAATCTCAATTTGTGGGCTCTTCTGCCGTACCGCCATCGTACAGATATGCAGTAGCAGTAGTCTGGCCTTTGGGCCGCATGGCAGTCCTTGCGGGTCCATCTTTCCCGTCACCGGATTCTTCAGAAACCCGGCCTGGACGGCTAACGAATTGCGCCCATATTCGCGAACGAACTCGCGTGCACCATCCTTGGGCTCCCGATACGGCAGACCGCACAACGCCAAAACGCTATGGATGTGGTGCCGATCTTCCTCCTCAAATTTCTCGTTCTGAAGCTCTTTGCGAGTCTGGACACGTCGACGCTCGACCGGCGTCATCAAGCGCTCTGCATCGCGCTCGGCTTGCTGCTGAATGATGATGTCGCGCATGGTGCCATAGCCGGGCTTCCCACGCGCACTCTCCAACCGAGCACGTAGATCGTCGTCTCGAACCACCGCCGTCAGATCACAATCACCTTCAAACATACAAACTCACAATTGCGATTCAGCGGCTTTCATCCGATACGATTCACCGCTTCCCTGTATTTCCGTCTATCTATTCCAATCGTATTTCTGAAAAGGCACATCGTCGTGTATGCGCCTAGCTAGCGATGCGGTCCTGTGATTCTACTTCGCCACCTTCGGAAACGCTGCCTCAAGGACCTCGCGGAGCACGTCTGCCATCAGGCGATCTTGAGATGCGCAGCCAATTTTAATGCGGCGATGAAGATCCACGGGTACGTCGAGGGTTAGCCGCTTGCTCGGCCCTTGAGTGGGTTCTACCTTCTCCTTCACCCAGCTTTCGGGGGTAGGGGCCTTGGGCCGCGAGATCGTGATGCTTTTCTGACTCATGAGACTTTCCTTTTCTTCTTGGCTCCGATGACTTCTTTGATGACTGCGTCAATCTCCGACGCTGCCGCACTCCCTGGCGCTGCCTCAAAGACGCTCAGTCCCTGAGCAAAGCTTTCAGCAAAGCCGATGCGCTGCGAGATGGACGCCGAAATGACAGGGAAGGGGTGCTCATTGAAGGCTTTGACCACATCCCGTCCAATCGCCGTATTTGCGATTTTGCGATTCACCACAAAGGCGGCTTTGATGGTCGGACGGAACGTCTGCGCCTCGACAATGAGCCGCACAATCTCATCCGTCGCCCACACATCGACGGGTGATGGTTGAACCGGCATCAGCACCAGATCGCATGCAATGATCGCAGAGCGCGCAATCTCATTCACGCGCGGAGCGCCATCGATGATGACATGATCATACTTGGCCGCGAGGTCGGGTAGGTCCTTGTGCAACGATGCCTTCGCCATCCCCACAACCGGGAAGAGCGGTTCGGCTGATCGCACGGCCGACGATGCAAGCGAACTTGCTTGCGGGTCCGCATCGACGAGCAGCACGCGCTCACCGCGCAGCGCCAATGCGCTGGCAAGATTAATACTCAGCGTAGTTTTACCAACGCCACCTTTTTGATTGAGAATGCCTATAATCATAAACAAAGTTTTGCATCAATCCGCCTAAATGCATAATCGTAATTGCGGCGATGTGGATAAACGTGTTTTTATAGGGCCGTTGCACTATCCAACGGCGACTTAGTTGGGAAGCTGGAGGGCCTTGGCCGAAATTTGCGCCTATGTGCATTGCCTTCAGCGCCACGACGCCGTCGGTCGCATCATTGCTGCGTGCAACACTCGACCGACCGGCGCGACACCGTTCGTGCCAGCGGGGCAGGGGAGGGGCCTGCCACTTGAACGGTCGGGTCCAGCAAACCAACGTAAGCGGTGCACCGCCCCCACGTTCTCTGAGCGGGGGTGACGGCCCATGATCGC
>CALMPK010000287.1 GCA_937873575.1 uncultured Hyphomicrobiaceae bacterium
GGGAAGACAAGCTCAAGTGGATGTTTCGTCAGCGCAATCTCACGATTTATCCTAACCTGCAGATCGTTGATATCGGCACGCTGCAGTTGCGGACGTGGCGGCCATTGGCTCCGGACAAGACGGAGATTACGTCTCACTGTCTTGCCCCAGTTGGTGAAAGTGACGAGGCGCGCCGCGTTCGCATCCGTCTGTATGAGGATTTCTTCAATCCGAGCGGTCTTGCGACGTCCGACGACAACGTCATGTACGAGCTTTGCCAGACCGGCTACGGAGCTCGTTTCGCTGGTCCTACGCAGGGGTATGCGCGAGGCTTGAGGCCGAAGTCCGGCGAGGCACTCAACTACTCTTCCGAATTGCAGGTTTCACCTGATCGGTGGACCTATGGAGCGCCCCTGTTCGGCGATGAGACATGCTTTCATTCCGGTTACCGGGAATGGCTGCGCCTTATGACTCGTGATCCCTCGGAAGGCTAGGTTAGCGACATGTCAGAGGATGATTACCTGAAGATTGCTACTCGCGTTCTCTTCACGGAGGCAAGACTTCTGGATCAGAAGAAATTCCGCGATTGGGTCAAGCTCTACGCTGACGATGCGATTTTCTGGGTGCCGGCCTGGAAGGACGAGTACGAGACGACGTCCAATCCGAACCGCGAGCTTTCAATGATATATCATGAGAACTCATATGGGCTGAGTGACCGAATTGACAGGATACAGTCGCGAAAGTCCATCACGGCGATGCCGCTTCCGCGCACGGTTCATTCCTATACGAACATCATGGTCGATGCGGCCTCGACGGATTCGATCGAGGGAAATGCCTGCTTCACGGTTCATACGTACGATCCGCGCGCTTGTAAAAGCCATACCAACTTCGGACGCCTTGAATTTCGGCTGCGCCGTCTTGGAGAGGCTTGGCTGATCGGATTCAAAAAGATTTCCCTTACGAACGATCAAATGGCCACTGCGCTCGATTTCTACAGCGTCTAGCAAGTGCGTCGCAGATGAATATCAGCAGAATCTGCCAACTAGCCTTCGGCTGAAGGTATTGAATGTGAGAGTGCTCGGCGCCTGTCAACGGCGGATAAGGAGGACGGGCGCGCCGAATGTGCCCTTCCCCTACAGGGAGCGCTAAAATGCGTTTTGTGATTGTCGGAGCAGGCCTCGCGGGGCACACAGCCGCCGTGCATCTTCGCGAGTTGGCGCCACAAGCCAAGATCGATATTCTCGGAGACGAACTCGGCCTGCCGTATGATCGCCCGCCGCTGTCCAAAGAAGTCCTTGGCGAGGGCGCACCGCGCTATCTGGCAAACGCGGAGACCTATCATGAGAACGGTATTTCGTATCATCCCGGACAAACCGCGACGCAGATCGATCGAAACCGCTCCGAAATTCTAACCGCTTGCGGAAATGCTTATGCTTACGATCGGCTACTCCTCGCGACCGGATCGCGGGCGAGAAAATTGCCGGATAGCGTCGGGCAAAGCTCGAAAATTCTCTATCTGCGAACGCTTGAAGACGCGGTTCGCTTGAAATCCGTGCTTCGGGAATCGCGTCGAATTGCTGTGATCGGCGGCGGGTTCATTGGGTTAGAGGTTGCTGCCGCCGCTCGAGCGATGGCCTGCGAGGTTTTTCTGTTTGAGATGACGGATCGGATACTATCTCGCGGCATGCCTGCTATCCTGAGCCGTTGGGCTGAGAAATTGCATCGCCTGAACGGAGTCCAGTTCGAATTTGGCTCAAAGATCGATTCAATTCATCATCAGGATGATGGTTCGTTGCGATTGCGCTGGAATGCATTCGCAGATGTCGACGCAGTCGTTGTCGGGATCGGGGTTCAACCCAACACCCAACTTGCATCGGACGCGGGGCTGGACGTCGATGATGGTATTGTCGTGGATGATCGCTGCCAGACATCTGATCCGGCGATCTTCGCTGCGGGAGAGGTGACGTCACACCCCGTCTTAGGCGGCGCGTTTCGTCAGCGACTTGAGTCCTGGAAGGTGGCCTCGGGCCAATCGCTGGTCGCGGCGAAATCCATGGCAGGGATTGACTCGCATTATGCGGAGCCGCCGTGGCTATGGTCGGACCAGTTTGGACACAACATTCAGTCGTTAGGAGTGCTGCAAAATGCTGACCGCAGTGTCGTGCTGGACGATCCTGAAACGAACAATTGGACGGCAATCTTCCTCGATAGTCACGATAAAATTGCCGGCGCAATCGCGGTGAACAACGGCCGTGATATTTCGATGCTAAAGCGTGCCTTGCTTCATGACGGAATCATTCCAGAGAAACTGCTCAATAGAGCCGCCAGATAGCGCTCCTATTACGTGTTCATCATGAGAACCGAGATACCGAGCGATATGCTTGGCTTCGACCAAACTCATTGCGCCTATGTTGGCGCGGTTCATGGCGACGGACAGAAGCTTTTTTGAAGGCTCGCCGAGTGCGTCATTTCGCTAAGCGAGCCGAAGGGTAGCCCTCGGAGAGCATCCTCAGGAAAGAGTCAGAGCGGGGTTCCCATTGTCGGCTCTCCAATAGGCCGAATAGTAAAGCCGGTTTGGGCCCGCGCCATGCGCAGTTTTCGTTGCCTATTCCGAAGCTCTAGCCGGGACCGCGTTCGCAGCCGCGCCTTCCCGATCCGGCTAAGCTGGTCCCGCCGATGTTCAAGTGCGTCATGGCGGCGGATAAGGGGCCGGAAGGCGAGAGGAAGTTGTCAGTTAAGGTAGATAGCATCAAAGCAGAAGGGGACGCCGCATGTATTGTAATATAGCCGTCAGATCCTCGGTTGCCGCGTCGCGCGACGCACCCGTCGACCATAACGCTCGTTATCCGTCGGATCGGGGTGCTTGCCGCCGCCCTTCCAGTCGTCGGAGATCAGCCAGTCCTCGAAATAGTAAAGCCACGTTGTGGCCCAGGGTACGAATGTCTGATCGATCCGCATCGTGCCGGTCCACTCGCGCGTTCCTGGCAACGTGAGGCACAGGCGCAGGGGATCATGATAGACGGGCGGCGGGGGCCGCTCACCCGCCAAAGCCGAAAGCTCGGGGTCCGTGACGAAGACGCTTGGTGTTTCGCCCCGCTGAAATGTAATGCGCATGGAGTATTCACGGCTAAGGGGCGTCGGCCTGTCACGATAATCCCAAATAAAGCCAGTCGCGTGCAGCCGGCCTGTCCCCGTACAGATGGGATTGGCGCGCAGAAACATAAACTGCTGCGCGGGCGTCAGGTCTGGGCGGTCACGCGAAAACACCTAGTCACCGAAGAACGTGTTGGAGCGAACCGGCGTCGCATTGGCCGCGCTGGACAGCGTGAGCCCGACCGTCGGCGCGACGTAGAGCTTCTTGGCCGTGCGTGCCTGCGAAATGCTGTCGGTGCGAGCATCGATAACTTTGCGAACGACCGAACTCCCGAGGCTTCCTTCCAAGCTCTTGCCGATAACGTCGATGCCCTGCAAATCCGGAAGGGCCTCGAAGTCCGCCAGTGCCTTCGCATGCCACTCGTAGAAGGCGGCGGCGCGAGCCGGCTCAGTATTCCAGCGCTCGGCGAAGTTCTCGCCGACCGTGGTTTCGTTGGCCACCACATAGATCCGCCGACCATTGACGACCGGCTTATCGATGAAGTGTGGCATCAACCGAATGGTCGCGATCAGAACGTCAAGTTCGGAATCGAAAACAAAGCTCTTGACGCAATACTCATACGACTGTGCCGCGAGCGTGGTGATGATGATGGAGATCGGTGCGATCTCCTCGACGACTTCCAGGAAATGCACATCACGATGCCGCTTGAGGATCTGCACCGTCCGCCGCAGGATGCCTTTGGCGGTGCCATGCACAGGGAAGGGCTCGACGGCCGCACGGTCCTCGGCAGCGAGAGCCTTTTGCATCCGCAAGGTGGGGATTAGGGCTGCCCTGCGTTCAAAGAGCGCCTTGTAGCCTTTCGGATTCGTCGGTTTGAATTCCCGCAGCTTCTTGTCGGGAACCAATTCGCCGCCGTTGGCGCATTTGGCATTGTTGATCGTCGGCGAGATGTCGAGATGATATTCGCGTGCGTAGTTCAAGCGCCAGCAGCGCTTCTTCTCTTCGAGCATGGCAGCGTAGCGCGCGTTCTCCTTCAGGCGATCGCCGACAATGCGTTTCAACTCTGCCGGTGGCCGGTCAGCGGTAAAGCGCAGCACCTTGCAGATGAGATCGACGTCGAAATCTTCGCGCCCGATCGGTTTGACCGTCGTGCCGAGGCCGGTCGAGCCGTGAGCATAAATATCGATCCACTTCAGAAGAGGGTTGTCCGACCCGGAGAGCCATTCCGCGACAGCCTCGTAGCTCGTCCGCGCAGCCTCAAGCTGAGCAGCGGTCAACTCCAGCGCTTGGCAAATCTGATCGAGGAGCGAGTAAACCTCGGCTTTGCGCAAAAGCAGATGCGTCTGGGGAGGCGCCGTGAACATCTGATTCATGGCTCAATTCCTTTCACGGTGTAGATAGGTTTGAACGATTCGGCAGTTTCCGTCAGAAAAACGGGTTCAATGCGAGGACGCTCCTTACGAGCTGATGAGGCGCCCATGCCTTTGAGTTGCGCGATCTTGCGCGTGTCATCGAGATTGAAGAAATCCTTCGGCACATCCGGGCAGCACCGGAAAATCGCCTCACGTTCGTATTGATGGCCGGTAAGCAACTTCGCCATACCAAGCGCGCCATGCGACTGGCCGTCCATGAACAGGCGGGTCACATCCTTTGCGAGACCGCCCCAACCAGGCGCCTCGCCGATCATGTAGACCTCGTTGACGCAGCCCAGGCTCAGCACTCGCAGACTGCTGGCCGGCCAGTCGAGCAAAGTGACGGCCTCGACCACCGCCAACGCGATCGGGTTGTTGGCCCATACGCCGCCGTCGAGCAGACCGACATCCTCGGCGGTCCGGTGGCGCTTGTAGTAGGTGGGCGCGGCGGCCGTCGCCATCGCGGCATCGACGGCGAGGCGCTTGTAATCGGTCTTGAGGCGGGGATGATGCCCAGGCTTGTAAAAAAAGACACCGCGCGGGTCAGGCTCCCCCGCCGGGAAACCCCCACCGGCTTCCCCATCCCCAATGCGCCTGCTGCCGAGAACTGTAGAGAGTTCGCTCCGCAGCAGATCAGCGTCATGCTTCGGGGTGACGATGTGCTTGAGGCGACGCCACGCGTCGCCGGCGAAGCTCGCCAGAGCGCCGCCCGACTGTCCAAAAATGTGTGGGCCGCGACGGACATAGAGGTCAAGGAGATCACGCGCGGGAAGACCCATCGCCAATCCGATCGCCAGAATGCCGCCCGTGGACGTTCCTGCGATCAGATCGAAATACTCTCCGATGGGCCGGTCGAGATCCTCTTCCAGAGACGTAAGAAAGGACGCCGGCTGCGTTCCCATGATGCCGCCGCCGTCAATCGAGAGAATTCGACGAATCGGCGGTTTATCTGAAGGAACTGCAACCTGCGTCATGTCGCTTAGCCCTTCGGAGGATAGGGATCGTGCCCGTAGGAATTCTTGTCGCGAATCCGACCGTCCGGCCGATGAATGACGACTTCGCTCTGCTGGTTGATCGCGATCTCCCGTGCAGCCCGTTCGGCATCTCCCTGGGTCGGATGGATCGAGGTTGCCCTCTCATTCCTTTCGCCACGCACGGCCCATTCGTCACCGTGCGGAACGACATGCTGATTCTTGCCTGCCATGCTCACAACTCCTGATTCCTTGACCTGATTCGCAAATCGTAATAAGTAGCTATACGCTCTGTCATAGCCTGAGCCGAAGAAATAGCCCCGCGGGGCTGTCGACGATCTAGACATGGAACTCTATACGATCTGTCATGGCCGAGTCAAGCGCACCAAAAGACTTCGCCTCTCGCCTGCGCAAAACGCGCGAAACGCGGGAGCTAAGCCAATCCGAACTGGCCAGGGAAGCCGGCATGCAACCTTCGGCCATCGCCCATTTTGAGGCTGGGCGCCGCAAGCCGTCGTTCGACAACGTGCGAGCGCTCGCGAAGGCGCTGAAGGTCTCGGCCGACTACCTACTCGGGGCGCAAGCCGCGACGACCGCCTTTCGCGACGAAGACAAGCTGAGCGCAAAAGATCGACTTTTTATTCAGAACATCATCGACACAATGATTAAGGACAAGAAATAGGGGGCGAAACATGGCGGGCTTTCGGTTGAAGATGGCAACCCAGCACGGCGAAAAGGTCGCTGAGGAATTTGGCTTCAATCAGTTTCCAGTTAGACCTCGAGAGATCGCCAAGGCCAGGGATATTGTCATCCAGGCGAAACCAGCCGAAGTGACGGGCGTGTCCGGCGCGATCATCTTCGCCGGTGATTCGGCCACCATCATCTACTCCACCGAGCACGGCAACGAAGGCTTCGAGAATTTCTCCATTGGCCATGAGCTGGGGCATTGGTTCCTGCCGGGCCATCCCGAGGAGATTATCAAGGCCGGCGGCGCGCACATGTCCCGCGCCAATTTTACACAGAATACGTCGATCGAGCTGGAGGCTGACCACTTCGCCAGCGGCCTTCTCTTGCCGTCCAATCTCACACGCAACCTGCTCTCCAATTATCAGATCGGCCTCGACGGCATTCTCAAGCTGGCTGAGAAGGCCCATTGTTCGATCACGGCTGCCGCGATTCGGGCCGCGGAGTGCGGCAGCTATCCGATGGCGATCATCGTCAGCAAGGGCAACGAGATCGCATATGCGTTTACCTCGGAGTCTTTCAAGAATCTCGGCAAGCTAGCGTTCTTGCGAAAAGGCGCTCCTTTGCCCGACGGAGCGACGCAGAGGTTCAACGCGGATGCGGCGAATGTCCTTCGCGCCGAACGCGCCGTTGGTGAAACCGACTTGGCGACATGGTTCGACGGCCCGGGTCGGATCACTCTTGATGAAGAGATCATCGGCCTTGGCAAATACGGCTACACCTTGACCGTGTTGACCAGCGAGGGGCTGCCCGAAGCCCCTCTCGATGAGGAGGATGAGGATGCTGAATTGGAGCGAAGCTGGACACCCCGCTTCGCTTATGGCCGGTAGCCACATCCGACATTGGGCCGATTAGCAGGGCCATGCTGCGGGCCGTGGGATTGCCCTCGAACTAATACGGGTGTTGCACCCCCCGCAACCATCCCCTCTTCGAAACAGTATTATGACCCTTCCGGTAATTTCGGCTGCCGGAGATGATATTTCGGACGTGGCCGTAGTCCAGGAAGGTCGAAAATGCTTTATCTTTCAGCGGGGGCTGACTGACACT
>CALMPK010000288.1 GCA_937873575.1 uncultured Hyphomicrobiaceae bacterium
CACCTTCGTGTTCGGCAGCACTGGTGCCGGAGATGGGCAGCTCATTGCGAAGGCATGAGGCGCGATGAGCGCCGAGGCGGCAAGACACAAGCTGGACTGGAATAATCTTCGAATAAAAGACAGACGCAAGAAAACCCCTCAATGTCGGTAATTAATACATTCAATTCTGCACTATTGCTGATTTTGTTTCCACTGCGATATGGATCATCGAAATATCCAAAATAGTTAGGTCGGCGAAATGTTTTGGCGATTGCAAAAGTCGTTGTAAGCTATTTGCACGGTACAGGCAGGGATGCCGATGACCGTCAAGGGCGAGGGGCGAGCGAGATGCTCGCCTTTTGCTTATCCACTCCCTTCTCTCTCCTCGGCAAGCGCTGCCGATTCTCGTTGGCGGCCTTGGGCTCGAAGCGCCGATTGCAGCGAATGTCCCCAAGCGCCTGCTCGTAGGCCGCGCAATAGGCGCTCATGCGCTTTTTCACGAGGCCGAGCCGCGCCACGCTGCCCGTCTCCGGGTGCACGAGATTGACGACAAGGTGCACATGCGGGCGGCCGGTGTCGGTGTGCGTCACCCAGACGGCATGATGCTCAGCGAGGCCAAGGTGTCTGAGAGCATCGCTGACACTCGTTGCGAGATGATCCCGCGTCAGCCATTCGAGATCGTCGGGATGCCAGCCGAGAACCGCATGCAGCACCGGCCGCCGCGTCTTCGGGCCACGCCGGGTGCCGCCAAGATGCAATGCTTCGTAGGTGTGATCCATCTCCCCGGCCGCGCGATCAAGGGGCAGCATCATACCGAAGCTCCCGCGCCAGTCCTCGGGACCTGCGTCACGTAGGACGTATCGGAGAACACCGGCGAAGCTTGATCCCCTCCCCGTCTGGCGGCCGATCTCGTCCTCGACAAGCACGAACACGCGCGCCATCAACGCCGCTCGATCTCACGGGCGTAGAGTCTGCGCAGCGCTTCAACGCATGCCACGACGCGCGCGGGTGCAACCGGGTAGCCTCCATGGATCGCATGCAAGAGCTGGTTGAGGTTGTTGCCCTGCCGGCGCAACTCCGCGAGCAACTCGGGATCGGCTACGGCGACGACGCGCACCTTCTCGCGGTTCATGGTGGTTCGAACGAACTCGGAAAGCGTCAGGCCATAGCGGGCCGCACGTCGTCGCCATCGGCGCAACTCGGAGAGCATGACGCGGACTTGTAGAAATTCCAGCTTTGAACCCCTTCTGCGTCGGGGCTTGCGGGGCTCGGGGTGTCCCCGACCAGTGCCAGTTGTCATGACAACTGGCCATCTGGCTACGGCGCGGAAGTCTCGTTCGGGTAGGCCCATCCCGTGAAGGGTAGCGAGTCCTTCATCGGGTCAAAGTCGCACGGCTGTGGTTATTCCCAACTTTGTCGGCCACTTCCCATAACGGCAGCAGCGCGCGAAACGCGTCTTCGCTCCGCTCGCGACGCGGCGGGGTTTCACACCCCGCACCCCGTGGGATATTTCAACAAGGGCGAGCACCCATTCCCGCGCGCATTTTACCTAATCGCGTATTCCAAATGTTTTCTGTGAATTGTTTTGCCGAGCGCCCTTCCCGCCGATTCCTCGCGATGGTCTGCTTTCCTCATTTCGGAGCAACCCATTTTATCGAGGCTATTTCCATGTCCCAGAATTATCCCCCCTTCGCCGTTTTTCCCGATCTCAACTGCATCGTGCGCATGCCGTCCGGCGTCGAATATCGCGGCAAACTGCGCCAGCATCCTTCGAACGAGATCGATGGCGAGCACTGGTATGAAGGCTACCTGCGGGCCGAGAAGAAGGACGACGTGACGGCCGACACCAATCTCAAGGACCGCTTCAACCGCGACGGCTTGCGCCCGGCCTACTTCCATCCGCAATCGACCGTGGAGCCGCTGCGCCTCAAGCTCAACCGCATCCCAACAGCCAAGCGCACCGAGAAGAACGCGGAAACGCTCGTTGGCGAGGTCTGGAACCATGAAGGGCTTTGGACCGTGGTCGCGAGCCCGTCGGACAGCCCGAGCCTGCACATGGCCGGTGCGGTCGTTCCCTCACGCCACGAGTTGGGCTTCGACGCCAGCCGCATTCGCCAGTATCAGCCCGAGACGACGACAGAAGACGAGCAACCCGCGCCGCCCCCTGCCCCGCGCAAAGGCAAAACGGCCAGCAACGTCGCCCGTCCCGTGTAACGGAACGATACGGAACTTTTCATAAGTCACTGGAAAACATAGGTGTTTACAAGTTCCGTTGCGTTACATCACAATCTTCCAATGAGCAACGCAACGTTTCTAACGGCGGGCCAGGCCGCCAAACAAACTGGAGTAAGCAAGCCGACAATTTCCAGGGCTA
>CALMPK010000289.1 GCA_937873575.1 uncultured Hyphomicrobiaceae bacterium
GCCATGTAGCCCACGCAGTTCCGAGGCATTGCTCATCATTTGATCGGCTATAATCGCCGCGTGGACGTAGTCAGTTTGACAACCTGCGTTTTGATCATCGCGCGCCCGCTGAAACAAAGCTGCAAAGCGATCCCGGATCGGGAGAAGGGCAGAAGGCAGGGGTTCCTCAGATGCGGCATACAGCTTCGCCATTAGTTCCGCTGCAATTTCGGTCGCCTGGTAGTCGCCGTGCTCGGCAACGATGTGAGAGAGCATTCGCTCCCCGGCATATTCGAGCAACATCTGATTGTTCTCACGACCGAGCAACCGGACTGCTCCCCTCCCATTGCGCCATACCAGATAGTCGGCCCCGCGCAGTTCATCAGCAATGTCTTCTATAGGTTTCAATCCCTTGACGATTGCAGGAGTCCCGTCTGGCAATGAAACTTTCCAAACGAGGCTGGAAAAGGTGTCCGCAATGAGAACAGGTTGCGAAACGTGCCAATGAGCAGGAAAAACAGGCGGCATGAACATCAACCCCAAGTCAGAGGGTCCAATCGCAGATAGAAGGCAAGGCGTTCGCGGTCGGGGGCTTCGATCCCCAATACATTGAATAGGACAGCGAAGGCGCGCTCTGCTTCATCTGGCGCTGCCCAGTTCTCTTCGGCGTTAGCAATCATGAGTGCCAAATCGGCATAGCGATCTGCTGTTCCGAGCCGCCCAAGGTCGATCAGACCCGTGCATTGAAGAGTTTTAGGGTCCACCATGAAGTTCGGCATGCAGGGATCACCATGGCAAACAACCATATCGGTGCGCTCTTGGTCGAGCCGCACCGGTAGCTCTCGTTCGACACGAGCCAAAAGATCGAGCTGCGGCGTACTCTTGTCCTCGTCCGGTAAGAAGTCGGGATTGACGGCATTGCGGGACACCACATCAACGGCGCGTCCGAACATTCGCGACAGCCTGCGCTCAAACGGACATTGATCAACCGATAGGCTGTGAACAGCGCCAAGTTGCTGCCCCATTGACGGCCACGCTTTGAGCAAATCCGCTCCAGACAGATCAGCCGCCGGTACTCCCGGAATTGCCGTTATCACCAAGCATGCACCCTCCTGTTCCTCCTGCCAGTTGATCCCCTCGGGGCAAGCCACACCTCGACCTTTGAGCCAAATGAGGCGGTCACGCTCTCCAGCGAGCTCACCGCGGCGGGAAGCAGGTGCGATTTTCGCGAAGGCATGCCCGTCACCACGTCGAAAAACAAAATCACCAGATTCTCCGCCTCTGACAGGCAACCAGTCAGAATGCGATTCACCAAAAAAAATATTAGTTCGATTCAATGGAGGTTCCTTCAGTTTTCTGATGAAGCGCGGAGGTGGCTCAACCTGCGAAAAGAAACGAGTTGCTACGTAAGTCCGAGAACATGCTTTCCATGGTCTCTGAGCTCGCCTTTGGGACCGACATATCGGTAGAGAGTGACGCGCTCGATGCCGAGTTCCTTGCAGAGATCGGAAACTGAAGTATCGCGCTGGGCCATGGCGGCTTGCGCGAGACGCACCTGAGCTTTGGTGAGCGCGAATTTTCGTCCGCCCTTGCGACCGCGCGCTCTCGCGGAGGCGAGACCCGCCATGGTGCGCTCTCGGATCAGATCCCGCTCGAACTCGGCCAAGGTGGCGAAGATTCCGAACACCATGCGACCGGACGCAGTCGTGGTGTCGATCTGAGCGCCCTTTCCAGTCAGAACCCGCAGGCCGATCTTGCGGTCTGACAGCTCCTTCACCGTGTTGACCAGATGGGCAAGCGATCGTCCGAGGCGATCGAGCTTCCAGACCACCAGCACATCGCCGTCACGCAATGACTTGAGGCAGGCAGTCAAGCCAGGGCGATCATCACGACCGCCGGAAGCAAGATCATCATAGATATTGTCCCGTTCGACACCTGCGGCGCGCAAGGCGTCGTGCTGCAGGTCGAGAGACTGCGAGCCATCGGCTTTGGAGACGCGGGCATATCCGATCAGCATGTATCACAAACGTTGGTTTGAGGCGGCGCTTCGGCCACGATTGCATTGACCTCTGGAAATGTATCTCAACCAGCTTCATAAACAAAGCGTCTTGAACGCTATCAGATTTTGAAAAAGGAACATGTATGCCGCGTCGCGTCACTCTAACCGATCGGCAGAAAGACGCGCTGTTGCGCTTGCCGACTTCACAGACGGATTTGCTCAAGCACTATACGCTGAGTGATGAAGACCTTGGGCATATCAGGCTGCGTCGGCGCGCTCACAACAGGTTCGGCTTCGCCCTGCAATTGTGTGTCCTGCGCTATCCCGGCCGGGTGCTGGCTCCAGGCGAACTGATCCCTGCAGAGGTCATCGAATTTATCGGAGCGCAGCTTGGCCTGGGTGCCGACGATCTCGTAGACTATGCTGCCCGCGAGGAAACACGGCACGAGCATCTTGCCGAGTTACGGGGGCTCTACGGCTTCCGCACCTTCTCCGGACGTGGTGCGAGCGAGCTGAAGGAATGGTTGTTCCGAGAAGCCGAGATGGCGGTGTCGAACGAGGATATCGCCCGTCGCTTCGGAGCCGAGTGCCGACGCACCCGCACTGTCCTTCCCGCCACGTCCACCACCGAGCGGCTTTGTTCCGC
>CALMPK010000290.1 GCA_937873575.1 uncultured Hyphomicrobiaceae bacterium
GCGACGCCGATCTGGCTGCCCATGCCGCCGAGAACGACGATGGCGAGGATGACCGCGCTCTCCATGAACACGAAGCTCTCGGGCGAGATGAACCCCTGGCGCGCCGCGAAGAATGCGCCGGCGAAGCCGCCGAACATGGCGCCGATGGCGAACGCGGTGAGTTTGGTCTTCACGGTATCGATGCCGAGCGAGCGGCAGGCGATCTCGTCCTCGCGCAGCGCTTCCCACGCGCGGCCGACCGGAAGACGTCGCAAGCGGTTGGTGGTGAAGGCGGTGAGCAGCGTCAGCGCCAGGATCAGGTAATAGAGAAAGATCACGCGATGCTGCGGTGAGAAGTCGAGCCCGAACGCCGCCGCGAATCCCTGGTCGGAGGCGTTGAACGGAAGGCCGAAGAACGTCGGGCGCGGTATGCCGGAGATGCCGGCGTTGCCGTTGGTGAGATCGACCCAGTTGATGAGAACGAGGCGGATGATCTCGCCGAAAGCGAGCGTGACGATGGCGAGATAGTCGCCCCGGAGGCGCAGCACCGGAAAGCCGAGCAATATTCCCCAGAGCGCGGCGAAGACGCCGGCGAGCGGGAGAACCAGCCAGAACGAGAGCCCGAACGTCTTGGCGAGCAGAGCCGAGGAATAGGCACCGACGGCGTAGAACGCGACGTAGCCGAGGTCGAGCAGACCGGCGAGGCCGACGACGATGTTGAGGCCCCACCCGAGCATCACATAGATGAGGATCTGGATGCCGAAATTGTCGATCCACTTGATGGCACCACCGCCACCCGAAAGGCCGAGGGCGAGCGCGGGATAGGCGATGAGCAGGCCGAGGGCCGCGAGCTTGCCAACCTTGGTGACAGCGGGCGGCGGCGATGGAATGCGGCCGATGGCGGAGGCCGTTGCCGAAGCGACCGAGGGCCTGAACAGCACGACGGCCAACGTCGCGACGAAACCGATCGCCGCGAGGACGGCGACGAGCGTGAAGCGCGGTTCCAGCACGACGCCGCGCGAAGGATCCTGCTCGGTGCCGAACAGAACGACCGGCGTCGAGAGGCCGATCACGACAAGCGCCGTCTTGAGCGCCATCTTCAGGGCATCGGCTGGCGTCGCTGCCGCCGCATCGCCCGGGCGTTCATCGTCGTTCCTGCCCGGTTTGGCCATACCTCACACCTTCTCCACGTCGGGACGGCCGAGCAGGCCGGAAGGCATGAAGATCAGCACGATGGCGAGGATCGAGAAGGCGGCGACGTCCTTGTAGTCGATCGAGAAGTAGGCCGACCAGAACGTCTCGATGAGGCCGATGAGGATGCCGCCGACGACGGCGCCGGGCAGCGAGCCGATGCCGCCCAGCACGGCGGCGGTGAAGGCCTTGACGCCCGGCACGAAGCCGTCGGCGAAGTTCACCACACCGTAGTAGACCATGTACATCACGCCGGCGACGGCGGCGAGCGCGGCGCCGAGCACGAACGTGAGCGAGATGGTGCGGTCGACGTCGATGCCGAGCAGGGAAGCCATCTTGCGGTCTTGCTCGCACGCGCGCATCGATCGCCCGAGCGGCGTGCGCTGCACGATGAACCAGAACGCGGCGAGCAGCGCGGCGGTGATCGCGATGATGAGCATCTGTTTATAGGCGAACGTGATGGAGCCGCCGGCGAGCGGGATCTCGACGACGCCCGAGATGAGCGGCGGCACCGCCTTGTTGCGCGGGCCCTGCACCACCTGCACGAAGTTCATGAGGAAGATCGACATGCCGATCGCCGAGATCAGCGGGGCGAGGCGAAACGATCCTCGCAGCGGTCGGTAGGCGACACGCTCGATGACGTAGCTCCACAGCGCGGTCAATGCCATCGCGGCGATCAGCACGAGCAGGAGTGCGATGGAGAGAGCGATGGAGCCGAGCGCCGCGGAGATCAGAAGGAAAACAATCAGCGCGATGAAGGTGGAGAGCATGAAGACGTCGCCGTGGGCGAAGTTGATCATGCCGATGATGCCATAGACCATCGTGTAGCCGATGGCGATCAATCCGTAGATGGAGCCGAGTGTCAGCCCGTTGATCAATTGCTGAAGAAAATAATCCATCGCCCCTCGCCAACGCCCGCGGGGCAATCGCTTCCGGCTGCGCGCCGACGGTCCGGGCACAGCGCCCGCCAGCGGCTTGGCCGCGTGACGACGTGCTTGCCGGTCCGTTCGGCCGCACGGACACGAGCGCCCGGAATCGTCCCCTCGCGAACGTTAACGCCGAAGCGCCGGGGCGTCGAGGTTTTCGGGCCTCAGTGATGCCCCGCGGCGTCGCGGCGGCGGACGTCATGGCCTCACGGCAACGCATCGGGCAACGCGTTGGCGCGATTATGCGCAACGTGGCACGGATTAGGGCACTGACGGTGCGTCGAGAGAGCGAGGCGGCTCAGAGGATGTTGTGGGAGCCGTCGCAGAACGGCTCGTCGTCGGTCGATTTGCAGCCGCAGAGATTGTAGGTGCCGGCGGTTTCGACCGTGAAGCGCATCGGCTCGATGCCGGTGCCCTGGTGCGCGCCATCGCAGAACGGCTGCTTCTTCGAGAGGCCGCAGCGGCAGAAGAAATAGGGCTTGCCCGCGACGAGTTCGACCTGGAACGGGCCCTTCTGCGCGATGACGGGATCGTCGGCCATGGTCGGATGCTCCTCTTGCCACCCGGTATCGTGACGTGCGGCCACTTCTCGTCGCCGCCGACCGGGGTTGTTGAATGGATTGCCGTGCATCGACGGCGGGGCCAACGCCTAGCCGGTTCGCCTCTTGCCGGCAAGAGCGCAACGTGAAGCACGCGCAACCGGCGGCTGACCGTGAGCAGAGCGTAGCGCGTACTGTGGCCGCCCGGGTGTCAGCGCATGAGATACATGGCCCAAGAAAGAAGCGCCCAAGAAAGAAGCCCGCACCGTCACCGATGCGGGCTTCCGGAACGTTGCCTCGCGCTCTTCGCGGGACCAGGTCAGCCGACGGCGATCGCCACCTTCTCGACGGTCTTGGCGCCGCTGTCGTCGATCCAGGTGAGCTCGAGATCGCCCGGGCCCGGAACCTTGAACTTGAACGAGATGTACGGGTTGGCCGAGACGCCGGAGGACAGATCGACCTTCACGACTTCCTTGCCGCCGAAGCTGGCGGTGAAGGTGTTGATGATGTTACGCGGCACGAGGTTGCCGTCGGAACCCTTGCGGAAGCCGGTCTCCATCACGTGAGAGATCAGCGTCTTCACCTCGATGACGTCGCCGACCTTGTTGGTGGCCGGAACCTTGATGCGCGGTTTGTTGGACATGTCTCGCGTTCCCTCTACTAGCCGCCGCAGCCGCCGATGGTGACCTTGACCGTACGCTTGCCGACCAAGAAGTTGCCGTTGGAGAGTTCGGCGACGGCGTAGATGTCCTGGGTCTTGGCGAGGCGCATACGGCTCGAGGCGAAGGCCTGGCCGGCGAGCGGGCTGAAATGGTAGCTCGCGATGTTCGGCGAGGGATTGCCGCTCGACAGGATGTGGAGGCTCTTGACGTAGTCGCCATCCGTCATCGGGTTGTCGACGGTGACGGTGTAAGGAACGGTATTGCCGTTCTCGGCAATCTCGGGAAGCTCGATGGCGATCTTGGCTTCCTCGGCCTTCTTGCCGCCGAGGATCTTGTCCAGCGTCTCCTGGAACGTCGGCGGCTTGTCCTGGGCGAACGCGGTGCCGTGCGTGGCGAGAAGCGTCGCCAGTGCGCTGGCAGCAGTCGCGCCGACGAGGAAATCGCGGCGGTCGACAACGTCCAACTTCATGCGTTGGGTCATCCTGTACGTCTCCTTCCCCCAATGAGTTGGGCTTTTTTGTCTGCCGGGCACGACGGGCATTCAGGACCCTGGCAGTTCGCTTTTTCGGCTACGCGCTCGTGGTCGGAGACGCATGAACCGCCGCGTTCGGCGCAGTTGATCGGCGCTTCTTTTCAGATCGCCGAGACGCTAGCATATTCATCGTCCCGAATGCAACGAGGCTCGGCCCGGAATAGGCCGAATTGGGAGTCGTCGATGGATGATCGCCAGTCACCCGCAAGCGCCCGCCGGAAGCTCGCGGAAGGGGTGCCCGCCGCGGTCGCGGCGGCATGCTCACGGATAGCGTCGCGGGCGCCCCACCAATGCTGGCTGGCGCTCGTTGCCATGTGTATCGCGCTGGTGCTCGGCTCTCCCGCACGAGCGACCGAGACGGGTAGCGACGAGCTGACGAGCGGCCTCAAGCTACTGATGGTGGAAGAGGCGGGGTGCGGGTTCTGTGTGCGCTGGATGGCGGAGGTGGGGCCGGGATACCGCGCGAGCAGCGAAGGCCGGCAGGCTCCTCTCGTGGTTCGCGATCGCCTCGATCCCGACGTCAAACGTTACGGACGCATCGTCTACACGCCGACTTTCATTCTGCTGCGCGGCGGCATCGAGCGCGGGCGTATACTGGGCTATCCAGGTCCAGATTTCTTTTGGAGCATGATCAGCGATATGTTGCGCCGCGAAACGAACGAAGGCGCGGTCGGGCATCCGCGCGAGGCGGCGGATCGCAAGTGATTTTCATGCCACGCTGAAGGCTTTGCCCAAATTCCCTCTTGCGCATGTCTTCATCTAAAGGAACATTATGTCGCGGGTCGGACGGAGGGGAATGCAAGTCTCTGTCGCTGAAAAATCAAAGAACTAAGTTGCTAACCGGGAGGAGTTTTCTGATGGATGGTTTTACAAGGCGCCAAGTTGGTAAAATGATTGGCGCTGGCGCGCTGACTGCGGCGGGCACATCCTCGCTGGCTGGCTTCGCCATCGCCCAGGGCAAGGGCAAGGTGGTTATCGTCGGCGGCGGCCCTGGTGGCGCGACCGTTGCGCACCAGCTCAAGAAGGGTGCTCCGACGCTCGACGTGACGCTCGTCGAAGTGCGCAAGGAGTATACGACGTGCTTCTATTCCAACCTCTATATCGGCGGTTTCCGCACGTTCGACAGCATCACGCACACCTATGAGGGGCTGAAGAAGCTCGGCGTCAACGTCGTCCACGACACCGCAGTCGGCGTCGATGCGGGCAAGAAGACTGTGAAGCTGCAGGGCGGCAAGACGCTCAACTACGACAAGCTCGTCCTGTCGCCGGGCATCGACCTCAAGTACGAGACGATCGAGGGTTATACGCCCGAGGCCGCGGACATCATGCCCCACGCCTGGAAGGCCGGCCCGCAGACGAAGCTGCTGCGCAAGCAGCTCGAGGCGATGAAGGACGGTGGAACGGTCATCCTCGCGGCGCCGGACAATCCGTATCGCTGCCCGCCGGGCCCGTACGAGCGTACCTGCATGATCGCGCACTATCTGAAGACCAAGAAGCCGAAATCGAAGCTCATCCTGCTCGACCCGAAGAAGTCGTTCTCGAAGCAGCCGGTCTTCATGGAGGCGTTCAACAAGTACTACAAGGACATCCTCCAGGTTAACCTGACGACGGACATCGACAATTTCGCGGTCGTCAAGGTTGATGCGAAGACCCGCGAGGTGGTGACGAAGGACGGCGCCAAGTTCAAGGCCGACGTCGCCAACATCATCCCCAAGCAGAAGGCCGGCAAGATCGTGTTCGACGCCGGCGTCAATGAGGGCGACTGGTGCCCGGTGAAGATCGAGACGTTCGAGTCCGCCAAGGTCTCCGACATCTACGTGCTGGGTGACGCCTCGTCCGCATCCGAGATGCCGAAGTCCGGGTTCTCGGCCAACAGCCAGGCGAAGGTCGTCGCGACGAGCATCCTCGCCGCGCTCGCGGGCAAGCCGGCATTCCCGCCGCGCTTCCGCAACACCTGCTGGTCGCTGCTTGCTCCGGGTGACAGCGTCAAGGTCGGCGCCAACTACGCTCCTGGTGAAAAGGACGGCAAGAAGATGCTGGTTTCGGCCGACAGCTTCGTCTCCAAGCCGGGCGAGGACGCGAAGGTTCGCGCCGACAACGCCAAGGAGGCGGACGGCTGGTACTCGGGCATCGTCTCCGACACGTTCGCCAAGCAGGCCTCGTAATCGACGGGCGCAATTGCGCCGGTCTGCGGGACAGTGATTTGAAAAAGACATTGGGCGAGCCCTTTCACGGGCTCGCCCTTTGCCGCACTCGGATAGGTGTTCGGGGCGGGAATTCGCCGTCGTCGTTTTTCGTGCGGCCGATGTGCGTGATGCCTGCTCAGGCTCCCGTATCGCCGGTTGCCAATTGACCGCGGCGAGACACTCTTTCGTCGTGCGCCCCCTGTCTCTGGGTGGCTGCACTGCTATCCTTCATTTGAGGTGGGCCGCCTCGCGCGGCTCCAAGAAACGGTCGAAATCAACAACAAGCGCGCCGGCAGAAAATTCGGGAGGAAATGGATGACGAGGACGTGGGGCATCGCGATCGCGGCAATGCTGGGCTCCGTCGTGAGCGAGCCAGGATCGGCGCGCGCAGACGATGCGATGCAGATTGCCTATGGCGAGCATCTTTCAGGCGAATGCACCACGTGCCACCGGATCGATGGAACCGATAACGGTATCCCGCCGATCATTGGCTGGCCGGCGGATGCGTTCGTGGCGGTGCTGACGTCGTACCGGGACGGCGAGCGGAACAATGCGGCGATGATGTCCGTGGCCAAGTCGCTCGACGAGCAGCAGATGAACGCGCTTGCGGCCTATTTCGGCTCGCTGAAACCGAAGCACTGAGGCGCACCAAGTCGAGATGGAAGCGCTGTGCGCTTCCATCGCTGCACCTGAGGTGTTCAGTAGGCCGAGATCAGTCGGCGAGATCGGGATCGGGCTCGCAGGCACTGAACGTGCCGTTCGCGCTCGCCATCTCCGCCGAGCAGTAGTGGCGATACAGCGTCGCGACGATCTCGCGTGCCGCGCCATGCTTCAGCGAATAGTAGGCGAAATGCCCGCGACGCTCGACCTGCACGAGGCCGTGCAGGCGCAAATGTGTCAGATGCTGCGAGGTCAGGCTCTGGCGGGTGCCGATGGCGTCCGAGATTTCGGTAACGGTCTTCTCGCTGTCCATCAGCAGGCACAGGATCATGAGGCGGTGCGGGCTGCCGATCGAGCGCAGCAGCTTCGTCGCCTCGCCGGCGGCCGAGCGCATGCCGTCCATCAGCTCGTCGGCATCCGGCTCATCGAGCTGGAACCCGACATCGGTCGTGGAGAGCATGTTCGTCATGTTCTTTTTTTCGCCCCGCAATCAACCGGCATTCCGCCCCTGCCTCTCCGAGGGAGAGGCGTCGGCAACGCCTGTCGCACCGAGTTCAAGCCCTTGTCGCCGACGCACGAAATAACGCCACCTGCCACGGCGGCTTACGCGATTCGACTGTCCGTCTCGCGGACTCACGCCTCCAGGTACGATAGCTGGGGCCGCGAAAAAGGGCAATCCGACCGCCGGGCGCGTGGAATGGTACTTAGGGACGGTGCTGGCGGGTGGGCGCGTTTGGCACTGCGCCAGCGGGGCGGTTGAGGCCCCATCGCCAGTTGCCGGCGGGGGCAGGGAAGCGATGGGAAGCCGTCGTGCGGCGGCCTTTGCCTGTCTCGCGCGGCCTCCTGGGCAGGCGCCGCGGTCCGGTTGCCATGTCTTTAAGTTGACGTTTACGTCAAGCTGCACTAATTCGTGGGGCGGCTTAGGGTGGCTAAGCTGCGGCACGTTGTCACAATACTCGTCACGATAGGACGTCCGATGTCTGAGGTTCTACTTGCAGCAGGCACCATCGCGTTGGCATTGGCGCTTGCGCTGCACCGATCGCCCATCTGGCTCTGGGCCCTGGTCGCGGCGGCACTGCTTTTCGTCGTCCAATCCGGGGTGACATCGGGCGCCATCGGCCTGCCCGCGCCCGGGCCGCTCGGCATGCTGGCTTGGTTGCCGGTCGCCGTGCTGGCGGCGCTGGCGGTACCGCCGCTGAGGCGAGCTCTTCTCATCTCGCCCGCCTTCGGCATGGTGCGCGGCATCCTGCCCAAGGTATCCGACACCGAAACCCAGGCGCTCGAAGCCGGAACCGTCGGCTTCGATGCCGAGCTGTTTTCCGGCGAGCCCGACTGGCACAAGCTGCGCGCCGTTCCCGCCATCACGCTCACGGCGGAAGAGCGCGCCTTCCTCGATGGCCCGACGGAAGAGCTGTGCCGCATGATCGACGACTGGAAGGTGCGCTTCGAGGAGAAGCAGATCCCCGACGAGATCTGGAATTTCGTCAAGCGTCACGGCTTCCTCGGCATGCTCATATCCAAGTCGCACGGCGGGCTCGGGTTCTCGGCCCAGGCCCAATCGCTGATCCTCGGCAAGGTGTCGTCGCGCTCTCCGGATGTCGCCACCATCGTCATGGTGCCGAACTCGCTCGGGCCGGGTGAGCTGATCGAGAAGTACGGAACCGACGAGCAGAAGCACCACTATCTCCCGCGCCTCGCGCGCGGCGAGGAGGTCCCGTGTTTCTCTCTCACCGGCCCGACCTCGGGCTCCGACGCGGCGACGATGCGCGACATCGGCTACGTCACGCGCGGCGAGCACGAAGGCCGCGAGACGCTCGGCATCAGCCTCTCGTGGGACAAGCGCTACATTACTTTGGGTCCGCAGGCGACGCTGGTCGGCCTGGCGTTCCGGCTGTTCGATCGCGAAAACCTGCTCGGCAAGGGCGAGGATCTCGGCATCACGCTGGCGCTGATCCCGGCGAACCATCCGGGCGTCAACATCGGCCGTCGCCATCTGCCCTCCGGTGCCGCCTTCCCCAACGGTCCGAACTGGGGGCGCGACGTCTTCATTCCCATGCATTGGGTGATCGGCGGCGCCGACATGGCCGGACAGGGCTGGCGGATGCTGATGGAATGCTTGTCGGCGGGCCGTGCCATCTCGCTGCCGTCGTCGTCGACGGCTGGCGCCAAGGCCATGCTGCGCTTCACCTCCGCCTACGCTCGCATCCGTCGCCAGTTCGGCCTGCCGATCTCGCACATGGAAGGTATCGAGGAGCCGCTGGTTCGCATCGTCGAGACGGCCTACGTCAACGAGGCGGCGCGCGGCGTGACGGCGGCGATGGTGTCGCGCGGCGAGAAGCCGGCGGTGATCTCCGCCCTCATGAAGTATCAGACGACCGAGCGCATGCGCCGCTCCGTCAACGATGCCATGGACATCCACGGCGGCCGCGCGATCTGCGATGGCCCGAGCAACTATCTCCAGGCGGCCTATCAGATGGTGCCGGTCGGCATTACCGTCGAGGGCGCCAACATCCTGACGCGCACTCTCATCACCTTCGCGCAGGGCGCGTTGCGCGCTCACCCCTATCTCTACAAGGAAGTGCAGGCCGCACAGAACCCCGACGCGCGCGCCGGCCTCGCGGCATTCGACGAAGCGTTCAGCGGCCACGTCGCCTACTCGCTCGCCAACGTCGCCGGCGCCTTCGTGCACAACCTGACCGGCGGTATGTTCGCCAGCGCCCCGGACAAGGCCTATGGCACTGCCGAATGGTATCGCCAGCTCTCACGCTCGAGCCGCTCGTTCGCGCTCGTTTCCGATCTCACCGTCGCCACGCTCGGCGGCGGGCTCAAGACCAAGCAGAAGCTGACGGGCCGGCTCGCCGACGCTCTGTCCGAACTCTATATGCTCTCGTGTGTGCTGAAGCGCTTCGAGGACGACGGCAAGCCGGCGAGCGACGAGCGCATCGTCGAGCTTGCGGCGCGCAATGCGCTGCATCGGTTCGACGAGGCGATCGCCGGTGTGATCGACAACTTTCCCGTCGCTCCAGCGCGGCTGCTGATGCGCCTGTGCGTGTTCCCGCTCGGCCGGCGGCGCAAGCCCGCGAGTGACGCCCTCGCCCGCCAGGTTGCCCGCGTGGCGCTGGAGCCGGGTGAGGTGCGCGACAGGCTCACGCGCGACATCTATGTCTCGAAGGACGTCGACGACCCGACTGGCCTGCTCGAGGTGACCCTCGCCAAGGTTCTCGCCGCTGCGCCCGTCGAGAAGAAGCTCGAGAAGGCGATCCGCGACGGTATCGTGCGGCGCTACCACGGCATCGACTGGTTCGAGCAGGCGATGGAGAAAGGCGTGCTGACCGAGAGCGAGGCCAGCCAGCTCCGCGAACTCGAGCGTCTGGTCGCCCGCGTTGTCGCCGTCGACCACTTCGATCCCGCCGAGGTGCGCCCCAACTATATGAAGGCAGGCCACAACGCCCGCACCGGGGTTCAGATCGCCGCGCAGTAGCGACTGTTAGACATGACCTGCTGGCGCCGCATTCCGCGTTCCGCGTCAGCTCATCGAGGAGCCCACTATGAACCGAGCGCTGCTCTCCGACCTCAGCGACTGGCGCCTTGAACTCGATATCGAAGGCATCGCCTGGGCGACGTTCGATCGTCAGGGCGAAAGCGCCAATGCGCTGGGCCGGCGCCCGCTCGAGGAGCTGATGCGCATCGTCGAGCGCATCGAGCAGGGTGCTCGCGATCACGAGGTCAAAGGGCTGGTCGTCGTCTCCGGCAAGGAGAAAGGGTTCATCGTCGGCGCGGATATCCGCGAGTTCGATCTGCTGACGACCGAGGCGACGGTGATCGAGGCCATCCGGCCCGTCAACGCCATGCTCGACCGCATCGAGAAGATGCCCGTGCCGGTGATCGCGGCCGTGCACGGCGTCTGCGTCGGCGGTGGACTCGAGCTGATCCTCGCGTGCCACTACCGCATCGCCACGCGCGACGAGCAGACGCGGTTCGGATTCCCCGAGGTCAAGCTCGGCATCTTCCCGGGTTTCAACGGCACGGCGCGCTCGATCCGTCAGGCGGGGCCGCAGGACGCGATGGACGCGATGCTGACGGGTCGCATGATCTCGGCGACCTCGGCGCGCGCGAAGGGATTCATCGACCAGCTCGTCGATAGCGCCGGAACGCTGCATTGGGCGGCGCGTCGTGCCGTACTCGAGCGGCGCCATGCCAAGCCCGCCCCGGCCGCCAAGATGATTTTGGGGCGCTGGCCGGCGCGCTCGTTCGTCGCCGGAAAGATGCGCGATCTGGTGAAGCGCGAGGCGCGCGAGGCGCATTATCCGGCGCCCTACCGGCTGATCGATCTGTTCGAAAGCCACGGCGGCAGCTACGACGCGATGAAGGCGCACGAGACGCGCTCCTTCGCGCCGCTGATGGTGTCGGACACTGCCCGCAACCTGCGTCGCGTGTTCCGCCTTTCCGAAGCGCTCAAGGCACAAGCGCCGAAGGATCTCGGCTGGAAGCCGCGCCGCGTGCACGTGATCGGCGCGGGCACGATGGGAGCCGACATCGCCGGCGTCGCCGTTGCCGCCGGCATGGAAGTGACGTTGCAGGATCTCTCGCCCGAGGTCATTCAGAAGGGTATCGCGGCGCAGGGCAAACTGTTCTCGCGGCGCTTCAAGACGAAGCCGTTGCGCGATGCCGCCAAGGCGCGTCTGATCGCCGACCCGGAGGGGCGCGGCCTCGCGCTCGCCGACGTCGTGATCGAAGCGATCGTCGAACGTCTCGACGTCAAGCAGGCCCTGTTCCGCGACATCGAGGCGAAGGTGAAGCCCGATTGCGTTCTGGCGACGAACACCTCGTCGTTGCGCATCGAGGAGATCGCGAGCGGCATGGCCAATCCGTCGCGTCTCGTCGGCATTCACTTCTTCAATCCCGTCGCCAAGATGCCGCTGGTCGAGGTCGTGCGCGGCGATGCCAGCGATCCGTCGATGATCGACAGGGCGAGCGCGTTCGTCGTCGCGCTCGCCAAGTTCCCTCTGGTCGTGAAGAGCGTTCCGGGCTTCCTCGTCAATCGCGTGCTGGCGCCCTACATGCTGGCGGCCATGAAGCGCGCCGACGCGGGCGAGGACATTCAGAAGATCGACGAGGCGGCCCGCGCGTTCGGCATGCCGGTGGGGCCGATCGAGCTTGCCGATACGGTCGGCCTCGACGTCTGCGCGCACGTCGGCAAGATTCTGGGCCTCGAGGGCGAAGGCGCGGGCGGTCGGCTCGAACGCCTCGTGTCGTCCGGCAAGCTCGGCAAGAAATCGGGTGAGGGCTTCTACGTCTGGAAGGACGGAAAGCCCGAGCTGAAGCTCGAGACCTACAACGATGCCGATCTCGAACGGCTCGGGCGCGAGATCGTCGGGCCGCTGATCCGTGAGGCCCGGCGCGCGCTCGACGACGGCGTGGTCGCCAACGCCGACCTCGTCGACGCCGGCATGATCTTCGGTACCGGCTTCGCGCCGTTCCGCGGCGGCCCGCTGCACTACGCGAGCGAGCAGGGCGGTCCGCACGGCGAGCGCATGGCGGCCGCGCAGTAAAATTCGCAATGGCCGCCGCTGGAGCGGGCGGCGACAAAGTTTGCAGAGCATGGAGCACGATCGAATGACCGGAGCCCTTCGCCGCGTCGCCGTGATCGGCGGCAATCGCATTCCCTTCTGCCGCTCGAACACGCTCTACGCCGATCTCACCAATCTCGACATGATGACGGGCGCGCTGAACGGTCTCGTCGAGAAATACTCGCTTGCAGGTCAGCACATCGACGAGGTGGTCGGCGGCGCGGTCGTCACGCACTCGAAGGATTGGAACCTCGCGCGCGAAGCCGAGATCGGCACCAAGCTCAGCGGATCGACGCCCGGCACAACGATGATGCAGGCATGTGGGACGAAGTTGCAGGCCGCGTTCGGGTCGGTGGCAAAGATCGCGACCGGCGAGATCGACTGCGCCATCGCCTGCGGCAGCGATACGACCTCGGACCCGCCCATCGTGTTCTCGAAGAAGTTCGCCCACCGGCTCGCGAGCCTCTGGCAGCACAAAACGGCGATGGGCAAGCTGTCCGTGTTCAAGGGGCTCTCCCCGGCCGAGCTGGCGCCGCTGCCGCCCTCGACCGCCGAGCCGCGCACGGGGCTATCGATGGGCCAGCACTGCGAGCTGATGGCGAAGGAATGGGGCATCACCCGCGAGGAGCAGGATCAGCTCGCCGTCGAAAGCCACGCCAAGGCGGCCGAAGCCTACCGTTCGGGCTGGATGGATCGGCTCGTTTCGCCGTTTGCCGGCGTCTATCGCGACAACATCCTGCGCGAGGACACCAGCATGGAGCGGCTGGCTACGCTGAAGCCCTCGTTCGACAAGTCGGGCACGGGCACGCTGACGGCCGGCAACTCGACGGCGATGACGGACGGCGCGGCGAGCGTGCTTCTCGCGTCGGAGGATTGGGCGCGTGAGCGCGGCCTGCCGGTCAAGGCGTATCTCACCCTCGGCGAGACGGCGGCGAACAACTTCGTCGCGGGCGAAGGCCTGTTGATGGCGCCAACCATCGCCGTTTCGAAACTGTTGCGCCGCGCCGGGCTGGCGCTCCAGGATTTCGACTTCTACGAGATCCACGAGGCGTTCGCGGCGCAGGTGCTGGCGACGCTCAAGGCCTGGGAAGATCCGCGCTACTGCCGCGAGACGCTCGGGCGGGATGCGCCGCTCGGCTCGATCGATCGCGCCAGGATGAACGTCAAGGGCTCGTCGCTGGCGCTCGGCCACCCGTTCGCCGCGACAGGCGCGCGCATCACGGCCAATCTCGCCGAATTGCTCGCCGAGCACGGCGGGCGTGGCCTCATCTCGATCTGCACCGCCGGCGGCATGGGCGTCGCCGCGATCATGGAGAGCGCCCGCTGAGGCGCCCCATCCACTGCTGATCGCGCATTCGGGGGCGACGTTCGCCCCCCTTGTGCTAAGAGTGCCCTCGGTTTTTGGCGACCGGGGAACGAACGATGACCGAAAGTGCGGCGAGCGAACGCCAGATCGGGGCCGCGAGAGCGCTCATCACGGAACTCGCGACGAAGCTCGATCTCGACGCAACGGTGCGGTTATGGGACGGCTCGCGGGTGGCGCTCGGCCGCAATGCGACGGGGCCGTTCGAGATCGTCATCGCCGACCCGGGGGTGATCGCCTCGACGCTCAGGAGCCCGAGCCTCGACACCATCGTCCGCCACTACATCGACAAACGCATCGACTTCGCCGGCGGGTCGCTGATCGATTTCGGCCGCCAGCTCAATCGCGGCGGCCGGTCGGTCAAGCTGCGCGGGCTCGATGCGCTGCGCATCGCCGGCAAGCTGACGCCGTTCCTGTTCGCGCCCGGCGCCCCGTCCGCCGAGCAGGGTGGCTTCGACGGCGATATCGTCGGCAACCGGCGCAAGGTCGCCGACAACCAGGACTACATTTCGTTCCACTACGATCTGTCGAACGACTTCTATGCCCTCTTCCTCTGCGACGAGATGGTCTACACCTGCGCCTATTTCCACGACTGGGAGCAGGACATCGCCACGGCGCAGGTCAACAAGCTCGACATGGTCTGCCGCAAATTGCGCCTGAAGCCAGGTGAGCGTTTCCTCGACATCGGTTCTGGCTGGGGCGGGCTCGTCTGCCATGCGGCCAAGAATTACGGTGTCAAGGCGCATGGCATCACGCTCTCGAAGGAGCAACTCGCCTTTGCGGAGGAGAAGGTGCGGCGCCTCGGCCTCGAGGGGCAGGTGACGTTCGAGCTCATCGACTACGTCAACGTCACCGGGACGTTCGACAAGATCGCCTCTGTCGGCATGTACGAGGCGATCGGCCTCAACAACATCCCGACCTACATGCGCAAGATGCGCTCGCTGCTCTCCGAGGACGGGCTGTTTCTCAACCACGCCATCTCGCGCCGCGCCAAACGCGCGCGCGCACGGCTGTTGCCCGAGCGCCTTCGCCCCGAACAGCAGGCGCTGGCGAAGTACATCTTCCCTGGCGGCGCGCTCGACGACATCGGCCACACCGTCGCGGAGATGGAGCTGGCCGGCTTCGAGGTGCAGGATGTCGAGGGCTGGCGCATGCATTATGCCCGCACCTGCACCCTGTGGTGCGAGCGGCTGATGGCCCGCAAGGACGAGGCAATCGCGCTGGTCGGCGAAGCCAAGTACCGCATCTACATCGCCTATCTTGCGGGCTGCGCCATAGCCTTCGAGCGTGGCACAGCGCGTCTCTTCCAGACGCTGTGCTCCAAGTCGCCGAAGCGCCGTCCGCCGCTGCCGCCGACGCGGAAAGACCTTTACCGCTGAGGCCGTCCAATACCACCGAGGAACGGCATGAAATCCTACCGCAAGGAGCTGTGGTTCGACGTTCGCGGCCGACGCGCGTTCATCAACATCACGCCCGACGTCGAGGCGGCGCTGGCGGAGAGCGGTATCCGCGAGGGGCTGGTCCTCGTCAACGCCATGCACATCACGGCATCCGTGTTCATCAACGATGACGAGCGCGGTCTGCATCCCGACTACGAGGTGTGGCTGGAGAAGCTGGCGCCGCACGAGCCGGTCGCGAGCTACCGGCACAATCGCACCGGCGAGGACAACGCCGATGCGCACATGAAGCGTCAGGTGATGGGGCGAGAGGTCGTGGTCGCGATCACGGACGGCAAGCTCGACTTCGGCCCCTGGGAGCAGATCTTCTACGGCGAATTCGACGGCGGCCGGCGCAAGCGCGTGCTGGTTAAGATCATCGGGGCGTGAGCGGGCCTACCGCAGAGTGCTCTCGACGTCGACGGCAGCGCGAAGCGCTTCCATCTCGAAGTGTCGGAACCTAGCGCGACTTGCCGCTCGCCTCGGCCTCGGCGTTGATCGAGCGCAGGAACTCCGCGCACTTGGCGCGCAGCTCCTTCAGGTCGCGAAGCGAGCGTTCGAGGTCGGCGCGCTTGGCGTCGAGATCGGCGATCGCGGCATCGACTTTGCCGATCAGCAGCTCCGTCTGCGCGCGCTGGCTCGGGTCGATGTCGTAGAGCTTCAGATATTCCGCCACGTCCTCGAGGCTGAAGCCGAGGTTCTTGCCGCGCAGGATCAGCATCAGGCGGCCACGGTCGCGGCGCGAATAGATGCGGCTGGTGCCCGCGCGGCGCGGCGTGATGAGGCCGCGCGATTCATAGAAGCGGATGGTGCGCGTGGTGATGTCGAACTCGTCGGCGAGCTCGCCGATCGAATAGGTGCGCTCGGCCTCGGTTTCGCCGCCGGCGCCAGCGGGCCCGCCGCCACTCTGTTGCTTGGCCCCGCGGGTCGCAAGCGATGCCGCCTTGCGCCGTCCGCCTGCGCGCACCTGCTGGTTCTCGTTCATGGTCATGTCGTCACGCCTTGGTCTGCCGCGCGGCTTCTTCTTCTTTGAGCTCTTTTTTCGAGAGCTTGCCGATCATGGTTTTCGGCAGCGCATCGCGGAACTCGATCGCGGCGGGCAGCTCGATCTTGGATAGCTTGGTTTCGAGATAGGCCATCACCGCGTCGGCGTTCGTCTCGCGTCCATCCTTCAGCTTGATGAACGCCTTGGGGGCCTCGCCGCGATACTTGTCCTTGATGCCGATGACCGTCACCTCCTCGACCTCGGGGATCTCGTAGATGCGCTCCTCGATCTGGCGAGGATAGACATTATAGCCCGAGCAGATGATGAGGTCCTTGATGCGGTCCTCGATGGCGAAGAAGCCCTCTTCGTCCATGCGCGCCACGTCGCCCGTGCGCAGGTAGCCGTCCGGCGTGAACACCGCGGCGGTTTCCTGCGGCCGGTTCCAGTAGCCCTTCATGACCTGCGGTCCGGCGATGCAGACCTCGCCTTTCTCGCCTTGAGGAACCTCGACGGTGGCGTCGTCGAGCGAACGCAACGAGACGTAGGTCGAGGGCAGGGGCACGCCGATCTTGCCGGAGCGCATTCCGACGCCGTTGATCGGATTGCAGGTGACGACGGGGGAAGCTTCGGAAAGGCCATAGCCTTCGACCAGTTTGCAGCCGGTCAGCCGCTCGAAGCCTTCCTTGACCTCGACCGGCAAGGGAGCGCCGCCCGACAGGCAGAACTTGAGCGAGGAGAGATCGAACGATTTGATGCGCGGGTGGTTCATCAGTGCCGTGAACAGAGTCGGCACGCCCGGCATCACGGTCGGCTTTGTCTGGGTGATGAGCTTCAGTGCATCGTCGAGTACGAAGCGCGGCATGATGACGATCTCGGACGCCTTGGCGATGGCGAAGTTCATCACCACCGTCATGGCGAAGACATGGAAGAACGGTAGGACACCCAGAACCCGCTCGCCGCCGTCTTTCAGCTCCGGTGCCCAAGACACGACCTGGAGCGTATTGATGTAGGCATTGGCATGGGTCAGCATCGCGCCCTTGGGCGTGCCGGTGGTGCCGCCGGTGTACTGCAGAACGGCGATGTCGTTCACCGGGTCGATCGCGACCGGCTTCGGTGGCCCATGATCGGCCGTCACCTCGGGCTCGAGATGGATGCGGCCGTGCATCGGCGAGGCCTGTGGTCGCGACAGCTCCTTGCTCTTGAACAGACGGAACAGCACCGACTTGGTCGGCGGCAGCAGGCTCGCAAACGAGGCGACCACGGCGCGCTTCAGCACGCCCGACTGCAGCAGCGCCTCGACCT
The DNA here is from genome assembly GCA_937873575.1 of uncultured Hyphomicrobiaceae bacterium. GTDB lineage: Bacteria > Pseudomonadota > Alphaproteobacteria > Rhizobiales > Hyphomicrobiaceae > JAEUMD01. Next base: position 17,332 of record CALMPK010000290.1, read on the forward strand.
TGGAGAAGAGCAGCTTGAGGTCGAGCGTCACCATCAGATCGGTATCGCTGTCGCGGACCTGGAAGGCGAGCTCGTCGACCGTATAGAGCGGATTGTAATTGACCACCGTGCCGCCGGCCTTGAGCACCGCGTAATAGTAAATAATGAACGTCGGCGAGTTGGGCAGGAAGAGCCCGACCTTGCTGCCCTTGACGACGCCGAGGCGCTGGAGCCCAGCGGACACGAGATCGACCTGACGGCCAAGTTCGGAATAGGACATCGCCTTGCCGAGGAAATTCGTCGCCACGCTCGCGCCGAAGCGGGCGACGGCACTGTCGAGCAGACTGTAGAGTGGCATGGGGGCGCACGTCTGGGCCCAGGCGACGTCGGCGGGGCAGGGGGGCAACCGTCCCCGGGGGGGCCGTAGGGCCGCCTTCGAGCCCGGCCCCGCGCCGGGCGGCGCGGTCATTCGGTCCTCCCTGAGCGGCACCCGCCTCGGTTCGGGCGGGCGTCCATGGTGAACTCGGCCGCGTCGGTCTTTGGTCGACACTGCCGGATCGCCGGTTGCTTGAGACTATTGAACACTTTTTCATGTGTTTCCGCTAGAACAGCGCTCAGGTGCGAAGTCGTTCATGGTGAAGCCCGCGTCGGTCCCTCGGGGCCGCCAGTACCATGAGGGGCGACCGCTTCTGGCCGCCGGCCGAGGGCAGGCGTAGAATTCGCGGCGGCAAGGCGGGTGCGCTAGACGGTCGCCCGCGCTGGACGCGTGTGACGTTTAAGTATATGGACGGCACGAGCTTGTGCGCCGGGCCCCCCGCGTCTTATTGGGTATAGTGAAACTGTGGTCCGGCTGCGCCGCGCATGCACGGATGGGAGAACGAGATGGACGAAGTCGCAACGAAGATCATCGAGATCCTCAAGAAGCATATGAAGGAGCCGCGGGACAATATCGAGCTTTCGACCCCGCTCACGGATCTTAAGATCGAGTCCCTCGACCTTGCGATGATTGTCTTCGACATTGAGGACTCCTTCCAGATCGAGATTCCATACAACGCGAACGAAGAAGTCGAGGACTTCAAGACCGTCGGCTCCGTGGTCGAGCGCGTGAAGAACCTCATTGCCGCCGGTCCGGCCGCCGCTGGCGCCGCCAAGGCGTGATCCGATTGCGGGGGCGCGCCGGAAAGCGGTCGCGCCCCGCACCTTCTATGCCGGCCGATGGCCGGATTGGGCGGGGCCCGACGTGCGTCCCGCATTGCTTTGTCATTTCGTCGTATTCGTGCCTGATCGCGCGGTCGCAGGGCCGCCGTTCCGGCGCATGAACGAACTGTAGCCATGTGAGCGTGAGAGTGATGAAAAGAGCGGACGGTACGCGCCGGGTCGTCATTACCGGCATGGGCGCTGTGACGCCCATCGGCCTCGACGTCGATGAGTTCTGGTCGTCGCTGAAACAGGGCAAGTGCGGCGTTGGCCCCATCACCAACTTCCCGATCGAGGATCTCTACATCCCGATCGCTGGCGAGATCAAAGGGTTCGACCCGGCGGTTCACGTCAAGAGCAAGCAGATCCAGTACGGCGAGCGCTACTCCTGGTTCGCCGGCCGCGCCGCCGAGGAAGCCTGGACGCAATCGGGACTGCCGAAGCCCTATTCCAACCCCTATCGCGCCTGCTGCATCGTCGGCTCCGGCGCCGGTGGTTACTCGACCGTCGAGAACGCCTACCGAACACTGTTCATTGAGAAGAAGAAGGCGACGCATCCGCTGACGCTGCTGCGCATCATCGTCTCTTCGGCGTCGGCGCACGTGGGCATCGAATACGGCATCAAGGGTCCGACGTTCGCGACCTGCTCGGCCTGCTCGACGGCGACCCACGCCATCTCGCTGGCCTACGACTACATCCGCCAGGGCCTCGTCGACGTCGGCGTGGCTGGTGCCTCCGAAGCCGTGCTGACCTACGGCTCCATGCGGACCTGGCAGGCCATGCGCGTGCTTTCGCCCGAAGGCTGCTTCCCGTTCTCGAAGAAGCGCAACGGCACCGTGCTCGCCGAGGGTGCGGGCATCCTGGTCCTCGAGGAATACGAGCACGCCAAGCGCCGCGGCGCGCCGATCTTCGCCGAGCTGCTCGGCTGCGGCTTGTCGTCGGACAGCAAGGACATGGTCAACCCGGACATCGACGGGCCGCGCTCGGCGATGCAGATGGCGCTCGACGATGCCCGGCTCGATCCGTCCGAGATCGACTATCTCAACGCCCACGGCACGGCGACGGCGCTCAACGACGTCAACGAGACCAATGCGATCAAGCTGGTTTTCGGCCCCTACGCCAATAAGATGGCGATCTCGTCGACGAAGTCGATGACCGGCCATCTGCTCGGCGCGGGCGGCGGTATCGAGGCCATCGCCTGCATCAAGGCGATCAACGAGGGCTTCATTCCGCCGACGGTCGGTCTCACCGGGCCGGACCCCA
>CALMPK010000291.1 GCA_937873575.1 uncultured Hyphomicrobiaceae bacterium
CATTTCCTCGGCCACGTGCCGACCGAGTTGCTCGAGAGACTGCTGGCCGCGGCGAGCGCCTTCGTCATGCCGAGCACCAAGGAAGGTTTTGGCATCGTCTTCCTTGAGGCGGCGGCCTACGGCTTGCCGGTCATTGCCGGCAACGTCGACGGCAGCGTCGACGCTCTTGCTGACGGCGCCATCGGTCTGCTCGTCGATCCGGCCGATCCCAATGCCTTGTTCGAGGCCATCTCCACGGCCGTATCCGGGCGAGCGCCGGCGCCCGACAAGGCCGCATTGGCACGCTTCGCGGCGCCGAACTTCCAGGCGCACGTGCATGCGCTGTTGTCGACGCTCCCCGCCGCGCGTGGGAGAAAGCCCCGCAATGCCCCCTCGTCAACCGTTGTGGAGCCTGCCTGATGAGCGTTCCATCAGCAGGGGGAGGCACCGACACGGCGATGCCGGTCACACGCCCCGCCCCACCACTGCGCATCGCCTTCGTCAACACGCATCCGATCCAGTATTTCGCTCCGCTCTACGCTTATCTGACGCGGACCGGCCGTTTCGACGTCACCGCACTCTATCTTTCGGATTTCTCGATCCGCGGCGGTCTGGACAAGGGTTTCGGCCGGGCCGTGACATGGGATGTCGATCTGTTGGCCGGCTACACGCCGACGTTCATGGGCAAGGCGGCATCGAACCGCCGCACCGGCGGCTTCTTCTCGATGGTGGCGCCGGAACTCTGGAGCGCCATCCGTGACGGCAACTTCGACGCGGTGGTCATCAACGGACACAACCTCGCCGCCCATCACGTCGCGCTCGCGGCGGCCCGATCGAGCAGCACCCCGGTGTTTACCCGCGGCGAGACGCACCCGCGCTTGAGACGCAGCGGTTGGCGCGCAGCCCTGCGCACGGGCCCGCTCAAGGCGTGGTACCGGCTGTTCGACGGTTGCCTCGCGTTCGACGCTGGCGACGTGGCCGGCCTGGCTGCCGCCTTGAGGCCGCTGCCCGTCGATGCCGACCACCGCGCGCGGGCCGGCGAGGCCAGTCGCGAGCGCATCTCGCGCTGGGGCCATGTCGAGTGCTCGGTTGCACTCGAGGCCGCGGTCACCACCGCCCGGCGGCGACGCGGGCTCGGTCGAACCTGAGCGAAAGAGGCGCGGATTGAGCGATGCCGATTGCCGAGAGTGACATATCGATCTTGATCCCGACCTACCGCTATCGCGACAAGGTCGTGCGCGCGGTGGAATCGGCACTTGCCAGTGGTGCCGGCGAAATCATCGTCACTGATGACCGCAGCGGCGACGGCACCATCGAGCGATTGGCCTGCTTTGACGATCCACGCCTCAAGGTGCTCGAGAACGAGCAAAACCTCGGGCTATGGGAAAACCATCTGCATGCGCTGTCGCTGGCGACACGCCGTTGGATCAAGTTCATTCAGGCCGACGACTATCTGCTGCCCGGCGGGCTTGCTGCCTACGCTGCCGCTGCCGAAGAGGGAGTCACCGTCGTCTGGTGCGCGCCGCTCGTCACCGACGACGAGACTGGAAAGGTATGGAGGTTCCATGACCTGTCGGCGGCACGCCGAATGCGGTCGCGGCAGATGCTCGATGCGCTTCTATACGGCGGCTGGATCCTCGGCACGCCGTCGCACATGATGCTGCGGGTCGACGCCATCGAACGCGACCGACAGGTTTGGCGTAGGAGCATTTCAGCCGATCTCGTGGTCGGGTCTATTGCGGCGGCGCGTGGTGACACGGTGCTGCTTCCTCATGGCGCCATCGTTCAGGGCGCGCATCCGCTTCAGGACGTCAAGACCCAGGGTTTGCGCCTTGCCCTAGAGCGGCGCGCGAACTCGTTCGCCTACTTGCGAAAACGGCCAGAGCCCGGCCTGAGGAAGTTCGCCAATCTGTGGGCGATCATCAACATGCGCTCGCATCTTCATGGCACGGTAGCCGGCTTGGTGCGCGGGCCGGAGCGCCTGCATGTACTGCGAGCTGGAATGCGCACGGCGACAGACCTGTCGCTGTCAGACTGGCGTGAAGCTATGACCGAGCGAGCACTGCTCAGCTCCGTGCGCCAAACCCGCTCAAACTGGACGACCATAGTTGACCTCGACAGTGTCGCGCGCGCCGTCGGCGCGGCATAGTCTTCCGATTGGGACCGGAGCAAACTCGGCCAGGGAACGCCCAGCCGCCCGGTATCAATAGATCGCATCACACGCTCTTCAGATTGGCGAGCCCATGACCATCGCAGCCCCCTACGTCAACTCAGGCAACGACTTGGTGCTTTCGCTCGTGCCAGCGGACGCACGGCATATCCTCGACATCGGCTGCGGGGGCGGGGATAACGCGCGCCGTCTCAAAGAAACTCGGCCGGGCATTCGTATTGTCGGCATCACCCACAGCGCCGAGGAGGCCGAATTGGCCGCGCCATTCATGGCTGGCGTACATGTGCTCGATATCGAGCGGGATTTAGCGACGGACCTCGGTGGGCCTTTCGATCTTTTGATGCTCTCGCATGTGCTCGAGCATACACGCGACCCCGTCGCCGTCCTGCGCCGCTTCCTGCCGCTACTTGCCGAGGGAGGTCACGTATTGATCGCGGTACCGAACACTCTCGAGTGGCGGACGCGCATGCGCTTTTTGGGCGGCAAGTTCCAGTATGCTGACCACGGCATCCTTGATCGCACGCATCTGCGCTTCTTCACCTATGAGACCGCCGCCAGAGAACTCGTCGAGCCGGTTTCCGAGCTTACGCTCATTGCACGCCAAGGGAGAGGCGCGCTGCCATTCGGGCGGCTGCGTCGTCGTCTGCTTCCGGCTGGTTTGCGTAATGTGCTCGACGAGGCCGCGGTACGGCGCCTTCCGAATGTATTTGCCGGCGAGGTTGCGCTGCTCGCGCGATACGCAGGCCTGGGGAAGTATTCGACATGATCACGGGCGACGCCCCGAGGCGGGAGCTCGATCGGGCGGGCGGAGAAGGCTCGCTGGCAGAGGACACACTTCGTGGCGAAGGTCTTTGCTGCCCGATCCACCGTGCGACATCGGGCCCGATGCGTCTGCCGTGGCCAGCATTTGTCTGGACCGTCGAAGGCGGTATTGGGCGGCCGTTGCGGGCGCGCTATGCGTGCTGCATGACGGCGGCGGAGGTCAAGCCATGAAGATCCTGCTGGTTGGCCGCTTCTACGAGGAGGGGCTGGCTACACTCATCAAGCATGAGCTCGAGCTGCTCGGTCACCAGGTGATCGGCTTCGATCCGGGGCCGAAGCTGCATGCCTTCGGGTCACGCGCGGCCTACTACGTGCATCGCGTCAAGAGCATCGCCCACGGCGCCATCGGCACGGTGGCGCTGGCGCTTGGTCACAGCGGGCAGATTGGAGCGCTGCGCCGCACGATAGAGGCCTCGCCCGGGCTTGAGTTGACGCTCGTCTGCCACGACTTTCTCACCCCTGCCGAAGCAGCGGAGGTCAAACGTCTGACCAGGGCGCCGCTGGTGTTGTGGTATCCAGACCATATAGCCGCGTTTCAGCGGCACATGTTTCTGAACGGGCCTTACGATTTTCTGTTCTTCAAGGATCCCTACATCGTCGATATCCTACGCCGCAATGTCGCGGCTCCGGTGTACTACCTTCCCGAGTGCTTCAGCCCCACGGCCCTTCCCGTGCCCGAGGATGGCGAGCCGATCGACAAGCGCTACCAGGCGGATATCGCAACGGCGGGCAGCATGTATGCCTACCGGATCGCGTTCTTCCGCAATCTCGCCGGCTACGATGTCAAGCTGTGGGGACTGCCGCCGCCGTTGTGGATGAACCTTGGCCCCGTAGCGCCGATGGTGCTGAGCCGCTTCGTCGCCGGGCAGGAGAAGGCGAAGGCCTTCCGCGGCGCGAAGATCGTCGTGAACAACACGCATCCCGCCGAGATCTGGGGCACCAATGTGCGCACGTTCGAGGCGTGTGGCGCAGGTGCGTTCCAGATGGTCGATTGGCGGCCGGGGCTCTCGCAACTGTTCGAGCCGGACCGGGAGTTGGTGACATTCGGCAGCTTGCGCGACCTGAAGGAGAAGATCGAATACTATCTGCCCAGGCCGGACGAGCGTCGCGCGATCGCAGCGGCCGGGCGTGTGCGGGCGCTCAGGGATCACACCTACGAGGAGAGACTGAAGCTGCTGCTGGATACCGTCGCGGGCGTACGTACGGGGTACCCCGAGCCGCGTGTTGCCCTCGCGAAAGGCGAGGGCATTGCGATTGGCTGACCGGCTGCTGCAGAAGTAGGAGTTGGCAATGTCGTCGCTACCCGCCGCACGCAGCCCGGCAAGGTCCGTTTCGACCAGAACGGCAGCGCGGGTTCTCGTGGCACTGGTGTTCCTGGGCACAGCGATTTTCGCCCTTTATGGATCTCTGACACTGCGGGATGGCGCGTACAACCAGTTGCTGGTCGCCGCGATCTCCCTCTACTTGTTCTTAGAGTGTTGGTACTATCTATCTCGCTGCGACGATTTCGGCCTGCTGGCGCCGGTCTTCCTGGCGAGCATCGCGCACTTCTACCTCGCATATCTGCTGCCGACGGCCGGCACCATCGTCGATCCCTGGATCCAGGCACGCTACGACGAATACTTCCGCTCGTTTCAAGACGATATCGGCGACGCGCTGCTCACAGTCGGTCTTTCAGCGTTC
>CALMPK010000292.1 GCA_937873575.1 uncultured Hyphomicrobiaceae bacterium
TCCTCGCTCTCGACATGATGCTGTTCTACCTGTTCTTCGAGGCGGGCCTCATCCCGATGTTCCTCATCATCGGCGTGTGGGGCGGCAAGCGGCGCATCTACGCGAGCTTCAAGTTCTTCCTCTATACCCTGCTCGGCTCGGTGCTGATGCTGCTGGCCATGATGGCCATGTGGTGGCACGCCGGAACGACCGACATCACGGTGCTGCTCGAGACGAACTTCCCGGCGAAGATGCAGTGGTGGCTGTGGCTCGCGTTCTTCGCCTCGTTCGCGGTGAAGATGCCGATGTGGCCGGTGCACACCTGGCTGCCGGACGCGCACGTCGAGGCGCCGACGGCGGGCTCGGTGATCCTCGCCGGTATCCTGCTGAAGATGGGCGGCTACGGCTTCCTGCGCTTCTCGATGCCGATGTTCCCCATCGCCTCGGCCGATCTCGCGCCGCTCGTGTTCGCGCTCTCGGTCATCGCCATCGTCTACACCTCGCTGGTTGCGCTGGTGCAGGAGGATATGAAGAAGCTGATCGCCTATTCCTCAGTCGCCCACATGGGCTTCGTGACGATGGGCATCTTCACCTTCACCCGTCAGGGCGTCGACGGCGCCATCTTCCAGATGCTCTCGCACGGCCTCGTCTCGGCGGCGCTGTTCCTCTGCGTCGGCGTGGTCTACGACCGCCTGCACACGCGCGAGATCTCGGCCTACGGCGGTCTCGCCGAACGGATGCCGATCTATGCGACGGTGTTCATGGTCTTCACGATGGCAAACGTCGGCCTGCCGGGCACCTCGGGCTTCGTCGGCGAGTTCCTGACGCTGATCGGCGCCTTCCGCGCCAACACGTGGGTCGCGTTCTTCGCCACCTCGGGCGTCATCCTGTCGGCCGCCTACGCGCTCTATCTCTATCGCCGCGTCGTGTTCGGGGCGCTCGAGAAGCCGAGCCTCAAGGCGCTCGCGGATATGAACGCGCGCGAGATCTTCGTGCTCGCGCCGCTCGTCATCCTCACCATCCTGTTCGGCTTCTACCCGGCCCCTATCCTCGATGTGACGGCGGCCTCGGTGCAGAAGCTCGTCACCAACTACGAGACGGCCGTGCGCAAGGCCGAGATCGAACGTGAAGGGCAGCCCCGCTTCAAGCTGGCGCTCGACAAGTGGGAGGCCGCGCGATGACCGATCTCTTGTCCTATCCGGCGCTGCCCGAGATCATTCTCGCGGTCGGCGCGATGGCCCTGCTGATGCAGGGCGCGTTCTCGGCCGACAACCAGGAGACCGGCGCGGCGACGGGCTGGCTCGCCATCGCGCTGCTGGTTCTCGCCGGCGCCGTGGTTGCCATGCAGCCGCCGGCGAGCGCCACGCTGTTCGATAACGCATTCGTCACCGACCGCTACACGCGCTTCATGAAGCTCCTGGTGCTAGCAGGTTCGGCCGGTGCGCTGCTGCTCTCCTTCGACAGCTTCGCGCGCCAGCAGATCCTGAAGTTCGAGTACGCGGTGCTCGTGCTTCTGTCGACGGTCGGCATGATGATGATGGTCTCGGCGAACGACCTCATCTCGCTCTACATCGGCCTCGAGCTGCAGAGTCTCGCGCTCTATGTCGTCGCCGCTTTCCGCCGCGAGCACGTGCGCTCGAGTGAGGCGGGTCTCAAGTACTTCGTGCTCGGCGCGCTCTCCTCCGGCATGCTGCTCTATGGTGCCTCACTGATCTATGGCTTCTCCGGCTCGACCTCGTTCCCGGTGATCGCCAGCGTCGCCAAGGCGAGCAACATCGGCGTCATCATCGGCCTGGTGTTCCTGCTCGTCGGCCTCGCGTTCAAGGTTTCCGCCGTGCCGTTCCACATGTGGACGCCGGACGTCTACGAAGGCGCACCGACGCCCGTCACCGCTTTCTTCGCGGCGGCGCCGAAGGTTGCAGCCATGGCGCTTCTGGTCCGCGTCGTCACGGTGGCGTTCCCCGGTGTCAGCCCGCAGTGGCAACAGATCATCGTGTTCGTTGCCATCGCCTCGATGCTGCTCGGCTCGTTCGCTGCGATCGGGCAGACCAACATCAAACGCCTGATGGCGTACTCGTCGATCGGTCACGTCGGCTTCGCGCTCGTCGGCCTCGCGTCGAACAGCACGGAAGGCGTTCAGGGCGTGCTGATCTACATGTCGATCTACCTCGTCATGACGCTCGGCACGTTCGCTTGCATTCTCGCGATGCGCCGCAAGGACGAGGCGATCGAGGAGATCGAGGAGCTTTCGGGGCTCGCGCAGACCAACTTGCCGATGGCGTTCGCACTGGCGATGCTGATGTTCTCGCTGGCCGGCATTCCGCCGCTCGCAGGCTTCTGGGGCAAGTTCTACGTCATCGCCGCCGCGGTGAAGGCCGATCTGCTGGCGCTCGCGGTGATCGCGGTGCTGGCGAGCGTGGTCGCGGCCTTCTACTACATCCGCATCGTGCTGGTGATGTTCGTGAAGGAGCCCAAGGAGCGCTTCCTCAACGTCGAAGGGAAGGTCGGCTTCGTGATGGCGCTCGCGACGCTGTTCGTGATCGGCTTCATCGTCTATCCCGGACCGATCGTGGAGGCAGCGGCCGCCGCCGCGAAGTCGCTCAGGCTCTAGAAGGCCATGGCGGGGGAGCACGGCCTCGGCGGCGCATGCTGGATCGAACTCGACGAGGTCGATTCCACGAACGCCGAGGTGATGCGGCGCGCCGTCACCGGGGAGCGCCGCCCGCTCTATGTCCGCGCCAACCGCCAGACGGCCGGGCGGGGACGCTCGGGCCGTAGCTGGCACTCGCACCCTGGCAACATCGCAATGAGCCGTCTCGTGCCGCTCGATTGCCCGCCCGCGGCCGTGCCGCAGATCTCGCTCGTGTCGGGGCTCGCCGTTCACCGCGCTGTGGCGGAGCAGCTCGACGCGGCGGGCATCGGCGTCTCGCTCTCGCTCAAGTGGCCGAACGACCTCCTCGCCGGACGCGCCAAGCTCGCTGGAGTACTGGTCGAGGCGACGGCGGTCGGTACCGACCGCATCGCCGTCGTCGGGATCGGCCTCAACGTGGCACACGCGCCAGAGGTTCATGGGCGCGAGGTGGTGGCGCTCGCGAGCCTCGGATTGGCGCACGCCGACGATCCGGCGACTCCGGCGGCGTTGGCGCGGCGTGTCGGCGCGCATCTCGACCGGGCGCTCGACGAGTGGGACCGGGGACGGGGCTTCGCGTCGATCCGGGAGGCCTGGCTCGAGCGGTCGGTTCCACTCGGCAGGGAGGGGAGCGTCGATACGGGACCGGGCGGCCGTGTCGTGGGAACGTTCGCCGGCCTCGACGACGAGGGCTACCTGTTGATCGAACTTGGCGGGGCGGGCCGGATGGTTGCCACCGTCGGCGATGTGGCCTTGCTAAGCGACTGATCGCAGGGCATTAGGACGGTATGGCAACAGAAAAACAGAAGGCCGGCGGTGAAGCGGGCCAGAGCGAGTTCGTCCTCACGGCACTCGGCGGCATGGGCGAGATCGGCATGAACGCCTATCTCTACGGCGTCGGGCCGCCCGGCGCGCGCCAATGGCTGCTCGTCGATCTCGGCATCACCTTTCCCGAAGGCGAGTTCGACCCTGGCGTCGACGTCATCTTGCCGGACCTGCGGTTCCTCGAGGAGGAGCGCGGGGCGCTCGCCGGCATCCTCCTGACGCACGCCCACGAGGATCACATCGGCGCGGTGATCGATCTCGCTCCGACGCTGCGCGCGCCGATCTACGCGACGCCGTTCACCGCCGGCATGCTTCGGGCGAAGCTCTCCGAGTTCGGCGGTTCGGTGAAGCTGCCGATCAATACGGTTCCACTCGGCTCCCGCGCCAAGATCGGGCCGTTCGAGATCGAGCTCGTGTCGATGGCCCATTCGATTCCCGAGCCGTCGGCCATCGCCATTCGCACGGAGCACGGTCTGGCGCTGCACACGGGCGACTGGAAGCTCGACGAGCGCCCCTACGTCGGCGGTGCTTCCGACGAGGCCCGGCTCGCGGACCTCGGCGCCGCGGGCGTTACGGCCCTGATCTGCGATTCGACCAACGCCATGCGCGAAGGCCGCTCGCCGTCCGAGAGCGACATCGCGGCGTCGATCGCCGACATCGTCAAGAAGGCGCGCCACCGCGTCATCATCACGACGTTCTCCTCCAACGTCGCCCGCATCAAGGCCGTGGCGGATGCCGCGGCGAAGGCGGGGCGCACGCTCGTCGTCGGCGGCAGGGCGCTGCACCGGGTTATCGCCGTCGCTGTCGAGACGGGCTATCTGCCGCCCGACTTCCGCTACGTCGACCAGCAGCAGTACCGGTATCTCGATCGCGCCGACGTCGTGCTGCTCTGCACGGGCAGCCAGGGCGAGCCGCGCGCGGCCATGGCACGCATGGCCGAAGGCGATCATCCCGACCTCAGCGTCGCCAAGGGCGACCTCGTGATCTTCTCGTCGCGGACCATTCCCGGCAACGAGAAGGCGGTGAACCGTATCCAGAACACTCTGGTGCAGATGGGTTGCGAGTTGCTGACCGATCAGGAGGCGCAGGTTCACGTGACGGGGCACCCGCGCCGGGACGAGTTGAAGCAGATGTACGCTTGGGTGAAGCCGCAGATCGCGGTTCCGATGCACGGCGAGGCCCGGCATCTCCGAGCCCATGCGGAACTGGCGCGGCAGGCGGGCGTGCCGCAGGTCGTCACCGCCTTCAACGGCGATATGATCCGTTTGGCGCCGGGGCCGGCCGAGATCATCGACGACGTTCCCGTCGGCCGGCTTTTCCGAGATGGCGGCTTGATCGTCGATAGCGTTGAAGGTCCGGTCCGCGACCGCCGCCGGCTCGCGCAGGCCGGCATCTGTGTCGTCGCCCTGGCGATCACGCGCCGCGGCGAGGTGCTCGGCGATCCGCAGGTGATGCTCGACGGCATTCCGCTGGAGGACGCCGAGGGTGACCAGATGTATGAAATCGTCGCCGATGCGGTCGATGGCGCCATCACCAGCATCCCACCCAAGCGGCGCAAGGACATCGAGGTCGTCCGCGAGGCCGTGCGGCGGGCCGCTCGGTCATCCATCTCCAGCGCTTGGGGCAAAAAGCCGATCTGCAAGGTTCTGATCAACGTCGTCGAGAATTGATTTCGGCCCGTCCGGGCAGCCGGGCGGGAGCCACATCCGCAGGAGTTGAACCATGATTGGACGCCTCAACCACGTCGCCATCGCCGTCAAGGACCTGAAGTCCGCCGTCGCGACCTACAGGAATTCGCTTGGCGCCGTCATTTCCGAGCCGCAGGCCGAGCCCGCCCACGGCGTGACGGTGGTTTTCGTGACGCTGCCGAATACCAAGATCGAGTTTCTCGAGCCGCTCGGCGACAATTCGCCGATCGCCAAGTTCCTCGAAAAGAACCCGGATGGCGGCATTCACCATGTCTGCTACGAGGTCGACGATATCATCGCCGCGCGCGACAAGCTCAAGGAGCAGGGCGCGCGTGTGCTGGGTGACGGGCAGCCGAAGATCGGCGCACACGGCAAGCCCGTGCTGTTCCTCCACCCGAAGGATTTTCTCGGCACGCTGACGGAACTCGAGCAGGCCTGACGGGCCGCGACAGGACCAAGGCGGGCGACAAGGCGAGGACGCGAGGCGATGAGCTTCACATTCGGACTGGCGATCTACTTCATCATGTGGTGGCTGACGCTGTTCATGGTGCTGCCGTTCGGCCTGCGCACGCAGCATGAGCAGGGCGAGGTCGTGCCCGGCACGCCGGAAAGCGCGCCTTCGACCCCGCGCCTGCTGCGCGTCTTCCTCATCAACACGGTGGTCGCCAGCGTCTGCTTCGCCATTTTCTGGGCGGGAGTGGAGTACGGCTGGCTCGATCCGGAAACGTTCCCGCTCACACTGCCGATCGACGTGCCCAAGGTGTGAAGCCGCGCTGCCGTTTATCTTGCCGGTCAGTGCACGGTCGAGGAAATGGCTGAACGCGAGTTTCGCGGCGAAGGGCAAACCTGCCCGAAGCGTCGATGGCCAGACGCAACGCCAATCCCCAAAAAGCGGACGCCCCGGAGCAACCTCGCACGAGGCCATTCCGGGGCGTTCGACTTCAGTGTTCCACGAAGCGAAAAGCACCAAAGCGGCGCGGCAAAATTGCCGTACCGGGGAACGGTGCATAAGCTCCGGGGCTATCTCCCTAGACTTGGGCCGATTGCCATTTCAAACATCGGCTCGACCCTTTTCATGAATGCCCGCGCAAGGTACTCGAAAAGTGCCTGTCTGTCACGCATCAAGAGCGTCGCGTTGATCCAAAAAAAGCAATCGCAGAGGTTTCGCGCGATGGGAAAATTCGACGCGTGCGATCGAGTTTATGCGAGTACCCCGAGGGCCGAGCGGCCCGTGCGTCCGTGAGATGCGATATGGGCCGAGTGGTGCATGCTTGCCCGGCCATCCCCAGGGGCGGCCGGGTGGCTCTCATCGCGGCATTGCCACACGTCCCAATCCTCGTTAAGAGCGCAACCGAACAGGATCGCGCAACCGGCAGCCAGCCGGCGGAGGGGGTCCGCAGAGCCGCCTCGGTCGCGCCGCCATCCAGCGGTTCGCCATGTGCCTTTCTCGGAAGCTCTGCCCCGAGCCGCGCGCCAATCCGGATCTTGCGCCGAGGGGAGCGCGACGCATGATGGTGGAGGCCGGCCGATGAGCAAGCGCGCGCTCGACGTCACTCGCGAAAAGAGCTTTCCCGACTGGTATCAGGCCGTGGTCCGCGACGGCGACATGGCCGAGACAAGCCCCGTGCGCGGCTGCATGATCATCACGCCCTGGGGCTGGGGCGTGTGGGAGCGCATCCAGGCCGAGCTCGACCAGCGCATCAAGGATACCGGCCACGACAACTGCTACTTCCCGTTGTTCATCCCGATGAGCTTCATCGCCAAGGAGGCCGAGCACGTCGAAGGCTTCGCCAAGGAGATGGCGGTCGTCACTCATCACCGGTTGAAGAACGTCGGCGGCAAGCTCGAGCTTGATCCGACAGCGAAGCTGGAAGAGCCGCTGATCGTGCGGCCGACGTCCGAGACGATCATCGGCGACGCATTCCAGCGCTGGGTGAAAAGCTATCGTGACCTGCCGCTGCTCGTGAACCAGTGGGCCAACGTGGTGCGCTGGGAAATGCGCACGCGCCTGTTCCTGCGCACGGCCGAGTTCCTCTGGCAGGAGGGCCACACCGCCCACGCCGACCGCGACGACGCCATGGCCGAGACGCTGAAGATGCTCGAGGTCTACCGCGAGTTCGCCGAGAACGTTCTCGCCATGCCCGTGATCGCGGGTGAGAAGCCGGCCAACGAACGGTTCCCGGGCGCCGACAACACGTATTCGATCGAAGCGATGATGCAGGACGGCAAGGCCCTTCAGGCCGGCACCTCGCACTATCTCGGCACGCATTTCGCGCAGGCGCAGAACATCCAGTACCAGAGCGCCGCCGGCCAGCTCGAATACTGCCACACGACGAGCTGGGGTGTTTCCACGCGGCTGATCGGCGGCGTCATCATGACACACGGCGACGACGACGGTCTGCGCCTGCCGCCGGCCATCGCCCCGCGCCAGATCGTGATCGTGCCGATGCTTCGCGACAAGCCCGAGGACGCGGAACTCAAGGACTACTGCATCGCGCTCGAGAAGGAGCTGAAGGCCCAAGGCATCCGCACCCTCGTCGACGTCAAGCCGACGAAGTCGGCGGAGAAGCGCTGGGGCTGGGTGCGTCGCGGCGCGCCGGTGATCGTCGAGATCGGCGGGCGCGACGCGAGCGGCGGCAACGTCACGTTCATGCGGCGCGACAAGCTGCGCGACGGCGACAAGGCGATTGCCAAGACGATGCCGCGCGCGGAGTTCGTGGCCGGTGCTTCGGCACTGCTGGCCGAGATCCAGGCCCAGTTGTTCGCCGAGGCGAAAGCGCGCCTCGATGCCAACATCATCTCCGGCATCAAGACGTTCGACGAGCTCGCCGACTATTTCGGCCAGGCCGAGGCGGATGACGAGGGCGGAGCGTTCAAGGGCTGGGCCGAGGTCGCGTGGTCGCGCCCCGAGGGTGCCGAGCTCGAGGCGATCGCCGACCGGCTCAAGGCGATGAAGCTCACCATTCGCAACGCGCCGATGGCGCAGAAGGCGATCGACCGCCCATGCCTGTTCACCGGCGGGCCGGCCACGGGGATGGTGCTCTTCGCCCCCACCTACTGAGGATTTGGACGCCCTTGCGGCGGCGTAGCCACGAGTGACTTGCCTTGATCGCGCCGCCGAGCCTTGCCAAACGTGGGCCGGGCCGGCGGGACGCCTGACGGAGAGTGGCACGATGACAGCTTCTGATGGACCTTCGCAGGTGCGCGGCCCTGGTTCGAGATCGGCCGCGGCACCGGCCGGAACATCCGCATTTTCACCGTTCGAGTGGATGCTCGCGGGGCGCTACCTGCGGGCACGGCGGAAGGAAGGCTTCATTTCCGTCATCGCCGGCTTCTCGTTTGTCGGCATCATGCTCGGCGTCGCCACGCTCATCATCGTGATGGCGGTGATGAACGGCTTCCGCAAGGACCTGTTCTCCAAGATTCTCGGGCTCAACGGTCACATCGTCGTCCACAAGATCGGCGAGCCGTTCGAGGACTATGTCGATATTTCCGCGCGCATCGCCGCTGTTTCTGGCGTCAAGGCCGTCATCCCGCTGATCGAAGGTCAGGTGATGGTGTCGTCGGTGGTTCATGCGACGGGCGGTCTCGTGCGCGGCATCGACGAAGCCTCGATCAAGGCTTTGCCGCTGATCGCGTCCAACGTCAGGGATGGAACACTCGCCGGGTTCGACAACCAGAGCGGCATCGCCATCGGCCAGCGCCTCGCCAACTCGCTGCGCGTCGGCGTCGGCGATCAGATCACGCTCGTCTCTCCGCGCGGCGCGACGACGCCGTTCGGCACGGCGCCACGTTCGAAGCCCTACACCATCTCCGCCGTATTCGAGCTCGGCATGTCGGAATACGACCGCATGATGGTGTTCATGCCGCTGGGCGAGGCCAAGCGATACTTCTCCAAGGGCGGCTCCATCGACGTGCTCGAGGTGGTGGTCGACGATCCCGAGCGGGTCTCGCACTATTCGGCTGATATTCGCCAGGCAGGCGGGCCGACGGTGCAGCTCAGCGACTGGCGCCAGCGCAACGAGACGTTCTTCACCGTACTCGAGGTGGAGCGAAACGTGATGTTCATCATCCTGTCGCTGATCGTTCTGGTGGCGGCGCTGAACATCATTTCCGGCCTGATGATGCTGGTGAAGGACAAGGGCCGGGACATCGCCATTCTGCGCACGATGGGGGCGACGAAGGGGGCCATCATGCGCGTGTTTCTCATCACCGGTGCATCGATCGGCGTCGTCGGCACGCTGGCGGGCTTCGTGCTCGGCATCGTGTTCTGCTGGAACATCGAGTCGATCCGCAATTTCGTCGCCTGGCTCACCAACACGCGGATCTTCGATCCGCAGGTCTATTACCTGAACAAGCTTCCCGCCGATATCGACGTCGGGGAAACGGGGTTCATCGTCGTCATGGCGATGCTGCTGTCGGTGCTGGCGACGCTCTATCCGTCGTGGCGGGCATCGAAGCTCGATCCCGTCGAAGCATTGCGATACGAGTGAGGCCCACCGTGCAGGATCCTTCCGCCTATCGCCCGGTGCTGGAATTGATCGATCTGAGGCGCTCGTTCCGGCAGGGCTTGCGCGAGATCACCGTGCTGGCCGGTGCCGGCGCCCGGCTCATGCCGGGTGAGGCGGTGGCGCTGGTCGGCCCGTCCGGCGCCGGTAAATCGACTCTGCTGCACATCGCCGGCCTGTTGGAAACGCCCGATACCGGGCATGTCATCGTCAACGGCCGCGATTGTGCGAAGATGAACGACGAGGCGCGAACCGCCGTGCGCCGCGCGGAGATGGGCTTCGTCTATCAGTTCCACCAGCTCCTTCCGGAATTCTCGGCGCTCGAGAACGTCGTCATTCCGCAGATGATCCTCGGGCGCTCACGCTCGGCGGCGGAGGCGCGGGCGCGCGAGCTGCTCGGCTCCATGGGGCTCGCCGAGCGCGTCGACCACAGGCCGGCCGAGCTATCGGGTGGTGAGCAGCAGCGGACCGCCATCTGCCGTGCGCTCGCCAATTCTCCCCGGCTCATTCTGGCCGACGAGCCGACCGGCAACCTCGACCCGAAGACGTCGGAGCGTGTCTTCCACGAACTCATCAGTCTGATCCGGACGACGGGCGTCGCCGCGTTGATCGCCACGCACAACATCGAGCTGGCGTACCGGATGGATCGCGTGCTGCAGCTCGCCGATGGCCTGCTGCACGAGATCACGCCGACGACGACTGGCGGCCGCTGAACGCCGACGGGCGGCTTCTCTCCACTGCCGCTCGCCCGGGCGCGTGCGGTTCCGCGTGCGCCCCACGCCTCCGCCGCGTAGTCTCGGGCCATGACAGACCCGAATCGCACCGGCGCGCCGGCCGATATGCCGCGCTACATCCCGCTCAAGGCGCACTCGGCCTATTCGCTGCTCGAAGGCGCGCTGCCGATCGGTAAGCTCGCCAAGCTGGCCGACGCCTACGGGTTTCCGGCGATCGCGCTCACCGACACCAACAACATGTTCGGCATTCTGGAGTTCTCCGAGAAGCTCTCGGGCTCCGGCGTGCAGCCGATCGCGGGCATCGCACTCGCCGTCGATTTCGCCGAGCGTGAAGACAAAGGGCAATCGCCCATCGCCGCGGCCGTCCGTGCCGCCGCGCCGCGCGAGGCCAACAGCGACGGGCTCCTCGCGCTGCTCGCGATGAACGAGCAGGGCTACGCCAACCTGATGAAGCTTGCGAGTCACGCCTTCCTGCTGCCGGCGGAGGGTGAGCCGCCGCACGTCACGTTCGATGACATCGAGCGCCATAGCGAGGGCGTGATCGCCTTGTCGGGCGGAGCGGAGGGGCCATTGGACCGCGCTATCCGCGACGGCCGAGCAGCGGTTGCGGAGACGCGACTCCAACGCCTGAAGTCCGTGTTCGGCGATCGGCTCTACATCGAGATCCAGCGCTACGGACAACCGCTTGAGCGCGAGGTGGAGCCGCAACTCCTCGACCTCGCCTATCGCAACGCAACGGCCATCGTCGCGACCAACGAGATCTATTTCGCGACACCCGCCGACTACGAGGCGCACGATGCGCTGCTGTGCATCGCCGGCGGCAACTACGTCGTCGAAGACAACCGCCGCCGCGTCACGCCGGAGCACTGCTTCAAGAGCGCCGACGATATGGCGCGGCTGTTCGCGGATCTGCCCGAAGCGCTTGAGCATACCGTCGAGATCGCGCTGCGCTGCGCCTTCCGGCCGAAAGGCAAGAAGCCCATCCTGCCGCGCTTCGTCGCCAGCGACGAGAGTGTCAGCGAGATCGAGCAATCGCGCCTCGAGGCGCAGGAGCTGAAGCGGCAGGCGGAGGATGGGCTCGACGCGCGGCTCGCCGTGCATCCGATCGCGCCGGGATTTACACGTGAGGACTACGACAAGCGGCTCGCCTACGAGATCGACGTCATCACGCGGATGAAGTTCCCCGGCTACTTCCTCATCGTCGCCGACTTCATCAAGTGGTCGAAGGAGAACGGCATCCCGGTCGGGCCGGGGCGCGGTTCGGGCGCGGGTTCGCTCGTTGCCTGGGTGCTGACGATCACAGACCTCGATCCGTTGCGGTTCGGCCTGCTGTTCGAGCGCTTCCTCAATCCCGAACGTATCTCGATGCCGGACTTCGACGTCGATTTCTGCCAGGACCGGCGCGACGAAGTGATCCGCTACGTCCAGCACAAGTATGGTGAGGATCGCGTCGCTCAGATCATCACGCACGGCAAGCTGCAGGCCCGCGCGGTTCTGCGCGACGTCGGCCGCGTGTTGCAGATTCCCTATGGACAGGTCGACCGCCTGTGCAAGCTCGTGCCGAACAATCCGGCCAACCCCGTGACTCTGGCCGAAGCCATCGAGGGTGAGCCCAAGCTGCAGGAGGAGCGCGACCGCGAGCCGATCGTGGCGAAGCTTCTCGAGGTTTCGCAGAAGCTCGAAGGTCTCTATCGCCACGCTTCCACGCACGCTGCGGGCATGGTGATCGGTGACCGCCCGCTCGACGAACTCGTGCCGCTCTACAAGGACCCGAAGTCGAATACGCCGGTGACGCAGTTCAACTGGAAGTTCGTCGAGGCGGCGGGCCTCGTGAAGTTCGACTTCCTCGGGCTGAAAACGCTGACGGTGCTGCAGAAGGCGGTCGAATATGTCAAACGCGGCCGCGGCATCGAACTCGACCTGACGACGCTCGCGATTGCCGGCAACGATCCGAAGGTTCGCGGCGCCTACGAGCTGCTGGCCAAGGCCGATACGGTCGGCGTGTTCCAGCTCGAAAGCACGGGCATGCGCGAAAGCCTGAAGCGGCTGAAGCCCGACCGCTTCGAGGACATCATCGCCATGGTCGCGCTGTATCGGCCGGGCCCGATGGACAACATTCCGACCTACATCCATCGCAAGCACGGCGAGGAGCCGGTCGACTATCTCCACCCGATGCTCGAAAGCATTCTCAAGGAGACCTACGGCGTCATCATCTATCAGGAGCAGGTGATCCAGATCGCGCAGGTGATGGGCGGATATACGCTCGGGCAGGCCGATATGCTTCGCCGCGCGATGGGCAAGAAAGACAAGGACGAGATGGCCCGCCAGCAGGCCAAGTTCGTCGAGGGCGCGATCGAGCGGGGCGTGAAGAAGGAAGAGGCCGTCTACATCTTCGAACTGGTCAACAAGTTCGCTGGCTACGGCTTCAACAAATCGCACGCCGCCGCCTACGCGCTTGTCAGCTACCACACGGCCTACATGAAGGCGAACTACCGCGAGGAATTCCTCGCGGCATCGATGACGCTCGACATGTCGAACACCGACAAGCTCGCGATGTTCGCCGCGGAGGCCCGCAAGAGCGGCATTTCCATATTGCCGCCCTGCATCAATGCGTCCGACATCGATTTTCTCGCCGAGCCAGGCAAGGCCGCGGGCGAACACGGCGCGATCCGCTATTCGCTCGCGGCGTTGAAGAACATCGGCGCTGGCGCGGTCGGCACCATCGTCGAGGAACGTGGCAAGGCTGGGCGTTTCCGCACGCTCGGAGATTTCGCCTCGCGCATCAATTCGAAGGCCCTCAACAAGCGCTCCATCGAGACCATGAGCAAGGCCGGTGCCTTCGATTGCGTGGAAGGGAACCGGGCGATGGTGGCCGCCAATGCCGACACGATCATGGCCATGGCGCAGCGCACCGAGAGCGATGCCGCGCTCGGTACCAGCGATCTCTTCGGTGGCGGGGCGTCGAGCGGCCCGCCTCCGATCGAGCTCAGGGCCATGCGCGCCTGGACGCCGATGGAGCGGCTCGGTGCAGAGTTCGAGGCGATCGGCTTCTACCTCTCTGGCCATCCACTCGACCAGTACCAGAGCCTGCTTGGCAAGATCGGTGTGCGCCGCTTCGTCGAGTTCGAAGCTGCCGCGCGCAAGGGCTCTAGTGTCGGTCGGCTTGGTGGCATCGTCATCTCGGCGCGGGAGCGGCGCTCGCAGAAGGGCAACAAGTTCGCGTTCGCGATGTTCTCCGATCCATCGGGCCAATACGAAGCCGTCATCTTCTCCGACACACTCGCCGCCTGCCGCGATCTCTTGGAACCTGGCACGCCCGTCGTCGTCTCGGTCGAGGCGGAGGTCGATGGCGAGACATTGAAAATGCGCGTGCAGTCGATCGAGGCGCTGGACGCGGTCGCGGCGGGTGTGCAGCGCAGCCTCAAGCTCGTGCTCGATGCCGATGCCGTCGCGCGCCGCCGAGGCTGGTCGAGCGAGTTCGCCGGCATGCTGAAGCCGCGCACCGAGCCCGGATCGCGCAAGGGCGGAGAGATTCGTCTCGTGCTTCCGATTGCGGACCGTGGGCGTGAGATCGAAATCGTGGTGCCAGGGTCGTTCGACGTTTCGCCACAACAGGCCGGCCGGTTGTCGACCTTGCCCGGCGTCGTCGAAGTCGTGGAGATCTGATCGCGATGGATCATGCCGGCGCGATGCCGCACGGGCCCGCGTAATCGCGCCGACGTTCGATCAGGCGTTGTTGACGATCGTCACCGCCGTGTGGGTGTGCTTGTGGTTGGCCGCCTTCTCCTGGTCGAGGATCGGCGTCAGCAGGTCATGGACCTCTTCATTGCCAAGAGGCTTCGCCCATTCGCGGTGCGTACCGTAGCGAGCGATCTCGTAAGGCTCGATGGCCTGCAGCAGCCGATGAGAGCAGCGTCCTTCGCGCTCGCACCCTTTGCGTCCGACATGACACTCTCGGTCTCCTCGATGAGACCTTCGATGGCGTCACGCTTCTCGCCCGAGGGCTTCTTCCCTATAGTCTTGAAAACCTTTTCGAGCGTCTCGACCTGCCCTTTGGTCTCGTCGAGATGAGCGGTGAGATCCGCCGTCAGCTCCTTGCGGCTCGCGGCAGAGATCACGTCGTGAGCGGATTTTGCGATCGCATTCCCGGCGTCGTACATTTCCTGAAGGGTATACTCGAAAGCGTCAGCGAGGGCTTTCATGGCTTTACTCTGGAAAGTGGCCAAGGTTCTTCAGGCGCGAGTACGCGTCGGTGAAGTTGCGGGTGTGTTTCCTGCGGCGGTAATCGCGCAAGCGGACGATGGTTCCCGATGCGTGCGGAGAGTTCTGCCGTGGAAGGGGCGTCTCGGCCGTGGCAAGACGGGGCGTGCGAGACCGGGCGTGCAGGCCGTCGACGTCTGCCGGCAGGTGATGATCGCGGTGGTTGCGATATGGGGAGGGCTCGCGATGATCGACAACGTGGCGGCGGGGCAACCGGTGTCGTGCCCGCAACCGCTCGCCGAGGCGACCCGCCTGATCGTCGTGACGGCGACAGATATCAACGCACCGGGCGCACTCCTCACAACCTACGAACGCACCACACCCGACGCTCCATGGATGTCGGTCGGCGGCCTACGCGAAGCTGTCGTGGGCTTGAAAGGGCTTGCG
Source organism: uncultured Hyphomicrobiaceae bacterium (assembly GCA_937873575.1). Lineage (GTDB taxonomy): Bacteria > Pseudomonadota > Alphaproteobacteria > Rhizobiales > Hyphomicrobiaceae > JAEUMD01. Next base: position 15,011 of record CALMPK010000292.1, read on the forward strand.
TGGGGCGGGCCGTGGCGGCAACTGGCGCGAGACGGCGAGCCGCTGAAGCAGGAAGGCGACAAGCGCTCGCCAGCGGGTATTTATCGGATGGGCGCGCCGTTCGGTTTCGAGGCTTCGAGCGAAGCGGGCTATCTGCAACTGGCGACGGACCAGCACATCTGCGTCGAGGATGTGCGCTCCGATCTCTACGGGCAAATCGTCAAGCGCTCGGCCGTCGCGCCCGGCATCAAATTCGACCAGATGCGCGCCGAGCCGCTCTATCGCACGGGGCTCGTCGTCGATTATCCGGCGGACCGAGAGCGCAAGGCGGGCTCGTGCATTTTCATCCACGTCTGGCGAAAGCCTGGGCAGGGTACGGCGGGTTGCGTCGCGCTGGAAGAGGCGAGCGTGACCGAGCTCCGCGCTTGGGCGAGTGCGGCGCCCTCGGCCATCGCGATACTGCCCGCAGGGGCCGCCGAACGCTTCCCCGGCTGCCTGCCGTGAGCGTGTTCGTGCGGCTGGTCGAGATTGATCGCAGGGAGAAGCGCTGGCGCTGCTATTTCCAAAAGCGATCGTAGAGCCCGAGCAGGATCTCGATCGCGATCAGCACGATGATGTACCACTCGAGGCGATGCGAGGTGCGCGTCGCCAGCAGCTCGGTCATGGTGTCCGACGTTTCCTGGATCACCTCGAGCTTGCGGCCGATGGCACGGCCGCGTGCGGGTAGGTCATATTCGTCGACGAGCTTGATCCATAGGCGCTCCAGCTCGGGATAGTCCCACAACACGTCCGGCTTGTCGTCGAGATCGACGCGGTCGGCCAGCCGCTGCTGTATCGTCAGCGCTTCGCCGATCTGTTCGAGGTAGTTCGATTGGCTGCCCGCGGGCAGGCGTCGCGCGGAGAGGCTCTGCGCGACGGGGGCGATGCGTTCGAACGCTTTGGCGATGCGCCGCTCGTCGTAGGCCATCGCGACACTCATGGCCAACGCCTCGGCGACGAGCAGCAGCCGGTTGTCGTCGGCGGTGCGCAGTTGGATCATACCGGAACTGGTGACGAGGTCGTCGGACTGCCCACGCACGACGAGGTGCGCGGTCTCGCTCTCGCGCTCCTCCAACGCGCCGGTCACGCGCGGTATGATGCTCGGGATCATCGCCTCCTCCTCCGGAGGGGTCATGGCGATGAAGATGACGGAGCCGGTCTTGAAGAGCGCGACGATGCCGCCGCTCGGCGTTCGATAGGTGAGCGGGTTCTTCGAGAACGTATCCTCGCGCTCGAGGCCCCTGAGCTCTATGCGCTCGCCGAGCTGTATGGCGCGAATGGTGATGTCGGGTCGATCCATGAGTAACGTGCCGCCTTGATCCGCAAGCGCATGGGCGAACTCGTATCACAGGCCATCCGGCCCGTCAGGTGCGCACAGGGGGCGAAATCGTATTCCGGTCATGCACGTCGCGCGGGGGCTATCTCGTCAGCTTGATGCGGCCCTCGACGCGGGGTGAGACCGTTCCGGCCTTGGCGACATATGCGATCACCTGGCCCGCGACGTATTGGGCCGCAAGACTGTCGATCAGCGTGCGCGCGCGTTTCAGCATGTCGTATCCATCCCCGCCGCGCGCCATGAAATCGTTGGTCGCGAGCTTGTAGAGCTTGGCATCGTCGAGTGGGGTGCCGTTGACGGACACCGCTTTGATGCGGCTCCCTGCGGCGGCCGATCCATCCGCCTCGACGACGAGGCCCGAGACTTGCGGGAAGCGCCCATCGCCTGTGACGCCGTGGTCGAGTGCGGCGCGAAGCGTCGCGCCGCTCACCTCGAGCAGCACGGTCTTGTTGCCGAACGGCATCTCCTCGAACACGTCGCGCCGCGTCAGTGTGGCGCCAGCGGGATACGTGCGGTTGGCGCGAAAGCCGCCGCCGTTGGTGATGCAGATGTCGGCTGAGACCGATGCGCGCATGGCGTCGCAGACGAGATTGCCGAACGCGGCTTCCTCGCGCCGGACAACGCTGCCGCGCGTGTCGAGCGCCGTTTCGGTTCGCCCGATCGCGACGCCAAGCTCTTTGTCGAGCTCTGCCTCGTAGCTCGCGATCACGGACGCAATCATCGGGTCGGGGGGCACCTGGAGCGTATCGACGGGGCGGAAGTTCGGCACGAACGACACGCGCTTCGTGCCGTTCTCGATGGACCGTTCGATCAGCAGATCGATGGGTGTCACGAAATCGGCTTGCGACGCGCTCTCGACGAGGGCGACTTTGCCATTCCAGAACGTCACCAGGTTGTGGTCATGCCCCGAGAGAACTACGTCGGCGGCGCCGCTGCGCACCAGCGCCATGTCGTCGTCGAAACCCATGTGCGTGACGGCAACGACGATGTCGGCGCCGTCGCTCCGCAACTTGCGTGCGATTTCGGCCGCAGTGGCGACCGCCGGGCTGAACCGGATGTCTTCGGGCGTCGATAGGAAGGCCGTCTCCTCGGTCGTGACGCCGACGAAGGCGATTTTGAAGCCGCCGACGTCGATGGTCTTGGTCGGCGTCAGACCCGCGACCAGCGTTCCATCCTTTTCGAGGATGTTGGCGGCGATGACGTCGAAGCTGGCCTGCTTCATGCGGGCGCGGAAATTGTCGGCGCCGAAATCGAACTCGTGATTGCCGGGCGTGAAGACGTCGGGCGCCAAGCGATTGAGAATGTCGATGATGTGGAAGCCCTTGTCGAACCCGGCGAGGATCGATGGCGAAATGGCGTCGCCGGCGTGCACGAAGAGCGTGTTGCCGCGCGCTCTTTCGGTGTTGACGATGGTGGCGAGCTTGGCGTGTCCACCACGGCCGCGCCGGTCTCCCATACGGTCGAGATCGTTGACGAGGACGAGTGTGACGCGGCCCGTTTCGGTTGTCGTGGTCGCGGCCGGTGCTGGCTGGGCGAGGAGATCGCGTGGTGCGAGAACAGTGACGAGGCCGAGCTTCGCGGCGGCGAGGATGACGTCGCGGCGGGAAGGCTTTCGTGTCGGGCGCATGCGGGGGCTCGCTTCTGGTGCGTCTCGTCCGTCTCGGCGAGCCACGTTCTACCATTGCTGCATGTCTGCGTCAGCCAGATGTCTTTATTGCCCGGTCGGTCGCCGGCCCAGGCATCTTGCGGACCTTCGCGCGACGAGCGCGAGGGCCCTTAGTTCAGCGTTGTCCCGTGCGCATCTATTCGGACGTCCCTGGTCGCACCTAGCGCACGCATTCCCAGAGGTGCTCCTCCTCGTCGATGCGGTCGATCTCGACGCCCTTGAAATCGCCGCGCGACACCACTCCGCAGATGCTCTCCCCATCGACAACCGGTATGTGCCGAAAGCCGCCGTCGCACATGGCGTGGAGCGCATCGAGCGCATCGGCTCCGGGCGGCAATGAAACCGGATCGCGCGTCATGACCTCCTCGACGCGGGTCGCACCTGCATCGCGGCCTTCGGCGAGTGCACGTACCGCATCGCGGCCGGTGAAGATTCCGCGCAGCCGCAGGCTTCGGTCGACAACCAGAACGGAGCCGACACGCCGCTGCCACATCTCGGAGCAGGCGGACTTCACGGTCGCGTCAAGCGGCAGCATGACGGGATTGCGATCGCGGACGATCGAGGCGAGCAAGCGAAAGCTCATTTGGCTCCTCCTCCGTATTGAAATCGCACGGACGCGCACGATTTCATCACCATCGCGACGAGGCTGCCACCGCTCGGGCCGTGCCCCCTTGCGATCCGTCAATTCACCTTAATCTCGCCGCCGTATCCTTGCGCGAGCATGCAGTTCGAAGCGGCGGGGCGTTCGCCACTATGAGTTGTCGCGCGGTCGAGCCGACCGACGAGGAGGAACCATGCCAAGTCCGAGACCATTGATGTCAGCCGGACTTCGACCGGTGGACTCAGGGACAGGCAACGTCGAGACGCGCCAAAACGGTTCCGACGCACCAGCGCCGTCCGCACCCATCGCTTTTGGCCCGCAGAACAAGGCGGACGTCGGACGTTTCGATCCTCTTGCAAGTGCTGGCCCTCTGCTGACCGCGACGAGCGAGGGCATGGACCGCACGCTGCATTTCTTGCAGTCGCGCGTGACCTTCGGCATCTCGCCGACAGCGGTGTTCCTCGCTTACCTCGATTGGCTTCTTCACCTTTCGGAGGCGCCGGGAAAGCGCACGCAGCTTGCTGAGGAGATGATCCGGCGGACGGCATTGCTGATGCATCAGTGCCTGGCGTGCACGACGGCGAACAGTGACGCCGAGCCCTGCGTTCGACCCGCGGCCAACGACCGACGCTTTGCGGATCCGGAATGGCAGCGCTGGCCATTCAATCTCATCTACCAGACATTCCTGCTGCAGGAGCAGTGGTGGAACAGCGCGACGACCGGAGTGCGCGGCGTCACGAGCGAGCACGAGCGCGTCGTGTCTTTCGCCGCGCGGCAGTTGCTCGACATGATGTCACCGTCGAATTTCGTCGCGACGAACCCGGTCGTTCTCGCGCGCACGTTCGAAGCGGGCGGGATGAACCTCGTCACGGGGTGGGCCAATCTGATCGACGATGTCCAGCGCAAGATCGCGGGCCTCCCACCGGCCGGAGTCGAACGCTACAGGGTCGGTCAGAACGTGGCGACGACGCCGGGGCGAGTGGTGTTCCGGAACGAGTTGATGGAGCTCATCCAGTATGAGCCGACGACGCGCGAAGTCCGGCCCGAGCCGGTTCTGATCGTGCCGGCGTGGATCATGAAGTACTACATCCTCGATCTCTCGCAGGAGAATTCGCTGGTCCGCTATCTGGTGGATCAGGGCTACACGGTGTTCGTCATATCTTGGCGCAACCCCGGGCCGGAGCAGCGGCATCTCGGCCTCGAGGACTATATTTCTCTCGGTGTCACAGATGCTCTCGCCAACGTGCAGCGCATCGTCCCATCGGTGCCGGTGCACGCGGTCGGCTACTGCCTCGGTGGAACACTGCTGTCGATCGCTGCGGCGGCGCTGGCCCGGGGCGATGGCGCGCGTGGCCGGCAATTGAAGACGCTGACGTTGCTCGCCGCGCAGGTCGATTTCAAGGAAGCCGGCGAGTTGATGCTGTTCATCGATCCCGGGCAGTTGGCATTTCTCGACGACGTGATGCACGAACAGGGCTATCTCGATTCCGAGCAGATGGCCGGGGCTTTCCAGATGCTGCGGTCGGGTGATCTCGTCTGGTCGCGAGCGGTGCGTCACTACCTGATGGGCGAGCGCGACACGATCAACGATCTCATGGCATGGAACGCCGACGCGACGAGAATGCCGGCGCGCATGCACGCGCAATATCTGCGTAGCCTGTTCCTCGACAACGACCTCGCGGAAGGCCGCTACCGGGTTGACGACAAGCCGGTCGCTCTGACGGACATCCGCGCGCCGATCTTCGCGGTCGGCACCGAGACGGACCACGTTTCCCCTTGGCGCAGCGTCTACAAGATAAGGCTGTTGACCGATTCCGACGTGACCTTCCTGCTCACGTCCGGCGGGCACAACGCGGGCATCGTTTCGCCACCGGGCCATCCCCGCCGTCACTATCGCATCGCGACGTCGAAGGCCGACGAGACCTATGTCGATCCGCAGACCTGGATGGCGTCCACCCCTGAGCGCAAGGGCTCGTGGTGGCCCGAGTGGCTCGCATGGTTGAATGCGAGGTCCGGTGCTCCCGTTGCTCCACCGCGCATGGGAACGCTCGACGGTGGCGTGACGGCCGCTGCTCCCGGCACGTATGTCTTCGAACGTTGAGCGCGGTTGACATACGAGTTCATCATGGCCAAGCCGACAACACCGCTCCTGACCGTCGATTGCGTCGTGGTCGACGAGGACGGGCAGTTCCTCCTCATTCGCCGCCGCAACCCGCCATTCGCGGGCCGGCTGGCTCTGCCCGGCGGGTTCGTCGACGTGGGGGAGCCAGTCGAGGCCGCATGCCGGCGCGAGGTGCGTGAGGAGACGGGTGTCGAGCTCGGCCGGCTGGAACTCGTCGGGGTCTACTCGAACCCCGATCGCGATCCGCGCGGCCATACGTGCTCGGTCGTGTTCATGGGACGCATCCGCCGTGCCAAGGCCAAAGCCGGCGACGACGCGGCGAGTGTCGAATGGCGCCGGCGTTGGCGGAAGGACGAGTTGGCCTTCGACCATCATCGCGTGCTCGCCGACGCGCGGCTGATGCTGGCGGACGCGGGCACGAAGGCGCGGGCGCGTTAGAGTGCGATCGACGTCGATCGCAACGCACCTGCGATCCATTGGAGTCGCTGAAACTCTAGATCAAGCGGCCAAGGCCCGTTTAAGCCGTGCGGCGCGCACCGTCCGTGCTGGAGGGGTGCAGGCGGCGCAGCTCTGCGATGGTGTCGTGCAGGGCGGTTTCCACATCGCGCAAGGCGGACGCGGGTGGAGCTATTCCGTTTCTGGCATCACGCTCGATGTCGCCACACAGGTTGCCGAGGCGGAGCGCGCCGATATTGCGGCACAACGATTTGAGCGCGTGCGCGGCGGATGCCATCGCTGCACTTTCCTCCGGACGAGAGAAGCGCTCCGTTATGACGTCGAGCGTCAGCGGCGCGTGCTCGATGTAGAGGCGGACCACGCGACCGACGAGATCGTCGCCCGGGGCCTGCATCGCGGCGATTTCTCCCAGGACGTCTTGATCGACCAGCGGCACGGCCGGCGCCGATGGTGCAGGGGGCGCCGCGATCTCGCTTGCCGCTTCCGGCGAGGAGGCGCACGGGTCGGCCGAAAGCAGCCAGCGTTCGAGGCATTTGCGGATCGTGGCCAGCGTGAAGGGCTTGGTGACGAAGTCGGACATGCCGGCGAGCCGCCACGCCGCGTCGGTATCACCGAAGACGTGCGCGCTGAGGCCGACGATGGGCACGGCGCCCTTCTGATGCGCGCTTTCCCATGACCGGATCGCACGCGCGGCGGCAAATCCATCCATCACGGGCATGCTGCCGTCCATGAAGACAAGGTCGTAGCGTTCCGCCTGCACGGCGGCGACGGCGGCGGCACCATCCTCGACGAAGTCGATGCTTGCGCCGAGCCGGCTCAAGGTCTCCTTCAGCACCTCGCGATTGATCGCACTGTCGTCGGCGGCGAGAATGCGACGCCCTGTGAACGGTTGCGCAGCCGCGCGATCGCCGTCCGACCGTGGCGTCGGGGGCGTCTCAGCTTGGCGTGACGGAGCGCTTCCATCGAGCGCGTCGATGAAGGCGCTGCGTACTGCACGGCCGCTGAGTGGCAACTCGAGAATGTCGCGAACGAGGCCATCGCGCAGGAGGCTCACGGCGCCTGCGTCGCCGAAACGCGCGAGCGCGAGGATCGGTGCGCCCGTATCGCGGGCGTAGGCCAACAGGGCGGCGCCTGCATCGGGGGGAACGACGACGAGGCGGGTGGCGGGCGGCGGCGGTGCGTGAAGCGCGGCGGGATCGAAGGGGGCCGGGACGGGACCGACGTCGGCCGACGCGAGTTCGAGGGCCGTGCGTACCGGTCCCTCGGCGACAAGGAGTAGTGATGTGCCGCGATGACGCAGCGGACGCGAGGCAGGGGATGGCGCCATGTCGCAGCCGATGTCGAACCAGAAGAGCGAGCCCGAGCCAAGCCGGCTTTCCACGTGCAGCCCGCCGCCCATCGCCTCGACGAGGCGGCGGCAGATGGTGAGGCCGATGCCGGTGCCGCCATAGCGTCGCGTCGTCGATTGCTCGGCCTGCGTAAAGGGTTCGAAGATGGCAGAGAGACGTTCCGGCGCGATGCCGATGCCGCTATCGGCGACGCTGAAGCGGAGGAGGTCACCACAGCCGGCTTCGATCCGCTCGAGGCGAACGAGAACGCCGCCCCTCTCGGTGAACTTCAGCGCGTTGCCGATGAGGTTCGACAGGACTTGGGAAAGCCGCACGGGGTCGGCGACGATAGTGCCGGTTATGTCGCTCGCGACGTAGGAGGCAAGTTGAAGTCCCTTTGTGCTGGCGCGTTCCGCGAACAGGCCCAGGACATCGTCGATGAGGGCCGAAGGATCGAGGCTGATGCGCTCGAGAGTGAGGTGGCCGGCCTCGATCTTCGACAGATCGAGGATGTCGTTGATGATCGCCAGAAGCGTCTGGCCTGAGCGAAGGATGACGTCGCACTGACGGCGCGCGCGCGGCTCGAGATTGCCCTGGGCCAGCAGTTCGGCCATCACCAGCATGCCGTTCATGGGGGTTCGGATCTCGTGGCTCATCGTGGCGAGGAACTCCGATTTGGCGGCATTGGCGCGCTCGGCTTCAGCGGTTGCGGCGGCGAGATCACGCGTGCGCTCCCGAACCTGCCCCTCGAGATCCTCGTGATACTGGGCAAGCTCGGCGTCGCGCGTGCGGATCTCGGCAAGCATGCGGTTGAAGCTGTCGACCAGCGCGCCCGTCTCGTCACGCGTCGTCGGCTCGATCGAGCGCGTGAAGTCTCGTGTCGTCGCGATCTCGCGCATCGTCCGGGTCAATCCTGTGATCGGCCGGGCGATGGCGCGCTGCATGCGATGCGAAGCGAAGATGCCGGCGAGCGCGGAAAGCAGGACGCCAAGCAGTGCGGTGTTGAGGCTGCGTGACAGTGCAACGCCGGTGTTCGACAGGTCGGCGACGACGGTGAGGCTCCCGATCTCGCGACCTGCGTGCACGACCGGAGTTGCGACAGGGTAGGTCGCAGGATTGAGAAAGGTGCCGGACCAACTGTTCGAGTGAACCACGATACCGGGGCCGAATTGGAAGACGGTAGCTCCGGAGGCATCGGTGACGCTGACGTGGGTGATGTCCGGAATGGCGCCGATGCCCTTGAGCGCGTTGGCGGCCTGGCGGCGGTCGCCGGTGGAGAGGGGCTCCGATACCGTGGCGGCGAGGGCTGCGGCGATGCCGGCGACCTCGTTCTGCTTCGATTCGATCCGCCGCGCCGACTCGCGCCACTCCGAGAGCAGCGACGCGAACAAAGCCGCCGGCACGACCGCCATAATGACGAGCGCGGCAAGCTTGTTCCTAATCGACCTTTGAAACCAATCGTTCACGTTTCGACGCCGGGCTGCAGGACCGAAAGCCATTGTGAAGCAGTTTGGTTGACAGGCCGTGTCAGTGGGTGGCGGCGGGCGCTTTTGCGAAGTGGCGCGGGTGAAGGCGCCGAGGTCGCGCCATTTCGTGGCCTTTCGCCCCGTTTCGGCACAGTCGGTGGCTAAGCGGTTGCCA
>CALMPK010000293.1 GCA_937873575.1 uncultured Hyphomicrobiaceae bacterium
CGGCTCGAGCGTTGCGCAATGTTAGCGATCGCGGAGGAATCAATTCCACCCGAGAGGAACACGGCGAGCGGCACATCGCTCGCGAGGTGAAGCCTTATGCTCTCCTCGAGGGTGTTCGCCAGTTCGTCCTCGCTGATCGGTCCCGCACCGACACGCCCTGCCTTCCGCAGGAAGATCTCATCACGGATTGTATTGCCTGCGCCGTCGAGTTCGACGACTTGGCCCGGAGCGAGCATCTCGATGCTCTCGACCGCCGTATTGGGGCCGATGGTAAAGCCGCTCCACACGCAGCTCGCGACAGACATGGGATCGAGCCGGCGCGTCTCGACGAGACCCGAGGCAAGCAGGGCGCGCAGCTCGGACGCAAACGCGATCGACCAGCCCGCGTCCGGAGACGTCGCGCGAACCACATGGAGCGGCTTGATGCCAAGACGATCCCGCGCGAGCAGCAATCGGCGCTGGCTCTGATCCCAGCACGCGAAGGCATACATGCCGCGGAACCGCGCCACCGCCTCGGCCCCTTGGAGGCCGAGGTAGCGAAGAATGACCGCCGTGTCGCCGCTCGAACCGAGTCGCTCGCCTTTCGCCTCGAGCTCGCGTCTCAGATCGACATAGTTGTAGACCTCACCGTTGTAGGCCAGCACGTGACCTGTAACGGCATCGATCATCGGCTGCACGCCAGCCGGCGACAAGTCGAGGATCGCGAGGCGCCGATGCGCGAGCATCGCACCCCAGCCGCGATCGTCGGGGGTTGCCTCCCACGTTGCGTCGGCATCCGGGCCGCGATGCTCCAGCGCGTCGCTCATCCGCTTCAACGCGGCACGATTACGCTCGTCCAGCCGTCCGATGAGTCCCGCGATGCCACACACGAGCAAGTTCCATTTCGAGGGAGTAGATCGGTCGAAGTCACGGCGGCACGGTTGGCCCGTGCCGCCGCAAGGCGAAACACATGTCAGTACCGGGGCGCTAGGCGCGACCGATTCCTTCGTACTGCGCAAAGGAGCTGGGATCGAGAACACGACGCCCATCGACCACGAGCGGTTGCGTCCCGAGCTCGCCGAGCAGACCGTCGAGCGCGGAGAACTCGGACCAGCGCGTGACGAGAAGCACGATCTTTGCGCCCGCAACCGCTTCGCGCAGCGTGTCCGCGAGGCGCACGCCGGCAAGATCGGGATGCTCGCTCGGCCGCGCGATCGGATCGTAAGCCGTCAGTGTCGCGCCCTGTTCCTTCAAACGGCGAATGAGCGGGAAAGCCGGCGACTCGCGAATGTCATCCGTGTCGGGCTTGAACGCGATCCCGAGCACCGCGACAGGAACATCGCGCAGGGACTGATAGTGAAGCCCCATGAGACGCATCATCTCATCCGGCTGTGCGCCGTTGATGCGCAGCACACTCTGCAGGAGATCGAGCGAGAGCCCGTTCTCGCGCCCCTGTCCGACAAGCGCCGTGACATCCTTCGGCAAACAACTGCCACCGAACCCGCAACCCGGCTCGAGGAAGCTGCAAATCGGTGCCGTGAGGCGTTCGCCGCCGTGGCGGATCGTGAAGTATCCGGCCTGATGGACACCACGCATCACATCGATCGCATCGACGCCGCCGACAGCGGAACAAAGCCGCGCGATCTCGTTGGAGAACGAGATCATCGTGGCAAGAACGGCATTCGAGGCATACTTGATCATCTCCGCGGTCGTCGGGTTCGTCTCGATCCTCGGAACGGAGTCGTCGAAGGACTGATAGAGATCGCGCAGCACGTCGTGCGTCCGCGCATCGATACCGCCGAGGACAAGACGGTCCGGGAAGGTGAAGTCGGCAACCGCCGTGCCTTCCGTGAGGAATTCGGGGTTCATGCCGAGGCCGAAATCGACACCCGCCGTCTTACCCGAGGCCCGCTCGATCGCACTCTGCACGACGCCGATCGTCGTACCGGGCACCACGGTGCTCTTGACGACAATGGTCGTATATCCCGCCTTGTCGCGAATCGCCCTGCCGATCTCGGCCGCCGCCGCCTCGACGTACTTGAGGTCGATCTTTCCATTCGCCGCCGGCGTCCCGACGGCGATGAAGGTGATCTCCGTATCGGCGACCGCCGCGGCAAGATTGGTGGTCGCCGAAAGGCGACGGCCGCTGTTGCGCTTCAGAAGCTCGGGGAGCCCGCGCTCGTGGATCGGCGCCTCGGCCGAGTTGATCATGTCGACCTTGCGCGGATCGACGTCGACGCAGATCACTTCATGTCCGACTTCCGCGAGGCACGCCCCCGTTACGAGGCCGACGTAACCTGTACCGATAATTGAGACCTTCATCAGCCCACCGCCGCGACTTGGTTGTGATTGTACCAGATGAGGGAGCGATAGATGCCGTCCTCGATCGAAACCTTCGGCTCGAAGCCGAGCTCGGAGCGCGCCTTGTCGATAACCGGGCAGCGCCGGTTGGGATTGTCGACCAGGTAGTCCTTCTCGTTGCTCTCGCCGAGGACCACCTTGCCCGAGTAGCCGCACAGGTCCTGCGCAGCTTTCACTGTCAGTTGCGCGAGCTCGGCGACCGAGATCTCCGGCGTATCGATGCCGATGTTGTAGGCTTCACCCGGACGCCCGCGGACCAGCACCTTGAAGTAGCCCGTGACCGCATCCGTCGCGTAGCAGAACGTCCGCTTCGGCTTGCCATCGGAGAGCATCACGATGTCGCGCCCGGCGAAGATGTCGCTCGCGAAGTCGGGGATCACGCGCCCGTCGTTGATCTTGAGGCCAGGGCCGTAGTTGTTGAACGGCCGCGCCATCGTCACGGGGAGCCCCTCGTGCTTTGCATAGACGACGCAGAGCGTCTCGCCGAAACGCTTCGACTCGTCGTAGCACGCGCGCGGGCCGGTGCAGGATACGCTGCCGCGATAGGTTTCCGGCGTCGGGATCGCCGCCGCGACGGGATCGCCGTAGATCTCACTCGATGAATAGAACAGGAAGCCCTTGAGCGGACGCCCGCTGTCGCGCTCGCCGACCGCATAGTCGAGCAGATTGCGCAGGCCATTGATGTTGGCGTCGATGCACTTCAGCGGTTGCGCGCGATAGAACATCGGCGAAGCGATACCCGCAGCGTGGATCACATAGTCGAAGTGCCCGATGTCCGCCGGCAGCGGCTCGATCATGTCGTGGCGCCGCAGCTCCAGGTCCGGCCTGTCGCGCAATGCCTCCAGCCAATCGGGCACACCGCGCGCGTAGTTGTCGTAGACGGCCACGTCGATTTTCGAACCGGGCCGCGTGTCGTTCCAATGCAGGACCGCCTGCACGAGGTAATAGCCAAGGAACCCGCCACCGCCCGTGATGAGCAGACGGTTGCCGGCCATCTCCTGGAACTCGCCCGTGAGATCGACGCACATCGCCTCGAAGTCCTCGACGAGGAGGTCACGCAGGCCGATCAAGTTTCTGTGCTGCTTCATTGTGGAACCATCCGCTCTTGCTATTGGAGGACCAGCTTGCGCGCGTGAAAAGCTTCGGCGAAGCGGGTCGGTGAGTTGCATTCGATACCGCGCACCCGCATCAATCCGCGGAACAGGTCGGCGTCGAACCATTGGTGGCTGCGCTGCGAGCCGAAGCACGCGAGCAGCGTGTCGATCTTCTTGTCGACGAGCGTTTCGCTGATTGGGCAGAAGACTCCCGGATGGGCGAGATCGCCATCGTATTTCGGAATTTCGTACTCGAGCACCGCGTGACTTCGGAACGTGTTCCACGTCAGCTCAGAGATGACACGATGATCCTGGTGGCGGTCCGTGAGGAAGTGCGTCAGCACGAGATCGGGATTGATGCGCGCGCGGATATCCTCGAACGCGTCCTTGATCTGCGAGGCGCAATGCGGGAAGTAGCTGCCGCGGAACTTGTGTACCGTCACTTCGATGTTCGCATTGCCCATCAGCATGGCGGCGGCCGTGCGCGTCTCGCGCTCGCGCTCGTCGTCACCCGAAAAAACTTCCCACACGAACTTGAGACCCGGATAGCGCTGGTGAAGTTGCATGAGCAGCCCACCACATCCGATCTCGATGTCGTCACTGTGGGCGCCGAGGCAGAGAACGGTGCCATCCGCCGGCAGGTCGGGAAGAAATCGCAGCATCATTGTCCTTACTCAGTCCCATTACGCATGCAGTCAGGCGTTCCAATTCAGGCGAGGCCCGCGCTCCGCCCTGCCGTTTGAGTTCCAAACTCACTTCCAGATCGCGCGACGCTTCGGTCGAAGGCATCGCGCGGCATTGCCGCACGCTTCTCACCGATGCCCTGGTTGTTCGCGATCGCTACGGCGGCGGGCGATTGACGGGGCCGGGCCGATTGCGGCCCACTTGCAGCGTGTGCAAGTTCGCGAAGACGGTCACGGCGCGCCGTCATGGCCGACGATGGCGCGACACCCGCGATTTCGAAGATCTGCATCCAGCGGTGAACCCAATCGTGACGAAGCAACGAAGCGGCGGCATTGCGCCGTCCAAGCTCGGCGAGTCGCACCGGGTCTGCTTCCAGATCGGCGATGACCTCGAGAACATCGGAGCCGTCGGGCTTGACCTCGGCCACTGCGTCCGGCCAAGGGAACAGCTCGCGGAACGCATCGCATTCCGCCGCCTGCCCGACCATCACGGCGCCTGCCGACGCTCCTTCGAAATAGCGATAGCCGATCTCCACCTGCCCGCGCGTCTCGGCATGGGAATCCATCTTGCCCGGCGACACCATGAAGTAGCGGCTGCGCTTGGCGATGCTCGCGAACAACTCGCGATGCTGCCTGTGATCGGCGAACTCCATCTCGGCCATCTTCCTGTAGCTGTCGAACAGGTAGAACAACCCGTCGTCGGCGGCCGCCTGCTTGAGCGCTTCGTGAACGCCGGGCCAACGCCTTCCGATGCTGTAGACATCGACCGTGCGCTGCGGCTCGTGCGGCATCGGGCTGAAGCGAAGCGTATCCGTGGCTGTCGGCATGAAGTGGCACTTGCGACCAAGAAACTCCGAAAGCGGCGCGACAGTCCCCTGGCTGCTGACGAAGACGTGGTCGAACCTCTGCAGCGATCGCACCAGATGCGGAATCTTGGCGAGCTCCGCAGTCCAGATCTCACCGAGCCAGCAGATGCTGACGCCACAGCGCTCCTTCCAGTTCTCGACCGCATTGATTGAGAGCAGGTCCCAGACATTCTGGCAGACCGCGACGAAGACATCGTAATCGCGCTCGAGCTTCACGCGCTCGAGTCCCGGGTTGGCATAGGCCAGCGACTTCAAACCACGGAACAGTAGCCGACGCTGCCACCGGTTCCGGAAGGCATAGGACGCCCCCGGCGCGACGGACACGAGATCGACGCTGGCCGTCTCCGCAAGCACGTCTTCGGCCTCGAACAACGCGGCCTGGAACGCCTCGTGCGAGATGCCCCGCTTCGAGACCATGCAGATACGCGGCCTTGTACCGTCTTGGAACGACACGCGCTGTCTTTGCACACTCATCGGATCCAACCTCGGGACGCCCACGCCGGTTATCGCCTCTTCCAGACCAGGGGAATTGGGGCGCCCGACACTCGAGCAATGGATGTGCACAGGATGTGCCAGAGCTTCAGCGGCGGCGTGCCGCGCATAGTGGCGGCGTGCTCGCTGCGATCCTAATCGTTCGCTCTGAATTTTCGCGGAGGCATCGCCGCGTCTGGTGAAGAGGCAAGCGTTACGTCGAGGTGATCCTCATCAGACGCTAACCTTATCTTTGCCACCCGTGTTGCGGGCAATACGGACCAAGCTTATGAACATTTCAAATGCCGACAAGCAACGCAGCGGCGAATTTACACTTTCGAAACGCAACCGGGACCTGGAGACATCGCGCCCTGTCACCCGTCCATATCGGCAGGCATTGCATACGACCCTCGCACTAAGGGCCTGCGCCGAACGAACGGCGCGGGATTTGCACCAGTCTCAAGCACAACCGTGGCACGCCCGCTTCGGCGCATTCGCGTCCGAAACCAGCACGGCCATGCTCGATCCACCTCACGAATCTAACAGTCTAAATACCCATGCAGGAGTGAACCACCAATGACGGCGGCTCTGGAATTGATGGTCGGCGACTGGGTGGCCGTGCGATCGGCCGGCGAAATCCTCGCGACGCTCGACGAGAGCGCGTGCCTGGACGAGCTGCCGTTCATGCCGCAGATGTTGCAGTACTGCGGCAAGAAGCTGCGCGTGGCCAAGTTGGCGCACAAGATGTGCGACACGGTTCACGGCACGGGCGCGCGGCAGATGAACGATGCGGTATTTCTCGGTGACCTGCGATGTGACGGGGCCGCCTTCGGCGGTTGCGAGATGACCTGCACGATCGTCTGGAAGAACGCTTGGCTGCGTCGTGTCGGCGAGAGCGAGGTGATAGAGCCGACACAACCCGACGAGCGCCTAGACACTCTCGTCGTGGCCGCGACACGGCGTGCCTCTCCGAACGGCTCCACGAGCGATCAATACTTCTCGTGTCAGGCAACCAAGCTGCCCGTTGCGACGAGACCGCTGCCATGGTGGCGGACCAATCAGTACGTGTTCGACTATCAATCGGGCAACGTCGGCATGTCGACGTTGCTGTCGCGCATGGCGTTCATGGGCTACTCCGCGCTTGTCTCCTCCGGTCTCGGTTTCGGTTCGGCGTTGCGCTGGACCTACGACGCCTTCCAGGCGATGCGCGGCGGCGTGCCCTTCCCCATTCACGCCGGGCGCCACCCGACAGGCGGCGTCAAACCACCCGTCGAACTAGGCTTGCAGCCCGGCGACCTCGTGCGCGTGAAAAGCATCGATCGGATTCTCGAGACCGTCGACAAGCGCCTCATGAATCGCGGCATGAGCTTCCATTCCGAGATGGTGCCCTATTGCGGCAAGGCGTTCCGAGTGAAGGGGCAAGTTCGCAAGATCATCAACGAGAAGACCGGCCAGCTCGTGACGCTGAAGAACTCGTGCATCGTGCTCGAGGGCGCTGGCTGCCACGGCCGCTTCACCAACCCCATCAACTGCCCGCGGGCGCTGCCGCCCTACTGGCGCGAGATCTGGCTCGAGCGCGTCGACACCGCCACGACGTCCGAAACCGATCGCCAGGGCGGCAAGATGCCGAGATGCGATATTGCGGCCTCGCCGCACTAGGCCGAAGTGAGGGCACTATCCGATCAGCCCCCCCGCGGACGGGCGTCCTGATCGGATGCTCTCGATCGGCGACGTCCATATCGCCTTGCCTTCATCACTCATCGCCGGCGCTTGAACGTGCCCGCCGTGAGTTCCACCACACCGCTACGAAAAACGGCCGCAGGATCGCCTGCGGCCGTCTTCGTTTTCTCGGATGCATCGATCGGAGGGACACGTCGCCCCCTCGCCGCAGGGCCTGGCGCGCAACTGCCGACTTTGATGGACCGCGAGCGCGCTTCCATCAAAGTCGACGGCGCTCTTGACCATGAGCCTCGCGTCAGCCGGCCAGCAACTCCGGCCGACGGGAGACCAATCCGAACCGCGCGTCCTGCTCGGAGCGCAGACGATCGACAAGACGCCCCTCGGGTAGCTTCACATCCGCGTAGGTGATCGGCTGGTCTTTCGCCACGGCCCTGAGCAGACGACATCCTTCGCCGACACCGGCAGGCAGCAGGTCGTCGGCACGGAACTCCGCCGCGTTCTCGATGACGCCATAGGTCATGAACCCTCCGACGCCATCGATCACCTCGCCCGCTTTCAGATCGCGCTTGGCGATGGCGGCAACCTCGCAGACCGGCGCTCCGATGGGCGCCACCGTCGCGTCGTTGAACAGAGCGGCGCGACCGATAGTGGACGCGAGCTGAATGTGCGGCAGGTGATAGGGCGTGTAGAAAACGTAGAACGGACCATTGCCCATCTTGTAGTAGCCGAGTTCCTTCTGCTTGCGCGCATCGCCTTCCCACGCGATGACGAAAGCGCCGGTATGCGGCTCCGCGCCGAGGGCATAGTCGACGAGACCGCCCGCCATCATCTGGTCTTCGGGAAGAAGCGTCGACATCTCGCGCACGTGAGCGCACTTCGGCCCATACATTCCACGCTGCCCCACCTTGAAGCCCGACGCGTTCGCCAGAACCGTCGTCTCCATCGACAGCTTCGTACCATCGGCGAACGATGTCACCTTGGCCGGATTCTGGTCGTACTTCGCCGCGAACTCCCTCTGCGTCTCGGGCGTCCGGTAGCGGTCGATAAGGCCCTTTAGATTTCCGGCGGCAACCGGACGCAATCCCACGGAGCGAATGTAGCGGAGGAGGGTCATCGCCACGCCTGGCTCGTCGCCATCCGTGTTGGTGATGACGACGCCGGCCCTGTCGGCCATGTGCTTGAGAATGGGGCCGACGGTCGAATCGAGCTCGGCGTTGACCAGGACGACGTGCTTGCGATGTGCAATGGCCGCCGTCGCCACGAGCGCGCCGTACTCGACGGCGCCGGTCACCTCCACGATGACGTCGATGTTGGCCGCCTTGCAGACCATCATGTAGTCGTCGACGACCGACGGCAGCCCCTGCGCCACGCGATCCTCGAGCTCGGAAAGCTTGCCGACGTACTTCGCGGACTCGTTACCGGCAAGCTTGAACGCCTGCAGCGCACGCTCCGGCGTGCGGTTGGCGATGGCCACGAGACGGATTCCCGTCACGGGCGTCAGGAGCTGGAGCGCAATCATCTTTCCCGTCACACCGGCGCCGACGAGCGCCACGCGGATCGGCTTGCCCTCCTGCTCGCGGCGGATCAGGGCTGTGTCGGCAATCACCATGAGTGGCTCCTTGGATTTCCTGCGCCCATCCCGGTCATCGGGAGGTTGGGCGAATTCCATTGCATCAAGCGGCGAGGTATCACGCCGCAACGCTGGCCGCGTCGAACGCCGGCCAGCCACGATCCTGTGTCGAGATCACGTTGATCGGCCCCGGCCAGACGATATCGAAAGCCGGATCGTCGTAGCGCACGCCGGTCGCGCTCGCCGGCGCATATGGCACGGATGCCTGGTAGACGAGATCGCTATCCGGCGTGAGCGTCAGGTACCCATGCCCGCATCCTTCCGGGATGTAGAGCATCCGTCCCGATACATCGTCGAGCTCGATGCCGAACGACCGGCGAAAAGTCGGACTGGCCGGCCGAAGATCCACCGCAACGTCGTGCACCGCACCGCGCACGCACCGCACGAGCTTGGCTTCGGCATGCGGTGCCTTCTGGAAGTGAATTCCGCGCAACGTGCCCGCCGCGATGCTGCGTGCCGTATTGATCTGTGAGAGCGTGGGATCGAGACCCGCGCGAATGAACTCATCTGCGCACCACTGGCGCGCGAAGAAGCCACGCTCATCGCTGCGCCGCTCGAGCTCCACGACGACCACGCCGGCTATTCCAGTCTGTATGAATTTCATGTTGCCTGTCCCGGCTTTGGTCGACGTCTAGAAAGTTGGTCCGGTCGGAGCAAATGGCGCAAGCACCGCCGGTGGCAAGCCGCACCCGCGTGCGCATCGGCCGTTTCAGGCGTTAACCTTTACCGGTCCCGTATCGTTGATCCGGATCCAGTTGACGAGCCCCGCACCGCCACCGACGAGGCAAATGGCGGCAAGCGTGTAGCCGGCCAATCCAAGATCGCCGCCGACGACTGCATGCGAGAGAATGCCGAGCCCCATCCAGAACAGCTTCTGCCACTGGTACGAGTCGTAGTCCTTGGCGATGAAGCGGCGCTTGCGCCAGATCTCCTTCGCCTCGGGCGAGAGCGGCAGCGTGAAGCGCAGCAGCGCCGGCGCGACACGCAGTGTCATGAGCAGGGCGATGAAAAGCACAAGATAGAGTCCGACAGAGCCATTGCCACCAGCCAGCGCACTGAACACCGGCGGCATGGCCGCGCCGAGCAGCATGCGCCATGCGGCGGCCCAAGGCTGATCGTCGAGTTGCACCAGAATGCGCTCCAGGGAATTCATTGTAGTTCCTCCATGAGACTAGCCGACCGACTTGCGGCGATGCGCGGTGAGATCCTGCAGCAGGGTCAGCGCAAGTCGCAGCGGTTCGGTAACGCGAAACACACCGACGGCCACGACGAGATACACCGCGAAGCAGATCGGAGCGGAAACGACGAGACGGGCGAACGATGAGAGATCGGCGAGCGACAGGTGTGCGGCCGCACACCCGGCGACGGCGGCGACGCATCCGGCCACGACCTGCGGCCCCGTCGCCGCCAGCACGTCTTTGATGCCGATCCCGAGCGGCTTGCCCGCGTAGGCGAGCGCCGGAACGAAGAGCACGAACATGGCGACGGCATACGAAATCGCGACGCCCGTTGCGCCGAACGGCAGACCAACTGCCAGCGCGAGGATTTGGAACGCCGCGCTCATGAAGCCCCACCGCATCCAGCGGTCGGAACGGCCGGCGACGACGTGGAGCCATCCCATCGTCCGCTCGACGCCTTGCGCCATGCCACGCACGGCGAGGATGCAGAGCAGCGGGCCTGCCGGCGCCCACTTCTCACCGAGCAGGAGGACGATGAGGTCCTCACCCGTGACGGCGAGCACGGCGAACGCGGCTGTCGAAGCGAACGTCACCATCGAGAGCGCCGATGCCCACGACCGCTTCAGCGCGACCGGATCCTCGCGCAAGCGGCTCAGCGCCGAAATGGCGACGTTGTGCAGCGACTCCGTGAGCAGGCTCAACAGATTGTTGTAGAGCAGCATGGCGTTCTGAAAGTAGCCGAGCGTGCCCGCACCGAAGAAGTAGCCGAGCGCCAGGCGATCGGCGGAGCGCGCCGCGTTGTCGGTCAGCGTGAAGCCTGTCACGCCGAGCCCGAAGCGGACCATGCGCTTGACCTCGTCGTCGACGCGCGGGCGGCCTGGCACCCATGGACAACTGATCCACGCACCGATGGCCGTGAGCCCAAGCGTCAGGAGCGGCTTGACGGCGAGAGCCCAGTAGCCCCAACCCGACAGCGCCATGAAGATCGCCACCACGCTGGCTATGACGTTGGCCCCGACATCGATGGTGACGATGCGGTCGAACTCCATCGCGCGGCGCATCAACGCGTAATGCTGAACCGAAAGTCCCGTCAGAACGAACGTGAGGGAAGAGACGAGGGCGATCTCGAAGAGAGCGGGCTCACCGAACACCGAAGCGATGAGACCGCTGGCCGCCGCGAAGGCGAGCGTCAAGGCGGTGCCCATTCCGATGTTGAGCCAGAACAGCGTGCTGATTTCCTGGCGCGTGATGCTGGCCTTCTGCGAGCAGGCATCGGTGGTGCCGAGATCGACGAGGAACGGCGAGAAGATCGTCAGCGCCAGAACCATGGTCACGAGACCGAAGTCGTACGGTCCGAGAAGGCGCGCGAGCAGGATGGTCGAGCCCACTTGAACGATGACGTTGACCAGACGAGCGGCAACGAGAAGAGCGCCGCTGCGCATCGAGGAACGTCCCATTCCCTCGTGCCACTGGTGGTCCTGGAAATATCGTTCGGATCTCACGTCGGGGTTCTCTCGCGTCGTAAATGGCTCGGCAATCTGTCTCAAACGAACCCTCCAGACCCAGCTCCCGCCCCCTGCCGCGCGACGCTCGAAATTTTGCGGTGCTCGGCGCCGCGTTCAGCGAAGGGTGCTGGACGGGCGCTCGATCATCCGCACGAGCGAAGCGCGGTCCCCGATCGAAACAATCGACCGACAATTTTCGAGGGCACACGAACTCTGGGGTCTGGAATGCAAACGCCATTCCAATGTCAAACGTATTTCGGCTCTATCGGCGTATAGTCCACGATTTGCGCGGTTGACCGAGCGTCTGCGCGTTCAAGTGGTTAAATCGGGTTGCGCGGTATCGATAAGGTCTGCGGCGTGTGAGGTTTGCGGGTGCGCGCGGCGGCGGCGAAGGCCCCGCGATGTTCGCCTGCAAAGTGTATGAAAATCGAACCAGGGCGCGCGACACGCCACGTCGCGCGGCGATCGCACCGAATCGTGTCGCCAGTCGCGAAGATGGTTGCAGCGGCAATGAGCCGTTGTCATGCGGCGCGTGCAGCGACCCGACTCTCTGCCACGCGGCAGGGCCGCGCCCGGATTGACGTCGATGCCAGATCGAGTTGTTCAGTAAACTAAGCCTTAACGGCTGTCTCGTATCGTGACGGAAGCAATCGTTCCGTTCCTCCCCCCGGAGACAGCAGATGTTCCACGTCCGCCGCCCGAGCCTCGCACCCGTAACGCGCAGGGGCTCCGCATTCTGCACGAAGGCAACCGTGCTGCTTGCGGCGACAATGATCACAGGATGCTCGCACCTGCCTGTGGCCGGACCGGACTATCGCGACATCAACTCCGCCGCCGCGGTGCACCTCGCCAGCGATCGGCGCCAGGTTACCTACGACTATGCACTCGTCGATGTGAGCCCCGTGGCGCTCGACGTTCTTTCGCAGATCGGCGACGATTCCCTTCACTCGACTTTCAGCGCCGAAGATCAAGGCCCGCCGAACGTACGCGTGGGCGTCGGTGATATCGTGCAGGTATCGGTGTTCGAATCCGCGACGGGCGGCCTTTTCCTGCCGGCCGATACCGGTCCGCGCCCGGCGAACTTCGTGACGATGCCCAATCAAACCGTGACGCGCGCCGGCAATATCTCGGTGCCTTACGCCGGCTCGGTCCGCGCCGCCGGGCGAACCGTGCCCGAAATCGAGCGCGATATCGAAAGGAAGCTCTCCGGTCGTGCCGTCGAGCCGCAGGTCGTCGTATCGGTCGTCGACCAGAACGCTTCGACCGTCTCCGTACTCGGCGACACGCTGAACGGCTCCAACCAGTTCAAGCTGACGGGCTCGGGAGAACGCATCATCGATCTCATTTCGAGAGCGGGCGGCACGAAGTATCCGGGCTACGAGCTGTTCGTCACCCTGCAACGGCACGGCCGCCGGGCGACCGTTCACTTCCCCCGCCTCATCAGCGACCCGGAGGAGAACATCTTCGTTCAGCCGGGCGACACCATCTACGTTTCGCGCAAGCAGCAGAAGTTCGTTGCGGTCGGCGCCCTCGGCACGGCCGGACAGGACACGGGCGTCACCGGCCAGTTCAAGTTCGACCAGGAGCATCTCTCGCTCATCGAAGCGCTCGCCAAGGCCGGCGGCCTGCTCGACACGCGCGCCAACCCCGCTCAGGTGTTCGTCTACCGCATCGAGCATCGTGAGGCGCTGGAGCGCATCGGCGTAGATCTGAGCAACTTCGCATCCGATCAGAACCTCGTTCCGACGGTCTATCGCGCCAACTTCCGCGATCCGGCGAGCTTCTTTGCGGCGCAGAAATTCCCGATGCGCGACGAAGATCTCATCTACGCCGCAAACTCCGACGCGACCGAAGTGGTGAAGTTCCTCGGATACGTCCGCTCCGTGACGTCGACGGTCGCCGGTGTCTCGAACGACGCGGCATTCACCCGAGACGTCTTCCTCGGCCGCCACCTGATCGACTGACGCCCCCCGCAGTCTGGCGCGGATATCTCGGCCACCGGCCACCGCGCCTCGACATCGACGCCTCGATGGACCGCACCGAGCGCTCCATCGAGGTCGTTCGCGTTCTCGCGAGGACGAGTTTCACAAGGCATTAACCCTGTCGACGTCGGCGATCCGCTGGCGCTTTCCTGCTCGACGCGATCTGCGCTTGTACCGGCCATTGGCCTCGTCCCGCGAGCACCCGCCGAGCGCCTTCTTCGCACTGACGCATGTTCCGATACCGGACACGGCGTCCGGCAATGGCACGCCAACTCGTCGTAATACCCGCGACGTGCACACCCAACGCTCGAAAGTGGCTGGCCTCCCGATTGCAACCACCGGAGCACATGCCGGCTGGACCATCACTGTACTCTCCCGACACTCGGTCCGCGCGGCTTCCCAGCTGCGGAGAATATCGCGTGCGCGTTCTATCGATCGTGGGTACCCGACCCGAAGCCATCAAGATGGCGCCCGTCATCAAGGAGATCGAGCGCAGGACTGGGCTTCAGTCGATCGTTCTGACGACGGGCCAGCATCGCGAGATGCTCGATCAGGTGCTCGAGGTGTTCTCCATTGCCGTGGACAGCTCCCTCGACATCATGACGCCCGGGCAGACGCTCAATCAGGTCTTTTCGCGCGTGATGACCGGCGTCGATAGTTTTCTCGCCGACAACCCCGTGGACCTCGTGCTGGTGCACGGCGACACGACGACGGCGGCGGCGGCGGCTCTCGCCGCATTTCATCGCGGCGTTCCCATCGGCCATGTCGAGGCCGGCTTGCGCACCGGAGACTTGGCGCACCCCTTCCCAGAGGAGATGAACCGCTGCGTTGTCGACGTGGTGGCGGAGCTGCTGTTCGCACCTACCGCATCCTCTGCTCGCAACCTCGAAGCGACCGCAATCAAGTCGCAGCAGATTCACGTTACCGGCAATACCGTGATCGACGCCCTGCTTTCAGTGAGCGCGCGTATCGATGCCGACGCGGCCCTGCGCACCCGTCTCGACCGCAACATTCCGACCCTTCCGCCGCAGTCACGTCTCGTTCTCGTGACCGGTCATCGCCGCGAGAGCTTCGGTAAAGGTGTCGAGAACCTGTGCGACGCGCTGGCCGACATCGCCAGTCTTCCCGATGTCGACGTGGTCTACCCGGAACACCTCAACCCGAACGTCAAGGGACCTGTGAACGCGCGCCTCGGCGGACACCCGAACATCCATCTCATCCCGCCGCAGGACTACCTGACCTTCGTCCACCTGATGAAGCGCGCCTCCCTCATCATCACCGACAGCGGCGGCATTCAGGAGGAAGCGCCGTCACTCGGCGTGCCGGTGCTCGTGACGCGAACGGTCACGGAAAGGCCCGAGGCGCTGTCGAGCGGGCGCGTGCAGCTTGTCGGACCGGACCGCGCCGCCATCTTCAGGGGCGCGACGCACTGGCTCGAACGCTCGAACGGCAAGCTCGACCGGACGAACCCCTACGGCGACGGCCGGGCGTCCATCCGCATCGCCGACGCTATTCTCGAGCACCGTCAGCGCAAGCTCGCCGCTGCGGAGCACCAGGAGCGTCCGGCCCAGCGCATCGCAGCCAGTGTGCCGCATCTCGTCGAGAGTGCCGCGCGCGCCGCGGCAAGCGTATCGGGCGCCGTTGCGGCAGACTCGCCGTGACGTTTGCATGAAGCGCTAATAGACGGCGAAGAAAGCCCGCCGCGTTACCGGCCAGCGCCACGGGCGTCCGGCATGCGCGATCGCGCCGATTAGGCAGCCGCGCTATCGGCCCACTTCGGTCCGGTCCATTCGAAGCGACCCGGCTGCTTCGTCGCGACGAAGAACTGCTCGTCGTAGAGCCGGTGGGGCTCGACCCATTCGGGGCGCGGCTCGATGGCCGTCACGATCATTCCGGCAGACACGAGCAGTTCGCGGAAATCGCGGCCATAAAGCCGCTTGTGGTCCCAACCGCAGATCTTCTCGACCTCGGCGACCGACATTTCCGCAGGCGGATACCAGGTTTCCCCACGCCTCTTGTCGAGTGGCACCGAGAAGAACGCTATCCCGTCGGGCCGCAGAACGCGGGCACACTCACGCATCGCGTGCAGATGATCGGGCACGTGCTCGAGCACGTGATTGCAGATGAGATAATCGAAGCTCTCAGCGGGAAAATCGATACGGGTGATATCGACGACCGCGTTGGCGTTGCGGCGCTTGATGATGTCGCCACCGACGTATCCCGCCTCCCCCTTGAGCTGCCGGAAGAGAGGCCACTCGGGAGCGAAGTGCAGGATGCGCTTGCCGGCGAGGTCGCCTCCCGTTTCACGCAAGACGAGTGCGAGGAAGCGATCGCGCGGACGCGAGGCGCAATTGGGGCACCGCATCTCGGGGCCGATCCGCCGCTTGGCGCTGACGAACAATCCTTCGTGCCCGCAACACGGGCAGGTTCGACGCCGGCGATGTGTGAAGTGCTGCTTTGGATCGCGCAGCGTCGAGCGAGCCCATTCCTTGGCGAATATCGGCCAGTTCCGCGTGCCACTTGCCATGACGCTCTCCAAACGTACCCCCGCTGGCGAAGAGATAAAGCACCATGCCGGGCCCACTTCAACGCACAAGTCCCATGCGTCGAAACGGAAGCGGAGCGGGCGGGAGCCAACAGCAATCGAGGGGGGATGGTGGAGGGGGCTGGATTCGAACCAGCGTAGGCGAAGCCAACGGATTTACAGTCCGTCCCCTTTAGCCACTCGGGCACCCCTCCACAGGGCCGTGCCGCCGAATGTGCAGCTGCGCGACGGGACCGGCAGCCGGGCGACACAAACAAAAGCGCCCCGCATCCACGGCCGCGGGGCAGCCCCGTCTTATGCGAGCAGCCCCCGTGCCTGTCAATCGGAAAAGCAGGACTACCCTCGCTGTACAGAAGACCGCCCCGGATCGCGGTTAAGCCGGGGTCGCTGCGGTGCAGACGGGAGGCTGCTCCCGTTGCTCACGCACGGGCGTCGTCAGGAGTCGCGGGCCTCACGAGCTGATGTAGGCCTTGAAGTCCCGTTTCGGCTGCGGCACGTCCGAGACGAATGCCTCGAGCGCCTCGAGACCGCGCGGCACCGGCCCGCCATAGGCCCAATCCAGCAACTCGATGGAATGCGCGATCGGCGTATCGGTGCCGCTGGCGATCTGCATGATGCAGCCGATGTTACCAGCGGCGATCACGTCCGGTTTGCGACTCTTGATGTTCTTCACCTTGCGGTCGCGCAGCTCGCGCGCCAGCTCGGGCTGCATGATGTTGTACGTACCGGCCGATCCGCAGCAGATATGCCCCTCCGGGACGTCGAGCACCGTATATCCCGCCGCCGCCAGCAGTGCTTTCGGCTCGTCGGTGACGCGCTGGCCGTGCTGGAGCGAACAGGCCGAGTGATAGGCGACGCGCAGGCTCGACCAGCGCTTCGGCGGCCCGAGATCGTAACCCGCGATGAACTCCGTCACGTCCTTGGTCAATGCCGATACGGCCTTCGCCTTCTCGGCGTAGGCGGGATCGTGCCTCAGCATGTAGCCGTAGTCCTTGACCGTCGTGCCGCAGCCGGAAGCGTTGATGACGATGGCATCGACCGGCGCCCGCTCGATCTCGCGCGTCCAGGCGTCGACATTGCGACGGGCCGCGGCGAGTGCCTGCTCCTCCTCGCCCATGTGATGGGTCAACGCACCACAGCAGCCTGAGCCATTGGCGACGACCACATCGACGCCGCGTCGCGCCAGCAGGCGGATGGTGGCGTCGTTGATCTCCGGTCGCAGAACCTGCTGCGCGCAACCCGCCAGCATGATGACACGCGCGCGACGCTCACCCTGCGGCACCGCCGTGCCTGGCCCCTCGAACCGCGAGGGCGGCGGCAGCGTCGATGGCGCGATCTCGAGCATCGCGGCCAACTCTTTGAGGCCGAGGCGACGCATGATGGGCAGGAACGGACGGCCGAGGGGAGCGGCCTTGAGTGCAAGGCGGAAGCGCTTGGGATCAGGCACGACCGCGGCGAGAAGCCGCCGCATCAGCCGATCCTTCAGACCACGCTGGCCAGTCTCGGCGATGTGCACGCGCGCATGGTCGACGAGATGCATGTAATCGACGCCGCCGGGGCACGTCGTCATGCACGAGAGGCACGACAGGCAGCGGTCGACGTGGTGCTGCACTTCCTTGCTCGCATCGCGGCCACGCTCGAACATGTCCTTGATGAGATAGATGCGACCGCGCGGGCTGTCTCGCTCGTCGCCGACCACCACATAGGTGGAGCACACGGCCGTGCAGAGCCCGCAGTGAACGCAGCGCCGCAATATGCGATCGGCCTCCGCGACGCGGGGATCGGCGAGCTGCTCGGGTGTGAAGTTCGTCTGCATCGCGCGGTCTGTCTCTCGTGTCCTACCCCGTGCCCGTCCGACGTCTCAAACCCCGGAGTACATACGTCCGGGATTGAGGATGCCATGGGGATCGAAGGCCGCCTTCAAATTTCGCGTCAGCCGTTCGAGCGTCGGCGTCTGCGGTTGGAAAACATCGACGCTGGCGCGCACCTGCGGATCGGCGCGGATCAGCGTCGCGTGCCCGCCGGGTACCGCCACTGCACGGCGAATATCCGAAGCGCCCGCATCGGCGCTCGACGGCACCTCAAGCCAGACGAGGCCGCCGGACCAGTCGTAGTAGGCCTCTGCCGCCATGTGCCGACGGATCGCAGCCACCACCTTCGGGCCGTTGCGCGGCGACGTGGAAATGCGCCACAGGCACGAGGGCATATCGCTCAACACGCGAAGCTGGCGAAGCTCGCCCCAGAGTGCCAGCGTCTCGCCGTAGTCGAGCTCGATCGGAGCGCCATAGACGCTCAGCACATCGGCGAGGCGCTGCTTGCGGTAGGCCACCGACTGCGTGAAGTTCTCAAGACGCACCGCCGTTAGCGCCGCGCCTGCTGCCGCAAGCGACGAATGGCCGAGGCGACGCGAAAGACCCGCACTGAGGTGGGCCGCACCGGAAACCTCGTAGGGCGTTCCCATGGCCGCGCACAACAGCTCGATGGCGAACTCGTCGGGCAGCCCCGCGTAGACCAGAGTCGTTGCGGACTCCGGCCACGGCAGCACCTTGAACGTCAACTCCGTCATCACTGCGAGCGTGCCCCAGCTTCCGGCGAGACCGCGCGCGACGTCGTAGCCGGTGACGTTCTTCATCACGCGCCCGCCCGACTTGAACACCTCCGAACGGCCGTTGACTCCCTTGACGCCGATGAGGTGATCGCGCGCTGCACCGGCCGTCACGCGGCGGGCACCGGAGAGATTGGCCGCGAACACGCCGCCGACACTCTGCACGCCGGCGACTCCGCCGGTGGCCGGCCCGAGGTCGATCGGCTCGAACGCCAACATCTGCCTGTTGCCCGCGAGCTCGGCCTCGATCTGCGCCAGCGGTGTGCCCGCCTGCGCCGACATGACGAGCTCCGTCGGCTCGTAAAGCTTGATGCCACGAAGCGACTGGGTGGTGATCGTCGCAGCCGTCTGCATCGGCCGCCCGACACGCGACTTCGTCCTGTTGCCGACGATCTCGATCGGCTGGTTACGGCTGGCGAAGCCGGCGATCATACTCGCCAGCTCCCAGTCTGCCGCCGGTCTCAAAGGTTCGCTCATCGTCCCCTCGATTGAAGCTAAGCCGCCTGCCCAAGACTGCCACCGACGGCATCGAGCGGGAACACCTTGCCAGGGTTGAGCAGCCAGGCGGGATCGAACGCCGCCTTGATGCGCATCTGTAGTGCGAGGTCGGCGTCGCTGAACTGCACCCGCATCAGGTCGCGCTTCTCGATACCGACGCCATGCTCACCCGTGAGACAACCGCCGACCTCGACGCAAAGCGTCAGGATCTCGGCCCCGGCGATCTCGGCGCGCTCCGACTCGTCGGGGTCGTTGGCGTTGTAGAGAATGAGGGGATGCAGGTTGCCGTCGCCTGCATGGAAGATGTTGGCGACCTTGAGCCCGTGGCGCGCGCAGATCGCGGAAATCGACGTCAGCACCTGCGGGAGACGGCTCAGGGGAATCGTGCCGTCCATGCAGTAGTAGTCGGAGATCCGGCCGATCGCACCGAACGCAGACTTGCGTCCCTTCCATATCTTCGCGCTCTGAATCGGGCCGTTGCTGATCATAACGTGTGTTGGCCCGAAGGGCGCCGCGATGTCGCGGATCTGCGCGAGGAAGCCCTCGATCTCGGCTTCCGAGCCTTCCACTTCTACGATCAGGAGTGCCTCGACATCGAGCGGATAGCCGGCGTGCGCGAAACTCTCGCAGACGTCGATCGCGGGCTTGTCCATGAACTCGATGGCGACGGGGATGATGCCGGAAGCGATGATCGCCGAAACGCAGCGCCCTGCCTGCTCGCTCGAGCCGAAGCCGATCAGCATCGGCCGGGCGCCCTCGGCCGCGCGGATGATGCGGACCGTCGCTTCGGTGACGATGCCGAATTGACCTTCGGAACCGACCACGAGGCCGAGCAGGTCATATCCCTCGGCATCGAGATGCGCGCCGCCGATATCGACCACCTCACCCGTGATGAGCACCATGCGCACGCCGAGAATGTTGTTCGTGGTGACACCATACTTGAGACAATGCGCGCCGCCCGAATTCATGGCGATGTTTCCAGCGAGCGTGCAGGCGAGTTGGCTCGACGGATCTGGCGCGTAGAAGTAGCTGCGCTCACTCACCGCCCCAGAGATGGCGAGGTTGGTGATGCCCGCTTCGACACGGGCAAAGCGCGCCTCGTAGTCGATCTCGATGACCCGATTCATTTTAGAGACGCCGATGACGATGGCGTCTTCCGCTGGCAACGCTCCGCCGCACAGCGACGTGCCAGCACCGCGCGGAACGACCCTGACGCCATTCTCGTAGCAGTAGCGGAGCACCCGCGAGACCTCATCCGTCGTGCGCGGCAGCACAACTGCCAGCGGCATGCACCGATATGCGGTGAGAGCATCGGTCTCGAACGCGCGCCGGCCATCCTCGTCGGCTACGACGGTCTCCGCGCCGACCAGCGCGACAAGATCGGCAACGATCGCCTCACGCCGCGCGACGATCGCGGAATCGGGGGCCGGCAGCTCGATATGGCTCATCGTTTCGCTCCCTCGACGACGCGATTTGCAGGCCCAATGGTCGGGGCGGCTTCTTCTGCATCCGCATCTCGTTGTTGTGTTCGGCGACGATCATAAAGGCTGCGGCGGCGCTGTCGCTGGACAAAATCGATTTCAACGTCGATCGCGTCGTCGCGATGGCTGGCCGGCGTCACGCCACCCGCACCGCAACCAGAGTGTTCGTCATCCCCGGCCGGGGGGATTATATAATTTTTAGAAATACTCTTATGCAGCATACCTCTTCCACTGACACACCGTCGTCGATACAACGGGTAATCTATAGGCAAATCGCACCCTACACGGACATAGCCGCTTAACACGGAATCGAGCACAACATGACCGCGATCAGCGATCTCGATATCTTCGCCCGCGTCGCGCGGACCGCCAACATGTCAGCCGCAGGACGCGAGATGGGCCTTTCGCCCGCCGTCGTCTCCAAGCGGATCAGCCTGCTCGAAGAACGCCTCGGCGCGCGGCTGTTTCAACGTACCACGCGGCACCTGACCCTGACCGGGACGGGCGAAGGCTATTTCAAGCGTGTCGTCGATATCCTGAGCCTCATCGAGGAAGCGGAGGATTTCGTCAGCCGCCGTAACACCCGCCCCCGCGGCGTCCTCAAGGTCACCGCGCCGACCGCCTTCAGCCGGCTTCACGTTTCCCCCTACCTCTCAGAGTTCCTGAATCGCTTCCCGGACGTGGAAGTGGACATGCACCTGACCGACAATTTCGTCGACATCATCCGCGATGGCTTCGACGTCGCGATCCGCATCGGTGAGCTGCGCGACTCCTCCCTCGTCGCCCGCAAGCTCGCGCCCGAGAACCGGGTAATGTGTGCTTCGCCGAAATACATCGCCGAGTTTGGCACACCGAAGTCACTCGCCGACCTCGAAAGCCATAACTGCTTACTTGCCGGCGCGCAGGACATGTGGCGCCTGGAGGGACCCGAGGGGCAGGTTCAGGCGCGCGTGCGTGGCAACGTGCGCTCGAATTCCGCCGAGTTCATCCGCGATGCGCTGTTCGCTGGTCTCGGCATCGCCCTGCGCTCGACCTGGGAGATCGGCCCCGATCTCAAGTCCGGCTCGCTCGAGGTTGTGCTGCCGAAGTATCGCGGATCGTCATCGGTCGGCATTTTCGCAGTTTATCCGTGCCGCGAGTTCATGCCGAACAAGGTCAACGTCTTCATCGAGTATCTCGCCGAGCTCTACGGCAACCAGCTCTACTGGGAGAAGTCGCAAGGCAAGCACTGCAACGGCAACGCCGATGGTACGAGCGCCGCGAACAACCACTCCGGCGCGATGGCTGGAACCGCACCCGCCTGTGCCACGACGATGAACGCCGCCAGCGAGCCGAGGCCGAATGGCAAGACCGCCGCGGCGGCTGAGCAGGGCGCACGAAAGGCGGTTGGCTCCAAGGCATCCAAGCAACCGACTCAGAGCAAATAAAGCGCCCGAGCGCGCCTCCTGCCTTCCGATGGCACGTGCGGCCGGCTCGCGATGCACCACCGTCGCTCCATTTCCTTGCGCGTTGCCCCGGCGGTTTCGCCGGTCCGAAGCTCCATTGGTGGCGATTGTCAGCCGGACACGTTCCTGTATACCTCCCAGCTCAGGCCGGTCGGGCAGGCGGAGCGCCGCCCACCGCCATCACCATGGCTACCTCGCAGTGACAGGGGACGACCGCACATGACCACTTCCACCCCTCACTCTGGCACCCGTTACTCTGGCCTGGCCCTCGCTCTCATGGCTGCGGTTTGCGTGTTCGCCACATCCGGCCCGGCCAGCGCTCAGAACGTCCAGAACGGCGCCAACGCCTTCCGCAAATGCCGGGCCTGCCACGATACCGGCCCCAATGCGGTCAACAAGGTCGGCCCCGCTCTGAACGGAATCTATGGCCGTGTCGCCGGTACGCAGCCCGGGTTCAACTACTCGGACGCGATGAAGCTCGCCGGATCGAAGAAGCTCGAATGGAACGAGGAATCGCTCAACGGCTACCTTGAGGCCCCGTCCACCTACCTGCCGAAGAACAAGATGGCCTTCAAGGGCGTCGCGAGCGAAGCGGAGCGCGCCGACCTGATCGCCTATCTCAAGACGCTCAAACCCTGATATGACCTGACGGCACGGCAGACGGCTCGCCTCGGCTCCGCTCGACGGCGCCAGCAAGGCATTTGGGCCGCACAAGCATGTCCGCAGAAAAAGCCGGCGGCGGGAGGAAGCAAGTATGAGCGTCAATACGGCAGGCGGCGTCGCCGCCCAGGCGCCGGATGTTAGGCCGAGCGTCGGTCTGTTCGTCACTTGCCTCGTCGACGTCGTTCGACCATCCATCGGATTCGCGGCGGCCCGCCTCATCGAGGCGGCCGGTTGCGATGTCGTCGTACCAACCCGGCAAACCTGTTGCGGCCAACCGGCCTTCAATTCCGGCGACCGCGCGGATGCGCGCGCCATCGCCGAGCAGACGATCGCCGCCTTCGAAGGCTGCGACTACGTCGTCGCCCCCTCGGGCTCGTGCGCTGGAATGTTGAAGAAGCACTATCCCGAGCTCTTCGCGGACGACGCCGCCGCGCTCGCGCGGGCGACGGCCTTCGCTGGCCGCGTGCACGAGCTGGTCTCGTTCCTGGTCGACGTACGGGGCATGCGCTCCATTCCCGCCGATTTGCAGGCCGCACCGGATGGGCCGGTCACCTATCACGATAGTTGTTCCGGGCTGCGCGAGCTCGGCGTGAAGGCCCAGCCGCGCCAACTGTTGACCTCGATCAAGGGCCTGCAGCTCGTCGAAATGGCAGACTCCGAAATCTGCTGCGGGTTCGGCGGCACGTTCTCGGTCAAGTTCCCCGACATCTCGAATGCGATGGTGGGAAAGAAGACCGACAACATCGCCGCCGCCTCGCCGACACTTGTGCTCGCTGGAGACCTCGGTTGCCTGCTCAATATCGCAGGCAAGCTCGCGCGCGAAGGGCGCCCGGTCGCGGCACGCCACGTGGCGGAGGTCCTGGCCGGCGATCTCGCGACGCCGCCGATCGGAGCGCCCGCTGGCTCGGCGGCCGCCGCACCCGGCCGCAGCCCGTCACGCACGGGCTGAGGTCCGGCCGCCCCGGCCGCACCCGCCCACACGTTCTGCCGGCCGGGCACCCAGCTCGCCGGACCCACCCACCGCGTGCGCATCCGCCGCGCGCCCAACAAGGAGAAACGCGAGACATGTCGCACGTTGCTCACGAGCTTGCCGAAGAGTTCCCCGAGTTCAAGCAGAAGATCCACGACCTCAAGATCGGCAACGCACACTTCGCCCGGCTGTTCGACGAGTATCACGACCTCAACCGCGAGGTGCATCGCATCGAGGCGGCCGGCGTCAACGTCTCCGACGAGGAGTTCGAGAGCCTGAAGCTCGTGCGCCTGCGTCTCAAGGACGAGCTCTACGAGATGCTGAAGGAATAGAGGTCTGCCGGAGCCCAGGCCGCTCGGATAGAAGAGAGGCCATGGGCATCGAGAGAACCATTGCCGGCGCCTTCGCAATGACCGACGAGGTCTGGCGCCGGCATGCCAATCC
>CALMPK010000294.1 GCA_937873575.1 uncultured Hyphomicrobiaceae bacterium
TAGGCGCATTGCGCGAGCGGATGAGGTCGCCGCGGTAATAGATTTCGATCACCTGGCGCGCGTTGGGGCGCGGTGTGGCATCCACCTCCAGCACGCCCGCTGTGACGATATAGGCGAGGTCGTCGTCGCGCGCGTAGCCGAGGCGCTGACGCGGGCGCAGGCCGATCACGACCCCAGCGGCACCGAGGTCGGGCGGAATCGTCGGCGCGACGGCTTCGACCATCCCGACAGCGATAGGCTTGCCCAGTTTGTCCATCAGTCCACGTGTTTGCTCGCGCATGTGGGATCCCCACTCCCAGGAGGCGGGGCGGCCGGCCGCCAACAATCGGCGCCTCCAGTTCAGTCCACATTTCGCAAGCCGCGTGGGGTGGCCTTGATGGGCATCAACATTTGCACAGAGTGCGACAAGATTACCGCGTGAATTCAAATAACTCTGACGCAGATCGGCGTTTTGCCATTCCTGCGGTGGGGACTTCTGAGCTTTCCGCATGATGACAACCCGAGCCCGAGGACCGCGGATTGCCGGCACCGAATCACCCGGCGCATTGGTGAGGCGATTTTCGCGATCCTCCGTTCGGGCGGCACGCTAGACGTCCGCTGTAGGCAAAGTTCGACCCCATAAGGTTCGAACGGGGATTCGGTCCTTGAGCGACCTATTTGTGCAGCGCGCAACTCGGATATCGCTGTTCAACCAATCACTTCGGCCAAGTTAGTTTGATCTCCATCAATATATTCTGTGGCCGGTCAGCCACAAACGAATGGCACTGCGACACGCCCTGATGGCGATCAGGTTGACAGCCCGCGAAATGCTCGCATCGCCGCGCAAGCCGTCTCACTAATGCTGGGGTAACGGGCCGGACGGCACGGAATGTGACGCACCGACCGGCGGGAAATACCGGGGGATTTCAGGTATGAAGACGTTCAAGGCAATCATCGCCAGCATGGCGATCTCTGGCGCCGCTCTGACCGGCGCTGTTTCGACGGCCGCCGCTGGCGACTACAACGGCGACTTCATGATCCGCCTCGGTGGCACCGTCGTCGCTCCGGATGCGAGCGCGGATGTGTTCGGTGGTGCGGGGCTGATCCCGGGTGTCGGCGCCGATGTGAACACCAAGGTCGTTCCGTCCGCGACCCTCACCTACTTCTTCAATAAGAACCTCGCCGCGGAGCTGTTCTGCTGCTTCTCGCAGCACTCGGTCGAGGGCAAGGGCGGTCTGGCAGGCGTCGATCTGGGCGACGCTTGGATCTTCCCGCCGATCGTGACCCTCCAGTACCACTTCGACAAGATCGGCAGCTTCAAGCCCTACGTCGGCGCTGGTGTCCAGTGGATCCATTTCTTCAATGAAGGCCATGCCACGGGCGGCCCCGTCGCGGGCGCCAAGCTCGAGATCGACGACGCGTTCGGCTTCGCTCTGCAGGCCGGTGTCGATATCGAGATCGGCGGCGGCTGGTACCTCAACGCCGACGTGAAGAAGACCTTCATCGATGCCGACGCCTCATGGCGTGGCACGGGCATCTCCGCCGATGTCGAACTCGATCCGTGGCTGTTCAGCGCCAACGTCGGCTATCGCTTCAACCTGTTCGGACCGCGCTACACCGAGCCGTTGAAGTAAGCTCTTCACTACAGAACTACGTCTACCTTCCCAACGGCCCGGATCGTATCCGGGTCGTTTTTTTCTCGGGTCTCGAGGTGGGCGCGATTGCTGCTACGGGAAGTGCCGCGCGCGATGGCGCTTCAGGAGTATGGGCCGGCGCGCGCGCCAGGGGCCCCGGCCCTTACCAGAGCGAGACGTCCTTGCCTTCGGCGCGCAGCTTCTCGCGATATTCGTTGAGCCAGTGCTGAAAGTTCGGCTCGCTGTCGTAACCCTTGGTCTGCACGTAGACGAACGTGTTGAGGAAATGGAACGGCTTCCAGTAGCCGAGCAGCCGCCACACCTCGGCATCCGCGCCGCTTTTACCCTCGGCCTCCTTCGGATCGTCGGTGAAGAACATGACGGTCGGCGTGAAGTTCACCTTCCATCGCTGCGCGAGTTTCTTCTCCTCCATTTCGGTGCCGTCGAAATCCTTCACCTTGCGTGAGCCATAGAGGTTCATTTGCAGGCAGAAGAAATTCTTCGCGATGTAGTCCGCTATCTCGGGCTTCGAGAGGTTGACCTTGTGCATCTCTCCGCAATAGGGGCAGCCGCGCTGCTCCCAGAAGATCGCCAGCCGCTTGCCCTTGGCCGTGGCGTCGGCCAGATCCTCGCGCAGGTCGAGAAACGTGTTCTCGAACCAGGGCTCGAAGTGCAGCCCGTCGTCGTTGAATTTGGTCGCCTCGTTGGCTCGAGCCGTCAGCGCCGGGGCGGCCAGTGCCGCCGCGCCGATCACCGGCAGCAATAACGCCTTGCGGCGGTCGATAGCGGTTCCGGTCATTTCGCTTCCTCCTGGCGTCCGGCTGTCGCAGCTTGCCCGCGCCGGTATCGTTTGGTTTTGTGCCCGAGGCTATCATCGCGCCACGCGCAAGCAACTCATTCCCGATTCGGACTGCAGCCGCCGATTGCAGGCCGCGGCGCGAGGGCGCTAAAGTCGCGCCGAACCCACCCGCCAACTTCCCGGTTTCCCAATGACCAAGGCCAAGGCCGACCTCCGCACCGGCTTCTATTCCGGCTCATTCGACCCCGTCACCCTCGGCCACGAGGACGTGATTGCGCGCGCGGCGCGCCTCGTCGACCGCCTGGTCATCGGCATCGGCGTGCATCCGGCCAAGAAGCCGATGTTCACGCCGCAGGAGCGTGTGGCCATGCTGGCGGCGGAAACCAAACCGATTGCCGCGGCCACCGGCACCATCATCGAGATCACGACGTTCGACAATCTGGCGGTTGCCGCGGCCACTGCGGCCGGCGCCAGCGTCATCTTCCGGGGGCTGCGCGACGGCACCGACTTCGATTACGAGATGCAGATGGCCGGCATGAACGGCGATATGGCGCCCGGCGTGGAAACGGTGTTCGTGGCGGCGAGCCCGGGCGTGCGCCATATCGCGGCGAATCTCGTACGCCAGATCGCGCAGATGGGCGGCGATGTCAGCCGCTTCGTCTCGCCCGCGATCGCTGGACAACTGGCGGCGAAAACCGGCCTTACGCCCGCTCCAGAAAGCCGGGCCGGCGCACGGTCGCAGTCGGCGAAGGCAACGCCTGCCAGAGCGCGCAAAGAGCGCTGAACGCCGCATCCGTCGCACCTGCGTACCGTTGCCCCCCGGCCGCGAGACGGCTTCTGCGGGTATGCGGACCCGAAGCCGGCTCGGTTCCGCAAGCGCCGAGAATCAGCCCGGTCTGATGGCGCCTGGACGCCCGGCCCGGTCGCAGTTGCGCATTCGTCCTCAAATCGCCATAAGGACCGCGAACCTGACGCCGCGCGCGGGGCCGGCTTGCGTCGCGCGCCTGAATGGCATGCCAAACAACGGACTGGATCAACCGATGCGACTTCTCACGGCTCTCGTCCTCGCGCTCCTCACCCTCGTCCCGGCAGCTCAGGCCGCGCCCCCGGCCCTCGATCCGGAAAACACTCTGGTGATCGAGCTCAAGACCGGCAAGGTGACAATCAAACTGCGGCCCGACCTCGCTCCCAAGCACGTGGAGCGCGTCAAGAAGCTGGCACGCGAAGGCTTCTATAACGGCATCGTCTTCCATCGCGTGATCACGGGCTTCATGGCGCAGACGGGCGATCCGACCGGCACCGGCGCCGGCGGCTCCAAGTATCCCGATCTGCCGGCCGAATTCACCAACGCGCCGTTCGAGCGCGGCACTGTCGGCGCCGCCCGTTCCGCCAGCCCGAACTCCGCCAACAGCCAGTTCTTCATCTGCTTCACCCACACGCCCCATCTCAACGGCAAGTACACCGTTTGGGGCCAGGTGGTGGACGGCATGACCCACGTCGATCAGGTCAAGAAGGGTGAAGGCGACGGCGGCGAGGTGCCGAACCCCGACAAGATGCTCAAGGTGTACGTGATGGCCGACCACAAGTAGGCCACGCGCACCGCCAGACCGACATCCGACATCCGACATCCGACAAACCGAGGAATCACAGATGTCCGCCATCAAGGACCCCGAGAACACGCTCATCATCGAGACCACCAAGGGCCGTGTCGTCATCGCAATGCGCCCGGACCTCGCTCCGCAGCACGTCGAGCGCATCAAGACGCTGGCGCGCGAGGGGTTCTACGACGGCATCGTGTTCCATCGCGTGATCGACGGCTTCATGGCGCAGACCGGATGCCCGCAGGGCCGCGGCTCGGGTGGCTCGAAGTATCCGAACCTGCCGGCCGAGTTCAACGCCGAGCCGCACGTGCGCGGCACCGCGTCGATGGCCCGCGCGCAGAGCCCGAACTCTGCCAACAGCCAGTTCTTCATCTGCTTCGACGACGCCGGCTTCCTCGACCGCCAGTACACCGTCTGGGGCCAGGTGATCGAAGGCATGGAGAACGTCGACAAGATCAAGCGCGGCGAGCCGGTTCAGAACCCGGACAAGATGATCTCGATGCGCGTCGCCGCCGACGTCAAGTAGGCGCGACGAACCAAGGACACCTGAATTCGCGAGAGGCGCGGCCTCTCGCGTTTTCGTTTGGGGAGTAGCATGAGCACATTCTCGAGCCGCCTCATCGCCCTCGTCGCAGGTCTGCTCGGCGCCGCGGGCGTGGCCATGGCGGCCGCTGCCGCACACCGGGTCAACGATCCCGCACTCGCGACGGCATCCCAGTTCCTCGTCATGCACGCGACTGCGGCCCTCGCCATCGTTGCCCTCGCAAGCCGATGCTCGCGTCCTCTCGCTTGGTCGATCGCGGCAATGCTGATGCTCGCGGGCGCTGCGCTCTTCGCGGGCGACATCGCGTTGCGTGCGTTCACCGGCAGCCGCCTCTTCCCGATGGCCGCCCCGACCGGCGGTTCGACGATGATCGCCGCGTGGCTCGCCGTCGCTCTTGCCGCCGTGCTCGAACTGCGCGACCGCGCGCGATAGCCGGCTGTCGCGCCTCACCGACACCGCCCGCGCTCGGAAAAGGCGGAGAAGCCTATGCGCACCGATCTTTTCGACTTCGAGTTGCCCGAGACGGCGATCGCGCTGCACCCCGCGAGTCCGCGCGATGCTGCACGCCTGCTGGTGGTCCAACCGGGCGGAGGCTTCGACAACCGCATCGTGCGCGATCTGCCCGACCTGCTCGCGCCCGGCGACGCTCTCGTCTTCAACGACACGCGCGTGATCCCGGCGGCCCTCACCGGAACGCGCACGCGCGGCGATGCGGTCGCCGGCATCGACGTGAACCTGATCGAGCGCCTCGACGAATGCCGCTGGCGCGCCTTCGCCCGCCCTGGAAAACGACTGAAGGTCGGAGACGTGATCCGCTTCGGCGACGAGGGCCGCGTCTGCTACGCAGACGTGCTCGACGCCACTGTCGAAGCGAAGGAGGACGGCGGTCTCGTCACGTTGCGGTTCAATCTGCACGGCGGGTTCCTCGACTCTGCCATCGCGACACACGGCGAGATGCCGCTGCCGCCGTACATCGCCCTGAAACGCGCGCCCGACGAATCCGACCGGCAGAGCTATCAGACGATGTTCGCCACGCGCGACGGCGCGGTCGCGGCGCCGACAGCCGGATTGCATTTCACGCCCGACCTCATCGCCCGTCTCGACGCTCGCGACATCTCACGCCACACCGTCACCCTGCATGTCGGCGCGGGCACCTTCCTGCCCATCAAGGTCGAGGATACGCGCGATCACGTCATGCACGTCGAGTGGGGTGAGATCACGGAGGAAACCGCGCGAGCGCTCAACGCAGTGCGCGCACGCGGCGGGCGCATCGTCGCCGTCGGCACCACGTCGTTGCGCCTGCTTGAAAGCGCGGCGAGCGCGAGCGGAGAGATACTGCCCTTCGCGGCGAGGACCGGCATCTTCATCACCCCCGGATACCGCTTCAAGGCGGTCGACATGCTGATGACGAACTTCCATCTGCCGCGCTCGACGCTGTTCATGCTCGTCTCCGCCTTTTCCGGTCTCGCGACGATGAAGGCGGCCTACGCGCACGCGCTCAGCGAGGGTTATCGCTTCTATTCCTACGGCGACACGTCACTGCTCACGCGCGAGGAAGGCGGAGGAGAAGCTTCCTCGACTTGAACCCGAATGGGGCTGCCGTCCGTATGATCCGGCCGATGGGCGCCGCTCGACAGGTGCGTGAACTTCGGCCATGCACTGGCGCTCGTCGGTTCGAAGCCCTTGCCTTCTTGACGCCAACGAAAATCGCGATCGCGTTCGATTCAAATAGAACGCTGCCTGGAGTACCGATCATGAAGCGCGCTGGCTTTCAAAGGGCCGTTGAAGGGATGGCCTTCGAGAAAGACGCCGATGACGGGATGAGAATGGCGCGCCCCGTTTCTATCAGGACCATGTTCATCAGGAAGCAGATACGAGCATGACGGCCACGAACGACACAGAACCGCGCGGGCCGGAGAGCTCATTCGGCTACCGGCTGATCCGGCAGGATGGCCTCGCGCGCACCGGCGAGATCACCACGCCGCGCGGCATCATTCGAACGCCCGCGTTCATGCCTGTCGGAACGGTTGCGACGGTGAAGGCCCTCTATCCCGAGCAGGTGCGCGATACGGGCGCCGACATCATCCTCGCCAACACCTATCACCTGATGCTGCGGCCGGGCGCGGAGCGCCTCCACCGCCTCGGCGGGCTGCACGGTTTCATGCGCTGGTCCGGGCCGATCCTGACCGACTCCGGCGGGTTCCAGGTGATGAGCCTCTCCAAGATCCGCAAGGTGGACGAAGAGGGCGCGCGGTTCCAATCGCACATCGACGGCTCCAAGCATCTGCTATCGCCCGAGCGTTCGATCGAGATCCAGTGCCTGATCGGCGCCGACATCCAGATGCAGATGGACGAGTGCATCGAGCTGCCGGCCGAGCGCAAGGAAGCCGAACGCGCGATGCAGCTTTCACTCCGCTGGGCCGAGCGTTCGCAGCGCGCGTTCGCGGCCCAGAAGGAGAAGGGGATCGCGCGCGACGGCCAGGCTTTGTTCGGCATCGTCCAAGGTGGCATCGATGCGGAGCTTCGCCGCGCCTCCGCGGAAGCGTTGGTCGCTCTCGATCTCCCCGGCTACGCGATCGGCGGCCTTGCCGTCGGCGAGGGGCAAGAGGCGATGCTCGCCACGCTCGAGGCGACGCTGCCGTACCTGCCGACGACGAAGCCGCGATACCTCATGGGTGTCGGCACACCGGAAGACCTGATCGAGAGCGTGCGGCGCGGCATCGACATGTTCGACTGCGTGATGCCGACGCGGAACGGCCGCCACGGCATGGCCTTCACCTGGAACGGCCGCGTCAACCTGCGCAACGCCGTACACGCCGAGGACCTCTCGCCGCTCGATCCCGAAAGCAATTGCCCCGCCGCACGCGATTACTCGCGCGCCTACCTGCATCATCTCGTGCGCTCGGGCGAGCATCTCGGGGCGATGCTGCTGTCGTGGAACAACACGGCCTTCTATCAGCAGCTCATGGCCGCCATGCGCGCCGCGATCGCCGAGGGGCGCTTCCCGAGCTGGGCGGAAGGGACGCTGGCGCGCCTCGCACGAAAATCGTGACGTCTCGGTTCCCGAGTTCGGGCGGCGATGCGCACGACCATGCCTGTCGGCAAAGGATCAAACGATCGCGCTGTCAAACGATAGCAACCGCCACTTTGAGTTCAGGGTGTGCTTCACGCCTGCGAAGGAAGTGCCCGGCAACTTCCTTCTCGACCCATCGCACCCTAGCCACCGCCGCGCTGGAACGCGAGATCGAAGCGCTGCAGAAACTCGACCGCGCTCGCTTCATCGAGGCCCGAGACGTCGACGACGACGCGCGCCTGCGGCAGCAGCAGCAATCCGCCGAGCCGCTTCGCCGGCAGGGCGCTGAAGGTGATCTCGGCGCGGCCCTCGCCGATGCGGATAAGGGCACCCCCGTCGCCGAGCTCCGCCGCTTCTCCGGCGAGCGCCACCACGCTCTTCTCGAACTCGGCGCGCGACAGTGACATGAGCTTTTCGACGTGGATGGGGGCCGGCCCGGCGGCTGCGCTCGTCATGTCTCTCGCTTCCCTGCTGCAGTTCGCTCGTCACGCCGACGCCTCGCCCGCCAACAAAAAAGGGGCGGCCAAAGCCACCCCTGCATCACAATTGCGATAGGTCTTGCACAAAAGCAAAAGGGCCGCCTTTCGGCGACCCCCAGCTTGTTTGCCTTCTCAGGCGGCTTCGACACTTAAGGCCGGCGTATTCTTATCCTCCGTCCGGTCTGCGTCCGACTTCAGCGCAATGCCGATGTAGCGAACTCGTCCTGCGATTTTGGCCTTTTGAACACCAAGCTCACCGAACTCCCTGCCGAATGTCGGCAGCGCCAAGGGCTCCTTGCTCTGTTCCTCGCACCATGCGCAATAATCTTCGTAAAGTGCAGTGGCAGTCAGACTAGATCCGTCCTGAGTGTCGATCCTCTCCTTGTAGAAGCGCTCCACGTCCGTTTCGGGAGCCATAAGCCGCTGGGGCTGGTTCGTGACAGGCGCCGTCTTGTTGTCGTTGGCGACGCTGGAACGCGGCGTTTCGATCGCAACGGAAGCGACAGCCGGGGCCGTCTCCTCCATCACCGCTGCCGCAGCGGTGTCAGCGGCAACCTGCGAGGCGGATGCCTCAACGGTCACGTCGCTGTTGCTGGCCTTCGCGATCGCCGGAAGGGCGACCAGATCATTACTCGCGATCGACTCGACCGGTTCACGCTCGGCACGAACGGCCTCGCGGACCCGCGCCATTCTCGGCGCCGCCGGAGCAAGACGATCATCGATACGCCACGTCGAGAACGCGATGTACATGCCAAACCCGGAACCAATCTCCAGGAGGATGGCAATGAACGCGGTCAACGCCATTTGCACCGTGGCGATGTCGATCCCGGCGAGCTTCGCCAGAACCGCCGCCTGCGGGTCGGCCTCGGCGACAACGCTGCCACCACCGAACTTGGCGAGCTTCTGCTGCGTCTCGGCGATACGCGCCTCAAGCGCATCCGCCTGCTCGGCGGAACCGAGCTCGGCAGTCAGGCCGTGATAGCCGTCACAGAACGTGCGCTGCGACTTGCCGACGACCTTCTTGCAGTTTTCCGAAACCTCCCACAAACGGGCGTTCCGGGCACTGTCCATCTCGCCCTTGACGGTTGCCGCCGGGCGATGCTGCGGAACCCAGGAGAGCTGCTCCTGAGCACGCTGGAGATCGGCCCGCAGATCCTTGTAGGACTGAGCCTGGATCTGACGCTGCCCGGCCGTATCGAAACGGTTGAGGGCGGCGTGACCGAAGGCCGACGTCAGCGAATATGCGGTGACGACGACCCAAACCACGGCTGATGCCGCGGCCTGTGACCACATTCGATTTCTAATTGCAGCAAAAAGGAAGAATGGAATGAGCGCTTTGAGGCAGTCGGCTGCGGCGCTGGCTGCACCGTAGATCTGCCCGTCGAGCTCGGTCTTTCCTAGACTCAATCCGAAACGCCAGTTCATGGCGGCGGAGACTGCCAACAGCACTCCCGCGGCCAGAACGCCCAATACACCTAGAGCATGTCTCATAGGATTGCCCTCTCCTTGTGCGGATAGCCGGCATCACGCCTGACAGCCGGCTTGCGGTCTTGCAGCCTCGAGGGATTAAGGCCGACGGCTCCTACGGACGACGTGGTGCGCGCGAGCAACTGGCGAACCTGCCTTCTGCCACCTGTGAGCACCCGAGCATCATTCCCCAATGACACTCGGCAAGTGACGACTGCGAGCCCGGCTCGACACACCTTGGAGCTGAAGTCCCGTGAACGGTGCATACCGGAGAGGCACATGCGGCAATCGCCGCTCGATTTAGCATGTGCAAAATGCCGGTGGACCGTTCCGGGAAAACAAGTTTGACGCGAACAAACGCCCCCTCATTTCCGACGTTATCTCGATTCGTAGCGAATTGTTAAGGGAATCAGTCCGCTACTTCCGCGCGATCAAAAATGAGGCGGAACCTCTGTGACGGTTCCACGCACGACCGGGCAGCGGTCATCCACAATTGCACCCGTCTTTTCCACCGGGTTCTCCACAGCCTGCGCCCTGTGATGCACAAGACATGGCGCGCAAGTGCGCATCTGAAATACTAGATATTGAGATGTAGAGACACGCTCCAGTTGCCCATCCGGCACCCGCTCCGGCACCGGCAAGCGCGCCTGGTGCCCCCTTGGCTTTCGAG
Source organism: uncultured Hyphomicrobiaceae bacterium (assembly GCA_937873575.1). GTDB lineage: Bacteria > Pseudomonadota > Alphaproteobacteria > Rhizobiales > Hyphomicrobiaceae > JAEUMD01. The sequence continues at coordinate 10,247 of CALMPK010000294.1, forward strand.
CCCACGTTGCATTCACGCCACAACCCTGGGGCGATCTTGCATACCTCGGTGATGCAGTTCTGCAGAGAAGCGGGTTGCAGAGGCTCACCATTGGGTTACAATACGTCCGTATATGGATCAACGTCCGGGCAAGGAATTCCTCGGCGCGCCGTTGTCTATGGAAGGATCGTTCTTTTGAAGGAACGGTGCTCGATGGATCAGGTCGCTGGGCGTTTCCCGGACGGGACGATACCCAGAGCTGTTTGATTGCTACGGATGACTTGCGGATTTCGGGCGGCTCCTCGGCCTGTCGTGCCGGTGAGACGAGGCTCCCAGCGCGGTCGGGAGGCGCTGCCCGGGTGACGCTACCGGGCGTCGTGACAGCGCTGCTGAGTTTGGGCTGCTGAGTTTGGGCTGCTGAATTTGGGCTGCTGAGTTTGGCCTGCGGAAGCCTGGCCTGGCGAGGCTGGCCGGAATCCTGCAAGCCGCGCCCCGCAATGGGCATTCGACTGAAGGCGTTCTCGATTTCCGTGCGGAAATCGGCCGAGCTGTCGTCAGTTGAACCGTCTCACGGGTTCGTGCGTCAAAGCCTACAGGAGTGGGCATCTGGCGCTGAAGGAGTTTGCGATCATGCGTTTGCTCGGCAGTCTCGTGCTTTTGACCGGCGGCTTGAGTGCGGCAGCTTACGCCTACATCCCGGTCGCCTCTTTCAACGAGGACACCCTCGCCAAGCTCATCAGCATCCAGTCGCCCGCGGGTCGAGAGGCCGTGCAAGCGGGATCTAAGAGCGCCTCCGCCTCGCAACCCCAGCGCAACTTCGCGCCTTCCTCCCCGCTGTTCTCGCTCGCCGTCAGCGACGCGGAGACTCCCGCCGCGGCCACACCCGCGAATGGTGGTGGCAATACGCATGTCGCTACAACGGCGTCGCCGGCAGGCACGGGCCGCTCCGCCTGGCGGCCGATCGTGACGACAGAGAACGCCGCGCCGCGTGTCGCGTCGGACTACGCCGCCCAAGTCGACCTCGCCCGCGATCTACAGCGGGAGCTGAAGCGCGTCGGCTGCTACGACGGCGACGCCGACGGCGATTGGAAGACGGCCTCGCGGCGGGCCATGTCGGAGTTCCTGGCCAAGGTCAACGCCAGCCTTCCCGTCGACCGCCCGGACTACATCTTGCTGACGCTGCTTCAGGGACACGCCAACCGCGCGTGCGGCGTCTCGAGCGCTGTGGTTGCTCACGCACCGGGTGCTCCGTCGCGTGGCATCGTGCCGGCCTCCCCTCCCGCTCCGGTGGAGCGCGCTGCGCGAGCCGTCGCAGAGAGCGCGCCACACGCGCCGCCGCGGGCCGTCGCCGTCGAGCGGGCTGCCCCCGCGCAGGTTGCCGCCGCCCCCGCTGCCGTGGAACATCATGCCCAGCGTGAGCCGCTGCCCGGACGCATGTCGATCGGTGCGCCGATACCGCCGCCGCCATCCCCGGCGCCGGCCCTCCATCCCGCCCCGGCGCCGCGTCTCGCCACACCGCCCGGTGACGACGCCTGGAACGGCCGCGTCGACCGGGACCACACCGCGCCGGCACGCGCCGCACGCAACTACGATCGCCCGTCACGCGCAGCCCGCCCCGCCTACGCCTACAAGCCTGCGAAGCGGCGCAAATTCACGCTCAAGGACGCCCTCAACCAGATGGTCGGGCTATAAGATCGGGACCATCGAGAACGGGATCGAGACTTGTTGGCGCTGCGGCTGCCGATGATGCTTGAGCGCCGCGTCATGGCTGCGCTTCGTCGGGCTCCATCGCCGCTTCGTAGACTTCGCGCGCCGAGCCGAAATTCAACGCGGCAATTCCCACTCCGACGATCAGGTCCGGCCAATACGAGTGCGTCGCCGCCGTCATCAACCCGGCGGCGATGATGGCGACGTTGGCCATCACATCGTTACGGGCCGAGAGGAAGGCCGCGAGGCTCAAGCTGCCGCCGTGATGTCGGACCCGGGCAAGCAAGAGCGCCGCAATGGCGTTGACGATCAGCGCGCCGCCACCGGCGAGCGTCAGCGCGACCGGCTCGGGCACCGTGGCGGTGGGCGAGAGAAGCTTGTCGGCCGCCGTCCAGATCGCCGAGAGGCCCGGGATCGTCAGGAGCACGGCGAGTAGAAGCCCGACAACCCGCCGCCGCTGAGCCGACCAGCCAAGGGCGAGCAGCACGAGCACGTTCACCGTTGCGTCTTCGAGAAAATCGATGCTATCGGCGAACAGCGCCACCGAGCCGATGGCCAGCGCCACCGCAAACTCGACCCAGAAATACGAGAAGTTCAGCGCGGCGACCGCCCCAACCGTGCGTCGCAGTGGCGTGACGTCGATCTTGGAGTCCGCCATGTCAATTCCTGCGCTCGGATTGCATTCGCTCGATGCGTCAACGCCGTCCACCACCATCGAACGCGCGTGCGGTGGCGATCGCCGCTCACGTCACCGGGAGTGGGCCGCATTGCGCTCCGGACCAGCGGCGAAACGGACCAAACGCGGCACGATGCAGGCTGCCAACCGTTGAAACGTGGAGCGTGCAACGCTTTCATCGAGAGCCCGAATGACACCCTTCGCTCGGACTGGTGGCGGCACGTCACGGCTTTGATGGAGCGCGAACTCTACTCCACCAAAGCCGATGACGCCTTGGCGCATCCCTGACGAGTGCGATCACAACCATCCCGCCGCGCGGTTCACTTGCCCGCGGTCGTGGCCGACGGCGAAGCGGCTCCCGCCGCGGCGCCGGCCGAACTGCCCGTGCTCGAGCCAATCGGGCTCGCGCCCACATACTTCGTCCACGTCACGCTGCGCCGCTCGCTCGAGCGCGGCGTTTCCTCCTGCGGCACCTGGAGATCGCGCGCGTTGGCGACGGTGAGCGCCAGATTGCGCTGCGTCGCGCAGCCGAAGTTCTCGTAGGGCAGCTTGTCGCGATCGATACGCCCCATGTCATCGGGCCAGTTGCCGCAGTCGGGCGGCTGGGCCACGGGGCGTTCGTAGACGAGACGGACGGCAGCCGCATCGGGCCCGCGCACGCGGATGCGCTCGCGCACGACTGCCTCAGGCGGAACCCCCGCTTGATCGACGATGTCTTCGATCTCGCGATAGGACCGCGCCACGGACATGTGCCCGCGCGGCGTGCCCGGCGCGAGGATGCGCAATGGCCCGTGCGCTTCCGACTTGTAGCGATCGAGGAAGCGGACCACGTCGGTGGTCTGGTTTGCGCTCAGACCGCTGCCATCGCCAGCCACCTCGACATGGAGCGCTTCCGTGCTTGCCGAATAGCCGATAGCGTGGCGCTTCGATGGATCGCCGAGCATCGCCGCGGTCGGGCCATCGATGCGGTAATGGTCCAGGCATCCGCCGAGAGCCATTGCGAGCAGAGCGGTCGTGACGGCGGCCGCCGTGCGGGCACGCCCCTTCGTAGTTGCGCTGCTCATCCCTTTACTCCCGGATAGTCGATGATGAAGCCGTAATCGCCCTGATAGCCGCGCGGCACTGTCGAGTAGCCGTAAACGCGATTGATGTTGCCGAAGAACAGCTCACGCAGGCTGTTCTCGGGCGCGTAGCCATCACCAGGCTTGGCCAGTTCGCGCGCTTGCGTGTGCGTGGCGAGATAAGGCGTGACGAGGATCACGAGCTCGGTCTCGCGACGGCGGAAGTCGTTGGAGCGGAACAGCGCTCCGAGCACCGGCAGGTTCTTGAGACCGGGCACACCCTCCGCACTCTGACGCGTCTCGTCGGAGAGCAGACCAGCCATCGCCAGCGTTCCACCCGAGGGAATCTCGAGCGTCGTTTCCGCACGCCGCACCTTGAGGCCGGGCAGCGTGATGCTGTCGAGGCTGACCGCGCCATCGGAGGAGAGCTCGGAAACCTCCGCCGAGATGGTGAGGCTGATGCGGCCTTCCGTCAGCACGACGGGCTTGAATGCGACGCTGACACCGAACTGCTTCCAGTCGACGCTGATCGAATTGTTCTGTTGCGCGATCGGCACGGGGAACTCGCCGCCCGCCAGGAACTTCGCGCTCTCGCCCGAGATCGCGGTGAGCGTCGGCTCGGCCAATGTCCTCAGCACACCCGAGCGCTCCAGCGCCTGAACCAGCGCAGTGACCGACTGGTTGCCGGCCTGCCAGGTGGGCTGCACCGCAACGCCAGCGCTAACGATGGGTGGTACGCCCGGCGCGATGGCCCCCGCCTGTGGCACGAGCTGGCTCGTCACGGGGAAGCTGTTCTGGATGACCTGGGCAAAGGTGAAGCTGCCGGCCTGGAGTACTGCGCCCGGCAGATCGACGCCGAGCCGGCGCAACGCGTCGCGCTGCATCTCGGCGACCTGCACCTTGAGCAGCACCTGCTCCTTCGACTTGGCATCGAGCATGTTGACGACGCCTGCCGGGCTCTTGATGAAGCGGCCGGCGAGCTCCGCGGCGCGATTGGCATCGGCCGGCGAGGTCACGGTGCCGGCGAGCACGATGGTATCGCCCATCATCTCGGCGCGGATGCGAGAACCGGGAATGAGACGCTCGAACATGTCGTGCAGCGTCGAGAGATCGCGCGTGACCGACACTTCGAGCAACAAGATGCGCTGACCATCGGGTCCGATGAAGAAGGCGTTCGCTTCGCCTGTGTTCTTCGCCAACAGGTAGACCTGCCGCGACGTCTGCACGACCGCGTCGATCACCTCCGGATTGGACACCAGAACGTTCTGCAGATCGGAGGGAACCTCGATCAGCATCGACTTGTCGAGCCCGACCGTGACCTTGCGGGTGACGGGGAAATCCGAACCCGGCGCGATCCTCATGATCGAGCGGTGCTGCGGGTCGAATTGATCGCCGCTCTTGCTGCCTGCGGCCGCGACCGCCGCCGCCGCCGCGAGAAACATCGATGCGAGTGCGAAAGCTCTGAGCCCCCGCCCCGCGACCGATCCTGTAGTCCTGATGCACATGATACCTGCCCCCACTGACGCTCGGTGCCGCACGCGCGCCCCGCGAAGGCGGCAGCGACAGGGACGTCTCATGCGTCCCCGTTCCGAGATGTGTGCAGTTTGGGGTTTTCCGCGCCCGCCTCCACCGCCGAGCGGGCGGTCATGTGGCATGCCGACGTCAGCTCAACAGATTGTCCACATGTTGCAGGACCGTGCCGGCCTCGCCGCCGGCATCGCAAGCCGCCGGAACATATCGAAAATCGGCGCGTGGGCCGCCGGAATGGCCGCGGCCGTCGCAAAAGTTGGGATGAGTGGTCCGCGAACCGGAGTTCAGGGCGTCCATCGGGAGGTCGCGCCCCGCACGACCGCGTTGCGACGCCCGCGAATCGATTCGCGGGCGTCTCGCTCAGCCCGAAACGCGCAGCTCGCTGATCTCGCGGCCGATGCGCTCGAACACCTGCAGCAGCTCGTCGCCCTTGGTGACGTCGAAGTTCATGCTCGGGTGCGACGCGCAGTACTGGAGCATCGAGCGGGTATGCGCGTCGGAGACGCCAAAGCCGATGGTGTAGAGCTTGACGCCTGCATCCGAGACCAGACGGCAAGCTTCACGCGATTTGCTGTTCATGGCGTTGGTGAGAGCGGAGTCCGTGTGTGACTGCGGATTGAGCCGGTCCGACGCGCCGAAGCCCCAGGTCGAATAGATCGAATGGTTGGGGATCGAATCGCGGAACGCCTCGATGAAGTTCGCGCCACGCGCGAGGAGCACCATGAACTTGCGCGTCTGCTTGTCTTCGAACGAGGCCCCCTCCATGAACGGCGAACCCGGCGAAAGCACGCGGTGCCCCCACATGACGCCTTCCGAGATGTTGGCGCCGCCCATGGCGACCATGTCGTAGAGCTTGGCCTCGACCGCCTCGCGGCTGTTTGTGAGCGGGAGCAGCGGCACCGCCTCGCAGCCGAAGTTGGGGCCCTTCCGCATGGTCGGACCGCCCTGCTTGAACGTGAACGTCGTCGTCGTAGGGCTCTGCACGCCGTCGTACTTGCAGATCTGGCGTTGGGCCTGGGCCGGAGGCAGCGGAGTAACGCTGGATTTGGTGCAATTGCCCCGCTTGCTGGTCTGTGTGCACACCACCTCCTGCACAGGACAGCTCGGCGTCGGGTTGTCGTCAATGTAGCTGTTGTAGAAGAAGCCGTCGGCATTGCCGTTCTGGGCGTCGGGGTTGTTGGCATCGTCCGGCTCGTCAGGCGCGAACATCGGCACGAACAGCGTCGCAGGGTTCTCGGCATCCGCGAGCGTGTCGTTCAGCTCGTAATCGCCCGTTCGCGCCTCGACGCCCCCGCCCCACGACGTGCCGAGCCGCTCGAACAGGTCGAACCGCGTGAGCGACGACGCACCGCTGCCCGAATAGTTCTGGTAGTTCTCGCGGTGCAACGGCGACAGCCCCCTGCTGTCGATCCAGTCCTGGTTCTTGTTGTTCGGCCCGACATTCACCGAGCTTGCGAACGGCACCACGCCGACCTTCACCGAGCGGTCCGAATTGCCCTTTCCGACAAACAGTGTCTCCGTCAGCTTCTGCGCCGCTTCCTGCAATTCATAGAGCGGTGTTCCCTGCATCGACGAGGAGTTGTCGAGGACCATCACGACCTCCGCCGACTTGCCGCGCTCGACGGAAGCACCCGAACCAAGCTGCACCTTGTCGTAGCCGAGGGCCTTGAGCAGCGTGGCGCTCCAGTCGAACCGCGTGGTTCCGGCGATCGTTCCGTTGTTGTCGTCGATGGTGATCTTCGCGAGATCGCGCGCGCTGCCGTCGGAACGGTTGGCGACATAGAACGCCTCGGCACGCGCCCGCGCGGCTTCGTCCTGATCCGGCTGGCCCATGGTATGCGATGCCGCCAAAAGCGCTGCGTCGAGAGCGTAGCGATCCTGCATCCATTCGCTCGTGTAGCGGGTATCGTCGATGGCGAGCGCGGCCATGAACAAGACGACCGTGAAGAGGATGCCGAGAACGACAGCGGCGACGCCGCTTTCGTCGTGCCCGAAGCGGTGCACAAGCCCGAGAGCGGCCGAACGGCGGCGGCTTACCTCCCAGCGTCTCTTCACTTCGCGCCAGACGTCCGGTTCAAAACCGTACATCGCGACCTCCTTTAACGAACTCTTTCCGCAGGCTAGGCAATTCGTGCTGATTTCCGGTGAACGCGGTGCCTCGATTTTTATGCAATTCGGCACCAATCGACCGACCTCGCGCAGCAGGGGACGCCAGGAGCCCATTGCAGTCCGCCGCGCTCCCGCCCATTCTCGCGCCACAGCCCGCCTTGTATCTCCACATCAACCACCAGCCCGCACCGAGCCTCGAGCCCCGCATGACTGACAGCAAACCACCGGCCTTCCACCCGCGGCGCGCCCACACGACCGTATTCGGTGCCTTGCTGGACGCCGCCGCCCACTTTGGCGCGACGAAGGAGATCGTCGTCGACGCCGACCGGCAGACCCTCACCTACCGCCGGCTGATCCAGGGCACGATGGTGCTCGGCGGCAAGCTCGCCCGCCTGACACCGCCGGGCTCCCCCGTCGGCGTCATGTTGCCGAATGCGGCCGGCGCGCTCGTCACGCTGATGGCGCTCAACGCCCACGGCCGTTCGATCGCGATGCTCAATTTCACGGCCGGCGCGCGCAATCTGGCGTCGGCGATCCGCACGGCCCCGGTGCGCGTGCTGCTGACATCGCGGCGCTTCATCGAGACGGCCAAGCTCGAGGACGTGATCGACCATCTCTCGAGGGTCGAGCCGGTGCCCGGCAAGCGGCTGGAGATCATCTATCTCGACGATCTGCGTGCCGAGATCGGTACGCTCGACAAGGTGGCGGGTGCCGTGAAGGCCATGTTCGCCCGTGCGGTCCACCGCCGCTACAAGGTCACGCCCGATCAGCCGGCCGTCATCCTGTTCACCTCGGGAACGGAGGGAGCACCCAAGGGCGTCGTCCTCACCAACGCCAATCTTGTTTCCAATGCGCTCCAGATCCTGGCCCATGCCGGCGAGATGCTGACGCCCGCGGACGTCGTGCTGAACCCGCTGCCGATGTTCCATTCGTTCGGGTTGACGGCCGCCGGCTTGATGCCGCTGCTCGGCGGCATGAAGGTTTCGCTCTACCCGAGCCCGCTGCACTACAAGCAGGTGACGAAGTCGATCCGCCAGACCGGCGCCACGGTGCTGTTCGCCACCGATACGTTCCTGCAAGGCTATGCCCGCGCCGCCGAGGCGGGCGACCTGTCCTCGATCCGCTACGTGATTGCCGGCGCCGAGCGCGTGAAGGAACAGACGCGCGCCATGTGGGACCGCGTCGGCGCGCTGATCCTCGAAGGCTACGGAGCGACCGAGTGCTCGCCCGTCATCGCCTGCAACCTTCCCCAGACCAATCGGCCGGGCAGCGTCGGCCCGATCCTTCCCGGCATCGAGACACGGCTCGCTCCGGTCGAGGGCATCCACGACGGCGGGCGGCTGAGTGTCTCGGGACCGAACGTGATGGCCGGCTACATGCTGGCCGACATGCCAGGCGTCGTGCAGCCGCCGGAAGGAGGCTGGCACGATACCGGCGACATCGTCACCATCGACGATCAGGGCCTCGTCACCATTCGCGGCCGCGCCAAGCGCTTCGCCAAGATCGGCGGTGAGATGGTCTCGCTCGCCGCCGTCGAGGCCATCGCAGCAACGCTCTGGCCCGACGCGCAGCACGTCGTCGTCGCGCTTCCCGACGACCGAAAGGGCGAGCAGCTCATTCTCGTGACCGACAAGCCCGACGCCGACAAGGCGGCGCTGCTGGCGTTTGCCAAGTCACAGGGGATGCCGGAGCTTTGGGTTCCTCGCGCGGTGCTCGTCGTCGGCACTATACCGGTCCTCGGCTCGGGCAAGGTCGATCTGTCGGCGACCGTCGATCTCGTGCGCCAGACCCGGCCGCTGCTCTAGTCACGGCCCGCGCCCAAGATGCAAACAACGAGCGTGACGATGACGCAAACCTGCCTTGCGCATCGCTCTCGCCTTCAACCGTTGGCCCTGATCCGACGCCTGGAGATTCCCTGACCATGGCCAGCCCGGATGTGCACAAGACGGACGCGCACGAGACGAGTGCCCCGGCGACCGCCGGCGCCGCCGAACGGCTGCGCCGCGCCGTGCTCGCACCCCTCGCCGCGTTGAAGCGGGATTACGTGCCGCTGCTGATGATCTATTTCGCCTATGGCGCGCTTGGCATCGTCGCCGTGGCGGACAGCTTCTGGCTGAAGAAGACGCTGAGCCTCTCTGCTGTCGAGATCGCGCAGCTCGGTGTCTGGCTGACGCTGCCGTGGGCGATCAAGATGGTCTTCGGCGAGTTGGTGGATACCGTGCCGATCCTCGGCTCGCAGCGCCGTGCCTATGTCTTCATCGGCGCCGGATTGATCGCGCTCTCGCTGCTCATGCTCGCCGGAGCCGCGGGCGGGTGGCTCACGTTCGCTTCCCCCGACCGCATCTACATCGCCGCCTCGCTGCTGTCCGTTACCGGCGTCGTGCTCCAGGACGTCGTCGCCGACGCCATGAGCACGGAGGTGGTGCCGCGAACCCTGGCCGACGGCACGCCGCGCCCTCAGGAGGAGATCGACCACGATCTCGGCATGGTGCAGGTGCTCGGCCGCCTCGCGCTGTCGATCGGTATCTTTGCGACAGCGGGCCTTGCCGGCGCGCTCGCGCAGGCGCTGCCCTATGAAAAGGTGTTCCTGATCGGCCTCGTCGTACCCGCGATCTCGATGAGCGGCGCTCTGCTGGTGAAGCTCGACACCCGCGAGACGCGGCCAACCGATTGGCGGCTCCTCGGCGCCGGTCTCGCGTTCGGCACGCTGGTCACGGCGCTGCTCGCCGCCGACATCCCCTACGCGCAGGAGATCGTGCTCGTCATCTCGCTTGCCGTCATCGTCACGATGCTCGCGCACGTCACGGCAGACATGGCCGCCGAGACGCGGCAGCGGATCGTCTATGCCGCGCTCATCATCTTCGCGTTCCGGGCGGTACCTGGGCCCGGCGAAGGCTACCACTGGTTCACCATCGACAAGCTCGGCTTCGACGAGGCGTTCTTCGGCGTGCTCGGTCAGATCGGCGCGGGCCTCTCGCTCGCCGCCATGTGGCTCCTGTCCGACAGCATCACCAACCAGCCGATCGCCCGCGTGCTGCTGGTTCTCACACTCGCGGGCGCCGCGCTCTCGCTCCCCGACGTCTCGCTCGTATTCGGGCTGCACGAGTGGACCGAGCAGACCTTCGGCTTCGGTGCTCGCACCATCGCGCTCGTCGACACGGTGGCGCAATCGCCGCTCGATCAGTTGAGCATGATCCCGCTGCTGACCCTCATCGCCATCTACGCTCCACCGGCGAAGCGCGCGATCTGGTTCGCGCTGATGGCGTCCTTCATGAACCTCGCGCTGGTCACCGGTCAGCTCATGACGCGCTACTTGAACGAGCTCTACGTCGTCGAGCGCGGCGCCTACGATGCCCTGCCGGCTCTCTACGTCACCATGCTGGCCCTGAAGCTCGTGATTCCCCTCGCGGCCATCGCCGTATTCGGCCGCAAGGTTCGCTGAAGCCTATCGCGTTGCATGCGCGACACAACTTCGCAACCGCGGGTAATCGACCTCGAATTTGCCAGAAAGCTGGTCGAAGTCTCGGCGCTGACGGAGGGATCGTGGCTTCGAGAACACGTCAACGGAGGGGAATGGCGCACACGGGTGGTGCCGCCTTGACCCTCCGGCGAGGCTCCTGCAAATACGCTTCAGCCCTGTTCGACACGAACGGGCCCAAGCGTTGGCGTAGGTGATCGCAGCCTTTGAATTGCATCCGGCCTCGACGGATTTCGGGAGAGGCCGAGGGGATTTCATGAGCACCATCGACGAGAGCGCTATCAAGACGACTGCCGCTGCGGGCCGGAACTTCGGCTTGGCTTGGGCCTTGAAACGGGCACTGCTCGGGCTGGCCATCCTCGTCGTCATGTTCGGCGGCGGCGCATGGCTGCTTTACGCCACCATCGACCCGGACCGCGCCGATGCCAGCGAAACGCCGGCCCAGTTCTCGGCTCCGCCGGCCATCCTCAGCAGCCGGTAGGCTCTCCACACGCGCGTCATAGTTCTGCTCAGCACTGCGTAGAAACTCGTGCAGTTGCTCAACTGAGCCCAGAACCATGCCGCGCCCGTTCCGACATCGCACCAGAACCGGTAGAAGCGCCCGCGCGAAGCCCGTCGCGGCGCTCCTGACGGTCCTGCTTGCCCTGTTCGCCCTCGGCGAAGCGCGCGCAGCAACGAGCGAATCAACCGGCGACCGGGCGGGACCGTCCATTGCCGAGCTCGAACCGCCCGTGCCGCGGCCCGTCCCGGCGCGGCGGCCGTCGCCAGAGCCGGCCTCGCCGATAGCGCCGGGAGCCGGGCAGCTCACCACGCCGCGGGCCTCCCCGCGCACCCCGATAGAACTTGCCGCTGCGGCCAAGCGCCGGCAGACCTCCATCAGTGCCGTTACTTCGTGGGGCTACCAGCTCGCCGGGCTCGACGTCGCGACCGCCGCCGCCTCGCCCTACGACCTCCTGGTCGTCGACGGCACGACGGGTCTCGGCGACGGCGATGCGATGACGCCCGATGATGTCGCCCGACTCAAGCGCAAGCCCGATGGTACGCGACGCCTCGTCGTCAGCTATCTCTCGATCGGCGAAGCGGAGGACTACCGCCCCGACTACTTCGACAAGGAGTACCTCGCCGAGGACGCGCCCGACTGGCTGATGCAGGAGAATCCGCAGTGGAAGGGCAATCGCATCATCCGCTTCTGCGAGGAGGGGTGGCAGCAGACCATACTCGGCGACGACGACGGCCGCAGCGTCTACAACAGCATCGATCCTTCGCCGCTATACCGCCTGATCGAGCTCGGCCTCGACGGCGTCTACCTCGACCGCGTCGACGTCTACGCCGAGGTGACGAAGCTCTGCCCCGATGCCGCCGCGCGCATGGTCCGCTTCGTCAGGCGCCTTGCCGAGCATGCGAGAAAGCGCAACCCCGATTTCATCGTCATCCTGCAGAACGCCGAGGAGCTTCTCGCCCACGCCGACATGATCGCGAGCATCGACGCGATCGCGAAGGAGGACCTCTTCTACGGCGTCGACCACAGCGAGAAGTTGAACGACGCCGAGATGGTGCGCTCGACCGTCGCCCACTTGCGGCGGGCGAGGGCCGCGGGCCGCCCCGTCTTCTTCGTCGACTATGTCGCGAGCAAAGCGAAAAGCGCGGATGCCGCGCGCCGCGGACGCGCAGAGGGGTTCATTCCCTACTTCGCGCCGCGCGATCTCGGGCGGTTGTGGCTGCCCGGCCGGCAGTTCTGATGCGGCACGGCCCAGGGCTCGCCATCGCCGTGCTCGTGGCTGCCACAACGGCGCTGCCGCTCCATGCCGCCGAGCGCCCCGCAGCGCAGCACCCGGGCGCAGACACGAGCTCCACGGCCAAAGCCAACGCCACGCTCGAGCGCCGCCGGATGCTCGCGGATGTTAAAAGCTGGCGCTACCAGTTGCGCCGCATCGAAATCGACGAGGTCGCGCGCAGCAGGGCCGATCTCGTCGTCGTCGACTACGCCCCCGACCGCGTCTACGGCGTCGAGTTGCCGTTCTCCGCCGCCGATGTCCAGCGCATGCAGACGAAGCCCGACGGATCGCGCCGTCTCGTCGTCGCTTATCTCTCGATCGGCGAGGCGGAACGCTATCGCACCTACTGGAACAACGCCTGGTACGACGCGCCGACCCGGCCAGCCTGGCTGCTGCCCCCCAATCCCCGCTGGGACGGCAACTTTCCGGTGCGCTTCTGGCATCCAGACTGGCAGGCGATCGTCCTCGGCTCGCCCGCTGCCTATCTCGAGCGCATTCTCGCGGCCGGCTTCGACGGCGTCTATCTCGACCGTGCCGACGTGTTCCAGGAACTCGACACGGAGAACCCGCGCGCCGAATCCGACATGGCGCGGTTCATCGTCCGGCTCGCACGCCATGCCCGCGCGCTCGCCCCCAACGCCCTCGTCATCCTCCAGAACGCCGAAGAGCTGATGCGGCGCGCCGAGATCCGCGAGGCCATCGACGCCATCGCCAAGGAAGACCTGCTGCACGGCGTCGAACATGACGCGCGCGCGAACCCCGCGGACATGGTGCGCACTTCTCTCGCCGATCTGCGCCGCGCACGCGCCAACGGCATCAAGGTGCTCGTGGTCGAATACCTCGAAGATGCCAAGGCGGCGGCACGGGCCGACCAGCGTATCCGCGCGGAGGGGTTCCTGCCGCTCGTCGCCGAGCGCAGCCTCGGAACTCTAGACCACCACGGCGCACTGCTTCCAGAGTAGTGAACAGGTCGTTCGACGGCCCCACTCGCCCTGGGCCGGCGGGCGTGGCAGTGTCGCGCCGCATTCGTCCATGAACGTGACCGAGGGATCAATCCGCAATGCCCAAACAGCGTGTCACCCCGCCCGCCGCCGCCTCGCCCGCCGGCCGTCTCGCCGAAGTCAGCTCGTGGGGCTACCAGCTCCAGGACCTCGAAATCGACGACGCCAGCGCCGCGCCACTCGATCTTCTGGTGATCGATTACGCGCTCGACGGTAGCGAGGAAACCGCCCTTGCGCCCGCCGACCTCGAGCGCCTGAAGCAACGCCCCGACGGCGGCCAGCGCCTCGTCTACGCCTACATCTCCGTCGGCGAGGCGGAAACGTATCGCTACTACTGGCGCGAGGAATGGAAGGATGCGCCGCCGTCCTGGCTTCTTTCGGAGAACCCGGATTGGCCCGGCAACCACATGGTCGCCTACTGGGACGAGGACTGGCAGGCGATCCTGTTCGGCGGCCCCGGTTGCTACATCGACCGCATTGCGGCGGCCGGCTTCGACGGCCTCTACCTCGACCGCTGCGACGTGCACGACGATATCGCCGCGCGCGAGAAGCGCGTCGCCAAGGCACGCGGCGACCTCGAAGGCGACAT
>CALMPK010000295.1 GCA_937873575.1 uncultured Hyphomicrobiaceae bacterium
CGGGCAAAGGACATGAAAATCGTAGGCTTGTTCAGCGGGATCGGCGGTCTGGGATTGCCCTTCCATGCGCGGGGCGCCAAGGCGCAGCTGCTGTGCGAGAACTGGGATCCGGCTCGCAGGGTCCTGCTCGATCGTTTCCCGGACGTCGAGGTTCACGGGGATATTCGCGAACTGACTTCTCTTCCCGGAGACGTCGATACTGTAACGGCAGGATTCCCGTGCACGGATCTTTCGCAGGCTGGCCGCACCGCGGGCATTCAGGGCAACGCATCGGGTTTGGTTGCGCACGTGTTTCGTCTCCTCGAGGGGCGTCATATCGAATGGCTCGTTCTCGAGAACGTCAGGAATATGCTGATGCTCGACAAGGGCAGGGCGATGCATTACCTGACGACCCAGTTGGAGTCGCTGGGGTTTCGTTGGGCCTATCGTCTGGTGGATTCGCGATTCTCGGGCGTGCCGCAGCGGCGCCACCGTGTGTTGCTCGTGGCGTCGCGACATCATGACCCCAGGGAAGTGTTGTTTACAGATAACGCTCACGAACCCCCGGATCACGATTTTCGCGCTGACGCCTGCGGGTTCTATTGGACAGAAGGTTTTACTGGACTGGGGTGGGCCAAGGACGCTGTTCCACCTCTCAAGGGTGGGTCGACCGTAGGAATTCCGTCTCCTCCAGCGATCTGGAGGCCGGGCGCACCACTCGGGGCGAGGATTGTCACTCCGACGGTCGAGGATGCCGAGGTCATGCAGGGATTCGATCGCGGTTGGACCGCTCCCGCGGAAGACGGCCGGGCGAATGGCCCGCGCTGGAAGCTGGTTGGAAACGCGGTCACGGTTCCAGTCGCCGACTGGCTGGTCGGGAGAATTTATCAGCCCGGCGAGGTGGCAGTGGACTGCGTGCCGTTTTCATCTGGAGAACGATGGCCAGATGCGGCTTACGGCGAGGCCGGTCGGCTATGGCGGTTCAGTGCGACGGCGTGGCCTGTGCGGGCGAAATACCGGCACCTGACCGAAGTGCTTACGGAAGGCAAGCTCAAGGCATTGTCACAGCGTGCGACGGCGGGATTCTTGCAGCGCGCGAATCGGTCGCGCCTTCGGTTCGATTTGCGTTTTCTCGACGACGTGCGGCAGCATCTGCAATTCATGCAAGAGACGGAGGGCTCCGGTGATCTCTTTCGATGCGCGGCAATCGCATAGAGCGGTGGCGATCAGTGCGCTGGGTTGAACTCGCACCGGATCCCGAGATCGCAGGAGCGCTGGATCACGCTGGCCAGAGACCGGAAAATGGTCAGCAGAACGAAAAGCGCGGCTGGAGCGAAAGGTTTGCCAATGGTTGTGCCGTAGCAGTGGCGCGGGAGCTGCGAGCCTCTTCGTTGCGTTCCAAGCTGATACTGCCGAGAAGTCTCGATGAGGGAACCGAACCGCTGACTCCATTGGGTTCGGGCACGAGCAAGCGCATAGACGTCACCGTTGTCGATTCCGTCCTGGGTTTGGAAATCGGAGTCTCCCTCAAGGGCCTGAACTTCCGCGACAGTTCCAGCCGCAACTATGACAAGAACCTGACCGGGAGGCTCTATGAGCTCGCGGATGAAGTCAGGCTCGTCCATGAGCACCTTCCCAGGGCATTCATGGTCGGCGTGTTCTTCCTCCCGCTCGAGGCAGCCACAGACAAAATTGATGGCAACTCTTCGTTCGCCAACACTGTGCTCAAACTCAGAGGCCGCACTGGTCGGCTGGACCCCGCTATTGGCGCTCACGCGTCAAAATGCGATGCCGCATATGTCGGCCTCTATGCGACTGGGGACGAACCAGGGAATTATGCGCGCGGAGTCGCGAGGTTCATCAATGTCGAGCGCAATCCGCCACGGCGAGGGCGACCCAAGGTGTCTGATAC
>CALMPK010000296.1 GCA_937873575.1 uncultured Hyphomicrobiaceae bacterium
GGATTCTCCTCATCCGGCTCGAAGGCGTCGCCTCCTACGAGATGCGCGTATTCGTTCGTCTTGAAATCGCTCAGGCGCACGATGGCGGGGTGCGGGTAATAGGGACTTGCAAGCTTCGCGATGCCGCGCGCGAGGACATCGACAAAAAACTCCGATGGGTCGGAATACCCCTTGGTCAGATCGCGTATTTGCCGCTGAGCTTCAGCGCTCACGCGATCCGGGTGAACCAGTGCCATCGGATGCACCTTGATATGCGCGTTGATGATGAACTCCATACGCGCAAGGCCGACCCCTCGGGCAGGAAGCCGCCACCACTGGAATGCCGCCGCCGGGTTCGCGATATTGACCATGATGTCCGTCCGGGTGGCCGGCAGGGAGCCGATATCCACGTCCGTCACGGAAAAATCGAGTATGCTGGCGTAGATTGTTCCGACGTCACCGTTAGCGCAGCTGATCGTGATCTCGCTGTTCTCGGCAATGATCTCGGTCGCGTTTCCGGTGCCGACGATTGCGGGAACACCGAGTTCGCGGCTGACGATGGCGGCGTGGCTGGTGGTGCCGCCATGATTGGTCACGATCCCCGCCGCGCGTTTCATGACCGGAACCCAATCGGGGTCGGTCGTCTCAGTGATGAGAATAGACCCGTCCCGGAACTGGGCGATGTCGGCGGCGGTCCGGATGACACAAGCCTTGCCAGCAGCGATGGCTGTTCCCACCGCCGCGCCCGTCAATAGCGGGTCGCCTTTCTCCTTGAGGCGGTAATGCCGGAATGTCGAGGTGCTGGCCTGGGCCTGAACCGTTTCGGGGCGTGCCTGGACGATGTAGAGTTCACCAGTCTCGCCGTCCTTCGCCCATTCCATGTCCATGGGACGCTGGTAATGGTCCTCGATCGCCACGGCCCACCGGGCGAGCTGGACGATATCGCTGTTATCGAGAACGAAGCTCTGACGCTCCTGCTCGGTTGTCTCGACGATCCTCGTACGGTGGCTTCCGCCTTCCCCATAGACCATGCGGAACGCCTTGCCGCCCAACTCCTTGTCGATGATCGGTTCGGTCCCCGGCTGCGCGAGAAGCGGTTTGAATACGACATATCTGTCCGGGTTTACGCTCCCCTGGACGACGGTCTCACCCAGCCCCCAGGCGGCGCTGATGACGATAGCATTTGGAAAGCCGGTTTCGGTATCGATCGAGAACATGACGCCCGATCCGCACAGGTCCGAACGGACCATCTGCTGAATGCCGATCGACAGCGCAACCTCGAGATGATCGAAGCCTTTCGCATCGCGGTAACTGATCGCGCGATCGGTGAACAGCGAGGCGAAGCATCGACGACAGGCCGCCAGAAGTGCGGCCCGGCCCCGGACATTGAGGAAGGTTTCCTGCTGGCCCGCGAAGCTCGCATCCGGCAGATCTTCGGCGGTCGCGCTGCTGCGCACGGCAACGGCGGGACGCTCTGTGCCGGTACGCCGGCCAAGTTCCGCATAAGCGGACACAATCTCCTCGGCGATATGGGAGGGCATTTCCGCTTCCAGAAACAGACTCCTTATAGCCTGCCCCGCTTCCTGAAGGGTGCATCCGCCGGAGTGGAAGGCGGAGAGATGTTCCGTAATGCGGGGTGCAAGCTCATTGTCGTGAACGAACGCCCTGTAAGCGTCCGCAGTGGTGGCAAAGCCAGAGGGCACCTTCACGCCCTTCTGAGCGAGGGCCGCGGTCATCTCGCCTAAAGACGCGTTCTTGCCGCCTACGGCCGGCACATCAGCGATACCGATGTCTTCGAACCACAAAATCATCGGCTTGGACATAGCTCATCTCCAGCTTGCGTAAGGTGCCAGAGGCCGCCTCAAGGTTTCACCCAGCCACCTCTTTTGTGGTCACCATCACCGCGCCGACTGGCAACGTCACTACGTAAGGCTCCTGAGTGTATCGATGGACTTCAGCTCGATCATCAGATTGACCGGATCAGCTCCGGCCGGATGGCCCAAGATCGAGAGCAGGTCATGGGCAACACAAATGCATGATCATTCCGCTGCGGGCGCGGGCGTCATACTCATCCCAAATGTTTTCAATTGATCGCCCAGTCTCTCAATATCGCAGCCGCTTTATCTCAAGAATATCTCAAGAATCGGCTTGCCGAGATCATACAGGACATAGTTCTGCGGTTATTCCAGGTGGCGATGTTGAGCGTCTCATCGAGATTCGATGAGGGGATCTGCGCCGCTTCGATGCGCCTGCGCAGAACCTTCAGGGCTCGCGCGATCTCTAGC
>CALMPK010000297.1 GCA_937873575.1 uncultured Hyphomicrobiaceae bacterium
ACAGGGAAGGTGGGCGACGCTCACAGGGAAGGTGGGGTATTCGGCCCGCATTTTAAAGCCGAAATGGTCAATCAGCTTGCCGACTTGGGCCGCTTGGCGAAGTGTGATGCTCCAGCGCAACAAGACCCCGAGTTTGGCGCGTTCGGCCGAGACCCGTTTGAGGCAGGCCGCCGCCGTAACAAGCGGTAACGCCGGAAATCGAAACGGCCCGGCCACCCTGTTCCGGGCGGCCGGGCCGTCGATTGAAATGCCGAGGGCGTCAAAGCCCCGCCACTCGGGCGCGATCAGAGGCGGTAGCGGATCTGATCCGACCAGAAGCGCTCGAGCCGCACCAGCGACTTGTTCAGCCGCTCGAGGTCGTCCACGCCGACCTCACCGACCGACTGCAGTGAGCCGAGCTGGCGCTGATAGAGGCCCTGCACCACGTCGCAGGCCTCGAGCCCCTTGTCCGTCAGGCTGACGCGTACGCTGCGCTTGTCGACTTCGGAGCGCTTGTAGTGGATGTAGCCCATGTCGACGAGCTTCTTGAGATTGTAGGACACGTTCGAGCCGAGATAGTAGCCGCGCGTCTTCAACTCGCCCGCCGTCAGCTCGCTCGAGCCGATGTTGTAGAGCAGAAGCGCCTGCACGCTGTTGAGCTCGGAGCCGCCGATCCGGTCGAATTCGTCCTTGATCACGTCCAGCAGCAGGCGATGCAAGCGCTCGATAAGGCGCAATGCCTGCAGGTACTCGGTACGGACGCTCGGCTCCTGCGACTGCGCCCTGTGGCGCGTGACATCGAAAGCAACACTCATTTCCTGCCTCGTTACCTGTTTGACGCAACCCCGTGGGACTCGTTTTTTCGGCAACCGTGACGACGGCGATGCCCTGGTCCTCTTGGTGGGTTTCTCGAAAGGTAACGCAGACAACTAAAGGTTACCTAAATAGGCATAGTAAAAGAACAGTAACGGGGGGTGCCGGGAAAGGACTAATTAAGCACGGAGGACGACGGAATAATTGCAATCGCGCCCTGCGCGCTGCCTTCGACAAAACAGGCGCACACGCCCTATTTGCGCTGGTTTTCGCCGTTCCCGGCGGCTCCGCGGTCTAGACGCGAGCGGCCTGCATCTCGGCTCTCGTCGGCAGCTCGAGCTCTTCGCCCGGACGCAGGGCGGCGAAATGGGCGTCTACCATTCCCTGCGCTACATCAGTTATTCTTGCCGGCGACCACACGGGGAGGTTGTCCTTGTCGATCAAGGCCGCACGCACGCCCTCGGCGAAGTCGTGGCCGTCGAGGCAGCGGCACGCCAGCCGGTAGTCCGCCGCCAGCACGGAGCGCAGATCGAGGGTACGCGCAGCGCGCAGATGGCGCAGCGTGATCTTCAGCGACGTCGGCGACCGCTTGGCGAGGTCCGTCAAGATGGGGGCGGCGAAATCGTGCCCGGAAGCGGCGGAGCGAGCCAGGCGCTCCGTGATCGCCTCGACGGTATCGGCGGCAAAACAGTCGGCGATCAGCCCGCGATGCGGCGCGAGTTCACCCGTCTCCGGGTCCTGGTGCATTCCGTCGAGAAGGCGATCGACCGGCTGCGCGTCGGCGAGCTGCGCTTCGATACCGGCGAACTCACTGCCTGCGATGCAATGCGTGACGAGCCCGAGCCGGAAGGCCTCGGCCCGGCCGATCGTGCGCCCCGTGAGGCCCAGATAGGTGCCGATCTCACCCGGCAGGCGCGCCAGCGCGTGCGCGACGCCTACATCGGGGAAGAGCCCGATCGCGGTCTCCGGCATGGCGAAACGGTAGCCTTCGCCGGCGACCCGGTGCGTGTTGTAGATGGAAATTCCGACGCCCGAGCCCATCACCAGCCCGTCGGCCAGCGAGACGGTCGGCTTGGAGAAGCACTCGAGCGTCCAGTTGAGGCGGTATTCCGCCGCGAACGCCGCTTTGGCGCGTGCCGGATCGGTGCGGCCCCAGGCCACCAGCTCGCGCACGTCGCCGCCGGCGCTGAACGCCTTGGGGCTCGATGACCGCAGCACCACGATGTAGAGGTTGGGATCACGGGAGAACGACGGGATCGCCGCGGCGATCGTCTCGCGCATGTCAGTCGTCAACGCATTCAATGCCTTGACGCGATTGAGGCCGATCGTCGCCATGGCCCCTGACCGGCCGATGGTTACATCCGCCATCAACAGGTCATCCCCAGCCGACACCGTCATCACTCGACCTATCCACCGTTCATCGACAGCAAAGTTCGGGCGGCAGGTTGCCGATGCATTGAGCCGCCCAACTTCGGGGCTATACACGATCCGCTTATGAGATGAAACTTGTGCGCGATTCGAGATGTCCGCGCTGGTGCGCTCTGGGGGGAGTTGCGCCGTCATCTCGATCGACGACGGGGGCAATAACTGAGATGAGACCAACCTGGATCGGTCCGGCGCTTGCGCTCGGCCTGCAGTGCGCGGCTCTGCCCGTAGCACTCGCTGGCGAGACTGACGCCGTGGCTCCGCCGGCGATGCGTTTCGTCGCCGATCCCGCGCTCGTCAAGGATGCCGATCCGACGGCCCGCACCGTGATGCCGGCAGCCGAGCAGGGCTCGACGCCCGCAACTGGCGACAAGACGAACCAGCCCGCCGCCAACTGGGCTGCCTCGACCACCGCCACGACAGCCGCGAAGCCCGCCGCACCGGCGAACTGGCCCGTGACCCTCAAAGAAATTCATGCCCAGCGCGCCGCAGCGGGCAAGGTCGAACAATGGTCGCCCGCCGAGGTGCAGTCCGCGCGCCAGCGCTGCGCCGCTGTTCTCAAAGCGATCAACGGCGTCGCCGAAATCGAAGAGCCGATCCGCATCGGCTCGTGCGGCACGCCAGCTCCGATCCGCCTCATCAGCTTCGGCCGCAAACCCGAGGTGGTGATCTCGCCACCTGCGCTCATCAACTGCGACATGGCCGAGGCGCTGCACACCTGGTTCACCGGAAGCCTACAGCCGCTCGCCCGCAAGTACCTCGGCGCGCCGATCATCAAGATCGACAAGATGAGCGACTACTCGTGCCGCAACGCCTATGGCCGGGCACGCGGGCGGCTCTCGGAGCATGGCCGGGCCAACGCTCTCGACATCGCCGGCTTCTCGACCGCCAAGGGCGATTCCGCGATGCTTCTCGCGGACTGGGGCATGACCGCGCGCGACATTCGCCGCCAGATCGCGGAAGCGCAGAAGAAGGCGGGGCCTGTCACGCATATCGGCGCCGCCGAAACCCACGTGCCGGCGCCGCCGCAGGCCGCCCCCCAGGCCGCCACGCCGGCAACCGAAACAACCCGGGCTTCCGTCGTCGCGCGCCCGACCATCGTCGAGGGAACCGGGCCGCGTGGCCAGGCTCGGCACTCTCCTACACGGGTTCCGAT
>CALMPK010000298.1 GCA_937873575.1 uncultured Hyphomicrobiaceae bacterium
TCGTGGGCGGAGCCTTGGCGCTCCTGCTCAGGGGGATGCCCTTCTCGGTGTCCGCTGCGGTCGGTTTCATCGCCGTCTCCGGCGTCGCTACCTTGAACGGACTGGTGTTGATGCAGGCCATCCGCGAGCGGCTGGACCAAGGTCTTCCGGCCGTGGAAGCCGCCATCCAGGGAGCCGCCAGCCGTCTGCGGGCAGTGTTGACTACCGCCCTGGTCGCCATCGTCGGCTTCATTCCCATGGCGATTGCGCACGGGGCGGGCGCGGAGGTCCAGAAGCCGCTGGCGACCGTCGTGATCGGCGGGCTGCTGACGGCGACGCTGCTGACATTGTTTGTGCTCCCGACCTTCGCGGCCAAGGCCGTGAAGCACCGCAAAGCAGAAGGGATCGAGGACTGATGGGCTGCTCCGACGATGAACCGCTACAGCGCCGCACCTTGCTCGCGGTTCTGATCCTCAACGCGCTCTTGGCCGTCGGGCTCGGCTTTGGGGGCCTGGCGGCGGACTCAAGCGCCTTGCTCGCCAACGCCCTCGACAACGCCTCGGACGCGGCGGTCTATCTCATCAGCTTCCTCGCCGTGGGCCGTGCGCTGGTCTGGAAGACGCGGGCGGCGAGGGTGTCGGGGATCATGCTGCTGATTTTGGCCGCTGGCGTCCTGATCGACGTGGTGCGGCGGGCAATCATGGGGGCCGAACCTGTCGGCTGGACGATGATGGGCTTGGCGTTGGTGGCCGCCGCCATAAATCTCGCGTGCCTGATCCTGATCCGACGGCAGAAGAGCAAAGACGTGAATATGAAAGCAGCCGAGACTTTCAGCCTCAACGACTTCGCCTCGAACGGCGGCATCCTCCTCGCCGGTGGCTTGGTCATGTGGCTCGACCAGTCATGGCCCGACCTCCTGGTCGGGTTGATCGTCGCGGCGATTGGCTTGAAGGGCGGCGTGGAAATCCTGCGAGACGCCCGCGAAGTGGAAAGGGCGCACTGATGACTGGGCGCCAACACGCCGACGGCGAGGCTCACGATCACACCGCCGGGGCCAGCGCCCGGCAGATCACGATTGCGCTCCTCCTCACCACCGCCTTCCTGGTCGCCGAGGTGGTCGGCGGCTTCGTCTTCAACAGCCTCGCTTTGCTGTCAGACGCCGCACACATGTTCACCGATGTGGTCGCCCTCGCCATCGCCTTGGCGGCGATCAGGATCGGTCAAAAGCCAGCGGATGATCGGCGCACCTTCGGCTATCGGCGCTTTGAGGTTCTGGCGGCGGCGTTCAATGCGATCCTGCTCTTCGGTGTCGCCTTCTACGTGCTGTATGAAGGCGTAAAGCGCTTCACGGACCCTGAGCCGGTTCAGTCACTCGGCATGTTGCTCGTCGCGAGCGCGGGGTTGGCGGTCAACCTGATCTCCATGCGCATCCTGTCGGCGGGCAAGGACAAATGCCTCAACGTAAAGGGAGCCTATCTGGAGGTTTGGGCCGACATGCTGGGCTCTGTCGGCGTCATCGGCGCGGCGGTGGCCATGATGCTGACAGGCTGGCGATGGATCGATCCCGTCGTGGCGATTGGCATCGGCTTTTGGGTGTTGCCGAGAACCTGGGTGCTCCTTCGCAATACCCTCCACATCCTCCTGGAGGGTGCGCCTCGCGGGACCGATGTCGCCGAGGTCCGGGCAGCCCTCTCCGCCATCGACGGTGTGACCGGGGTGCATGACCTTCACGTCTGGATCACCGGCGCGGACGAACCTAGCGCGACGGTGCACGCCGTGATCCGTGAAGGCGCGGATGCCGATGCGATCCGCACAGCCATTGGGACGCTGCTCGAAGAACAGTTCGGCGTTCATCACTCGACCATCCAGATCGAGCCAACGACTGGGGATGCCGAACGGCTGCACCGCTGAGGTGAAAAAACGCGCCACTAGCCGGGCCTCCCCTCCAGCATTCGTTGTAGGCCGGCAGAAGGTATCGAGGCAGGCCGGGGCTCTTCAACATGGCGGCAGCAAGTATGGTGTCTTGCTCAAGCTTGACCGAGAACGCAGAGTAGCCTCGGACGGAGAGGACTCACGAGCAATGACGGGGCCAAGCCTTTGGGGGGCTGTCCGGCGAGGGGTATTTCCTCATCAGCTTTCGTGGTTCCTCGATAATCCGCTGCGGCGTCTGATGATCACCCCGGCAGCCCTGGCTGATCGCCTTCGGCTCAATTCCACAAGCCGGGTGTTAGAGGTGGGTCCAGGCTCCGGATACTTCAGTCTTGAGCTTGCGCGTCGCGTTCCCGAGGGGCGTCTCCAACTGCTAGATTTGCAGCCCGAAATGCTGGCGCAAGCGGCGCAAAAATTTGGCGGCCAGCTTCCGGGGCATGTGCAAAGCATCGCAGCGGACGCCTGCGGCCCGCTCCCATTCGACGATGCCAGCTTCGATGTCGTCGTGCTCGTGACTGTCCTTGGGGAGTTGCCCTGCCCAAAGGACGGATTGGCTTCCTTCTACCGGGTGCTGCGACCTGGCGGCATGATCGCAGTCCACGAGCAGTTGCCCGACCCGGACATTATCTGGCCAGCCCGGCTCGGCCACCTGATGACCGGGGCGGGATTTCGCCCTCTCGGTCGGCAGGGGCCGAAATGGAACTATACGGCCTTGTTTGAAAAGCCTGTGTCGCGGGGAGCGGAACAGTCCCGCTAATGCAGACAGGGCTATCGTCGGGCGGGGTCGTCTGACGCGCCGAAATCCCGATCCTAAGCAAGATCCCAAAAACCTCGCGTGTCGGAATCGAAAGTCTAGTTTCCTGCGTCGGAGAGGCCGGCGACCTTGGGCTTGCCATTGTCGTCAAGCCCAGCCGTCAGAGCTTCGACAATGCGGCAGTCCCGCCCCACGGCGGAACAGTTCACGTCCAGGGCGTCAAGCTCCTGCTTGAGCGCCTCCAACTGCAAGAGACGCTCTTCCACGGCCGCTCGATGTCGCGCAACGAGCTCGCTCGCGCTTTCGCACGGCTGTTCCGGATGATCGGCGAGACGTAGCAGCGACCTAACCTCGTCGAGCGAGAACCCCAAATGACGCGCCTGCTTAACGAACATGAGCCTCCGTTCATCGCTATGGCCGAACTGGCGACGACCGTTCGCCGCGCGTGGCGGCGGTCGCAGAAGGCCCGCCTCCTCGTAGAAACGAATCGTAGGAACCTTCACCCCGATTCGCCGCGACACCGCTCCGATCGACATCCCCGGCATGTGCTTGATCCTCTAGTGACTGGAGGATGTAGCGTACAATGATTCAATGAGCGAGGTGGTCATGGCGGGATGTGAAGACGGATGTGGCGCGAAGGCCGTGGAGGCGGCGAACACGCCCGAATATGTTCGTGTCCTCTGGCTCGTCGTGGCGATGAACGCGGCGATGTTCGTGGTCGGTGTGGTCGTGACCGCCACCGGCGGGTCGGTGTCGGTACGCTCCGACCTGCTCGACTTCCTGGGGGACGCGCTCGCGACCGGCATTGGCTTGCTGCTGGTTGGTAAGGCTGCGGGCATCCGGGCAGCAGCCAGTCTATGGCAGGGCCTGGCGCTCGGGGCGCTTGGGCTGTTCGCGCTGGGATCAGCGATTCTGCGCGTGTTCTCCGGAGACGTTCCCGAGCCGTTCGGGATGGGCCTTTACGGCATTCTCGGCTTCGCCGTGAACGTCGGAGCAGCGCTGCTCCTTCTCAAGCACCGGAAAGGAGACGCGAGCGTACGGGCCGTGTGGCTCTACAGTCGAAACGACGCCATCGGAAATATTGCGGTCCTCGCCGCTTCTGGACTGGTGGTCGTGACAGCGACCCGTTGGCCGGACGTAGTGGTCGGTTTCGGCATCGCGCTCCTGTTCCTTCACTCCGCCACTGAAATCGTTCGGGATGCCCGCAAGGATTTGCGGAAGGCGCGCGCATGAGAGACGCATTCCCGATCGCCGCCATCGCGGCAGTCAGCACAATCGATCAGCTAACCAAGGCTATGGCCCGCGAGGCGTTGACCCCTGGGCGTCCGGTCGAGGTCGCGCCCTTTTTCAACCTGACGCTCGGTTTTAACGAAGGCGTGGTCTTCGGCATGGGCGCTGACCTTGGCTGGGGCCCGTGGCCGCTGATCGTTCTGACGGCGACGATCGCCATCGGCTTTTCGATCTGGCTATTCCGCGAGACGAACACCGTCACGCGGG
>CALMPK010000299.1 GCA_937873575.1 uncultured Hyphomicrobiaceae bacterium
ATGAAGCGCGGCGGCGAGCATGGTGGCGATGCCGACCGCGCCGAGTGCGACGAACGCCACGGCGCTGCCGATGAAGCCGTAGAGCGCGTGGGCCGCGTAGATCGTCGCGAAAGCGGCGACCGTGCCGGCGGCGGTGAGGATGCTCGGAATATGCGCTTCGGCGGCGTGGTTGAAGCCGAGGCGCTTGTCGGTGCGCCGGAACCACTCGCCACCGCCGATCAGAACGGCCGACAGGAGCAGCCCGAGCAGGATGCGCGCGCCGGCGCCCAGCAGGCCCTGCTCGATCGTGTAATTGACGAGGAAGACGCCGCCGAAGGCGAGCGCGACACCGCCAGCATAAACGGCCCATTTGGTGCCGATGGCCTCTTCGAGGCTCGGCCCGCTGGTACCTGTGCCCGTGGCGCCGGGTGGAGACGAGCTCCAGCTCGCGGGCGCGGCCGGCTTGACCGGGGGCACGGCGCCCGCAGGCGCCTTCTCGTCCTCGGTGGGCGTGCTCGCCGGCCTGTCTGTGGCCGGTGGGGTGGCGGCCGTCGCAGGGGGCACTTGGCCGGGGGCTGGCTGTTCAGGGGCGGGGGCACGGCGCTCGTGCAGCGCGGCACCGGCCTCTCCTGGCCTGCGAGCCTGCAGAACCACGATTTCGTTTTCCGCGCGCTCGAGGCGCTGCCGCAGGTCCTTGATCTGGCGGTGCAGATAGAACGCGAGGCCGATGGCTACCAATAGTGTGAAGAACATCAATGCCCTCGCGCGCGACGATGAAGTTGCGCAGGGCGCTTGCGGAGGCCGTCGCGTGCGTCCGCGATCGGCTATCGTGCACGAGATGCCTGAAGCAATGCTGAAGGGCCGGGAGGCTCAGCGCCGGGTCAGGACCAGGGTCGACCATTCATCGACGCGCGCGTGGCCGTCGAGCTGGAACCCGGCGGCGCGGTAGGCGGCCGTGACGGCGGGGGCCTGATGCACCAGCAGGCCGGACAGGACGACCTGCCCTCCAGGCACAACCGCGCGGGCGATGGAACGGGCGAGGACAATGAGCGGATCGGCCAGGATGTTGGCGATCAACAGGTCGAAGCGGCGCGCGCGCAGGCGGGGATGATCGAGCCCCGCGGCGACCAGCATCGGCACGCTCGCGGCGCAGCGGTTTAGGCGCGCGTTGATCCGCGCCACCTCCACCGACGGGGGATCGATGTCGGCTGCGATGACGCGCGCGTGCGGTAGCGCTCGCCGCGCGGCGATGGCGAGCACGCCCGAGCCGCAGCCGAGGTCCATCACGCTGCGGTAGCGCCGGCGCCGCGTCAAACGGTCGATGGCGAGCAGGCAGCCGAAGGTCGTGGCGTGATGCGCCGTGCCGAATGCTTCGCCCGCATCGACGAGGATGGCGCCCGGTCCCTGCGGTACGCGCTCGGTGTCGTGGCTGCCGTGAATGGTGAAGCGGCCGGCGCGGACGGGCGGGAGGGCCGCCTGGGACAGGGCCACCCAATTGAGGGCGGGCACGTCCTCGACCGTGAGGGCCGGCGGGTCGATCGACAGAATAGCGGCGAGTTCGGCGGCGAGCGCGGCCGGTTCTGGCGGTGCCTCGTAGTAGGCGTCGATACGCCAGGCGCCGCTCGCCGTCTTGTCCTCGAACAGCGTCAGCGCGTCGGGCAGCGGCTCGATCAGATCCTGCAAGGCCCCGGCGATCGAGCGGGCCGCGTCGCGGCTGGCCACGTTGAGTGTGATCTTGCGCGCGGCCATCGTTCTCTCGGGTTCTTTGCGCGGCGGGGGCGCCGGTGTGTGTCGAGGCTGTGCGGTGCGCGGGATGCGGCCGCGCGCCGCCCATACGGCCGGGGGGCGCGCGCGGCCACGCCCATGCCTGTCTTGCGCGAATGCCGCGCACGTTCCGAGGCGTTGACCGGCGCCGGAAGCTGGCCCGGAAGCTGGAACGGCGAACCCAGGTTCAGAACAGGTCGCTGGTGATGCCGCGGTCCGGCGGGGGCGCCGATTCCGTAAGTCCACGCGCGATCTTCACGCCGTCGCCATTGATCTCGGTTCCCTCGCCGAGAGTCGGATCGGGCAGCTCGTCGAGGAATTTGTCCCACAAGTGGTCGATGTGGAGCGCGGCCGCACGCGGCGAAAGCGTGCGCAGCGTGCCATCCGGCTCCTCCGTCACGAGGCCGTCGCGGAACAAACGCTCGAGCGCGTCGGAAAGATCGAAGTCGACGTTCACGTCGAAGACGCTGGTCAGATACTGCTCTATGGCACGGTCGATGGCCGGCAGATCGGAGCGGCGCGCGCGCTCCTTCACCAGCACGCTGTAGAGCAGCATCTCTTCCTTGACGTCCTCCTCGGCGGCGCGATCGGCCATCTTGATCATCACGCCGCGGTTGTCGGCCATCGAGTGGAAGTACAGGTTCTGAGCCATCACCACCATGTACTTCTGCTTCTGGTTCATGAAGCTGAGAACCTGGCGGCCGACCACGGCGCCAAGGCCGGCGACGGCACCGGCGGCGGCGATCGGGTTGGTGACGGCCAGCGCGATCTTGCCGGCGGCGCTGGCGACACCCATGCCGAGGCCGCCGGCGGACGTGACGCCGAGCTTGACCTTGTCGCGGAGGCGGAACTTCACCACCGTGTTCGGGAACACCATCTCGATGTCGCTTCTCGGGATGTTCTTGAACAGCTTCATGTAGATGTTGGTTTCGCGCACCTCGGACGGCATCATCGAGCGCAGCCGCGCGACGATCTTGCGTGCCTCCTGGTAGGAGATGCGTTCCTTGTCCATCACCTCGCGGATCTGCGTCTCGAGCGGCTTCAGCTTGAACAGCAGGAAAAGCCGCTGGAAGATCGGAACGTCGAACTCCTCCTTGCGCATGAACTTGCGCAGAGTGCGTCGGCGGTCGCGCCGGGTGGAGGCGCCGCGATAATAGATCAGCACTTCCTCGAACACGGTGAAGTCGACGTGGAGGTCCAGGCCGTAGTGCGACTCCCGCGTCAGGATCAGTGAGACGTCATCCGGTGAGATGCGGCGGAAGTTGGCCTGCTCGAGCAGGTGCTCCATGCCCTCTATGACGCGCTGCTGCATGCGCTTGCGGTCGGCCTCGGTGTACTTGCGCGTTTGCAGCAGGTCCGAGTCCGGGCTGAAGGGTTCGTAGGAATGCTCGAGATCGAGGATGCGCGAGGTGTACTGCTGGTGGCGCCAGTAATCGAGGTAGCGGAAGAAGCGGCGGGCCTCGCCGGCGATCTTGGGTGGCCATGCGCCGGTTTCGGTGAGGCGGTCCATCAGCGCCGAGCGCGTGACCGGTATGAAGGTCTCGCGGCTCGGGTCACGCGCGACGTCGAGCAGCTTTTCCGCTTCCTCGAGGGGAACCGGTGCATGCGGCGTCAACGGCGTGTCCTTCTCGGCCATGGCGGCCGGTGAGGCGGACGGCATGGGGGGCGGTGTCTGCCCCGCACCTTGCGCCCCGTTCAACGTCGCTTGCTCCGCCATGTGCAATTTCCCTAACGTACCGCGTCTGAACTCAGGCTCCGGGGTGTTGCCCCGGCTTGGTGCCGGCGTCGCATCGCGCCGTGGCCTGACTTGTTCTTCGTCCTGTTCCTTTAGCGCAAGGGCCGCTCCGCGCACACCCTAGCAGAAAATGCCCGAAGTCCGGCACCGGCACGCGCCCACCCGCCCGCGAGCTTAACCACGTCCTTCGACGGATTTATCGCATCATCAAGTTGGCCTCACTTGGGCATTCCGCGACCGCACCTTTTCAGGGCATATCAAAATTCGAGCTTGCCGGACGATCCGAGGTCGGCGCCGCGAGGGTGCCGGCGGCCGGATGCCGGCACCGTTCCGAATAACCGTTCCGAATAAATGTGCTGGCGTTTCGGCCGGGAATGCCGCCGTGGGGCCGCGCTATGATGGGATGGGCGCACGCGGGCGGCGCCTCTTCGATCCGCGTTCAATTCTCTCCGCCGAGTTCCCTCCATGTCGCAGCCCATGATGCTTCTATCGCCCGACATGACCGACGCCGAGCGGCGGATGGTGGTCGCGGCGGTGCGCGGGGAGGTCGCTGATCTTGCCGGTGAGGCGGTGCGCGGCAGTGTGTTGGGCGATCTGATCCTCGAAGCTCGGCCGGGCTGGTTGCTGCCGCGCGCGGGGTTGAGCCTCGGCCGGCTCGTCGTTCTCGGCGGGCTGCACCTCGG
>CALMPK010000300.1 GCA_937873575.1 uncultured Hyphomicrobiaceae bacterium
AGGTTCACCATGCGCTCCACCGCGCGGCGCGCCTTCGCGGCAACCAGGGGATCGACGTGGACCTCGTGCTGCATGTACTTCAGGCTGTCGTAGATCTTCTCGAGGCTGATGCGCTTCATGTGCGGGCACAGATTGCACGGCCGCACGAACTCGACGTTCGGCGCTTCGGCGGCGACATTCGACGCCATCGAGCATTCGGTGACGAGCACGACCTTGCGCGGCTGCTTGGTCTTCACCCAGTCGATCATCGCGGCCGTGGAGCCCGTGAAGTCGGCGACCTTGATGACGTCGGGCGGGCACTCCGGGTGCGCGATGATGCGCGTCGCCGGGTCCGCCTCGCGGTAGGCCTCGAGCTCTTCGGCGGTGAAGCGCTCGTGGACCTCGCAGTGGCCCTTCCAGGCGATGATCTCGACCTTGGTTTTGGTCTGCACGTACTTCGCCAGATACTCGTCGGGGATGAGCAGTACGCGCGGCGCACCGAGGCCTTCGACGATTTTCACGGCATTGGACGAGGTGCAGGTGATGTCGCACTCGGCTTTCACGGCGGCGGAGGTGTTGACGTAGGTGACGATCGGCACGCCGGGATAGGCCTCGCGCAGCAGGCGCACGTCGGCAGCCGTGATCGACTCGGCAAGCGAGCAGCCCGCCTTGGGGTCGGGGATCAGCACCGTCTTGTCGGGCGACAGCAGCTTGGAGGTCTCGGCCATGAAGTGCACGCCGGCCTGCACGATGACTTCGGCGTCCGTGCGCGCGGCCTCCTTGGCGAGCTGAAGGCTGTCGCCACGGAAATCGCCGACGCAGTGGAAGATCTCCGGCGTCATGTAGTTGTGCGCGAGTATGACGGCGTTGCGCTCTTTCTTCAGGTCGTTGATCGCCTTGATGAGCGGCGCGTAGTGCGGCCACTCCATCGGCGTCACGACGTGCCGAACCCGCTCGTAAAGCGGAGCCATCTCGGCGGCGAGCGCCGCGTCGAAGATAGGCAGGTCACGCGCGGCACCCGGCTTGAGCGCGGGAATGGCTCCGGCGGCAGGGGGGCATGCGTTGCCCGAAGCGACGGCGTTGGCAATAGTCATCTCTGTCCACCCTTCCTTCCCGAACCCGCGAACGGCTGCCCGCCGCGAGCCCGGAACGTTTCGCTGTGGCCTTGGCCGACGTGCCATGTCCGGTTGTCCGGCGGGTCGCGTCTGCCGATCCAGCAACCACAAATGCTCTGATTGAGCATATGTGAGGCCTAACAAAAGCCGGGTGGTCCGGCGCCCACTCGTTGTGCTCACTACGAGCATTGTCGAGTAGTACTAACATAAGGGACGGCCGAAGGAATTTCCAGAGGATATGAAGAATTCATGACGCTCGGCCGACACCTGACGATAAACGGTCTCGGGGCCGGAATGGTGGCGGCGGTTCATGCCGGCACGTCAGGTCCACGTGCGTTTCGGTGATGCACGTATGGGTCGCGACGTGGATGGAATTTCGGCGCGCTTCGGCCTCGACCTTCTATCTCCTGGCAGGCACCAGACGGGCCCGCCGGACGCCAAGTCCAGCGTGGAGCAGAGCGGATGCCGGAGGGGGCCCGCGCTATTCGCTTTCTTCTGCGAAGGCGATCACCGCTGCGACGGCGCGCTTCCAGCGACGGTAGGCAGCGGCGCGGTCAGGTTCGCCGAGCGAGGGTTCGAAGCGGCGATCCAGGCGCCAGAGATCGGCGAAGCCGTCCATGTCCGGCAGCACCCCGGCGCGCGAGCCGGCCAGCCACGCCGCACCGAGCGCCGTCGTCTCCAGCACCGTTGGCCGTTCGACAGGTGCCGCCAGCGCATCGGCGAGGCTCTGGAGGACCTGATCGGAAGCGACCATGCCGCCGTCGACGCGCAGCACCCCCTCCACCGCTCCACGCCAGTCGGCTCGCATCGCCTCGAGCAGGTCGCGTGTCTGGAAAGCAGTAGCGTCGAGCACGGCGCGGGCGAGTTCGCGCGCGCCGGTGGCGCGGGTAAGGCCGAACAGAGCGCCGCGTGCTTCAGGGTGCCAATAGGGTGCGCCGAGCCCGACGAACGCCGGCACGAACACGACCTGCTGAGACGGGTCCGCATCGGCGGCGAGAGGACCGGTTTCCGCCGCGCTCGCGATGAGATGCAGGCCGTCGCGCAGCCACTGCACCGCCGCGCCGGCGATGAAGATCGCGCCTTCGAGCGCATAGGTGCGCCGCCCGTCGAGCTGATAGGCGATGGTCGTCAGCAATTTCTGTCCAGATGCAACCGCATCGCTGCCGGTGTTGAGGAGCGCGAAGCAGCCGGTGCCGTAGGTCGCTTTCATCATGCCGGGCCGGAAGCACGCTTGCCCCATGGTCGCGGCCTGCTGGTCGCCCGCGATGCCGCGTATGGCGATCGCGCCACCGAGCAGCGACGGATCGGTGACACCGAATTCAGCGTTGCAGTCGCGGACCTCGGGGAGGACGGCGCGCGGAATTGCGAACGCCTCGAGCAGTGTCTCGTCCCATGTGCCGGTGTGGATGTCGAGCAGCGCCGTGCGAGCCGCATTGGTGGCGTCGGTGGCGTGAACGCGGCCCCCGGTGAGCTTGTGAAGTAGCCATGTGTCGACAGTGCCGAAGGCGATGTGGCCGGCTTCGGCGGCGGTGCGCGCGCCATCGACGTTGTCGAGCAGCCAGGCAATCTTGCTCGCCGAGAAATAGGGGTCGAGACGCAGGCCCGTTCGCGCCGCCAGTGTCGGCTCCAGGCCCTCCTCGGTCAGCCGGCGGCAGAGCGGCGCGGTGCGGCGATCTTG
This sequence comes from uncultured Hyphomicrobiaceae bacterium, assembly GCA_937873575.1. Lineage (GTDB taxonomy): Bacteria > Pseudomonadota > Alphaproteobacteria > Rhizobiales > Hyphomicrobiaceae > JAEUMD01. Next base: position 2,773 of record CALMPK010000300.1, read on the forward strand.
CCAGACGAGTGCGTGGTGGATGGGCCTGCCGGTGCGCCGGTCCCACAGGATCGTGGTCTCGCGCTGATTGGTGATGCCGATGGCGGCAACGTCGCTCGCGCCAAGTTCCGCGTGCTGCATGGCGCCGCGCGCCGTGGCCAGCGTCGTCGACCAGATTTCCTCGGGGTCGTGCTCCACGTGGCCGGACGCGGGATAGTGCTGGGCGATCTCCTGCTGTGCCATGCCGAGGATCGACAGGTCGGCGGCGAATGCGAGCGCCCGGCTCGATGTGGTGCCTTGGTCGATCGCGAGAATCGCGGAGGTCATGGTGCGGTCTCGAAGCTGGTTTGGCGGCGCCCGTCCGTTGTACACGGTGCGGGCCGCGACCGAAGCTTTCGTCGATGCGCGGAACGTCCGGAAATTGCTTCGTACACCACGTGTTTAACAATGTGCCGCAATGGGATTCGTCAAGCAATCTCTTTGCTTGACAGAGTGTCGCATGTTGGCCAATTTCCGTGCGACTCCAGCGCAGGGCCATGCTGGAGCGGCAAAAAAAATCTAAGCGGTCCCAAGTCTGGGGAGACAAGCAAGGGGCGATGCCGGTGCATCGCCCCTGCGCTTTTTGGGGGCCGCTCCGGCGTGATGGCGGGGGCACCATGGCGCGCGAGAATTCGGTCAAGAGGCGGCTGGAGGGCGGCGGGACCGCCGTCAACGCCTGGAGTTCGATCGGTTCGAGCTATGTGGCGGAGGTCCTCGCCGAGCTCGGCTTCGACTCGGTTACGGTCGATCTGCAACACGGCGCCATCGACTACGCGACGGCCTTCACCATGCTTCAGGCGATCTCGACGACGCCGGCGATGCCGATGGTCCGCGTACCGTGGAACGATCCGGCGTTGCTGATGAAACTACTCGACGCCGGCGCTCACGGTGTCATCTGTCCGATGGTGAACTCGGCCGAAGAGGCGCGCGCATTCGTCGGTGCGTGCCGCTATCCCCCTCTGGGCTACCGCTCGATGGGGCCGAACCGGGCGGTTCAGTACGCCGGCCGGGACTATTGGCAGAGCGCCGACCGCGAGGTGATGCTGCTCGCCATGATCGAGACGCGCGCCGGTGTCGAGAACGTCGATGAGATCGTGCGCGTCGAGGGGCTGGATGGTGTCTACGTCGGGCCGGGCGATCTCTCGCTCTCCTATGGCGCTGCGCCGAGCATGACGCCGGACAATCCCGAGATCGTTGCGGCCATTGCCAAGGTCTGCGCGTCGGCGATCCGGCATGGACGCATCCCCGCCATACATACCGATGGCCCGGAAACCGCGCGTCGGCGCTTTGCAGAGGGCTACCGCTTTTGCACCCTGCAAAGCGATGTCCGCTACATCATGACTGGCGCCGCAGCGGCACTTGCGGCGGCGCGACGATGATGGACGCGTGGGCAGGGGGCGGCCACAAGCTCCGTGCTGGGTGTGCCGCGCGGTTCTTTGCCAAACCGAGATAAGCCTTGTACGCCGAAATAGACAAACTGCCTCAGTGAAGGGCAAACTGCCTCGATCGGGATCGGTGCTGGGCATTTCGGCAGGAATGCAATCCAGCTTGCATCGTTCCTCGTATCCGGTGGCGCGCAAACGGTTCAGCCAGGGACGGAAGCAGCGGAATGTCGGATGAATCGGGCGGCCGGCTGGATCTCAATCTGCTGGCCATCTTCGATGCCATCATGTGCGAGGGCAGCCTGACCAAGGCCGGCAAGCGCCTCGGCATGACGCAATCCGCCGTTTCACATGCGCTGTCCCGCCTTCGCGAGGCGACCGGCGGCGATCCGCTGTTCGAGCGGACGGGGCGTGGCATGCGGCCGACACCTGCCGCCCAGGCCATGTACGAGAAGGTGCGCGAAGCCCTCGACATGCTGCGCGCCTCGGTGCGGGCACCAGGAGCATTCACGCCGGAGCGCGACGAGCGCACCTTCGTCGTCGGCCTTCCGTTCGGTTTCGACGCGGTCGTGACGCCGGCCCTTGCCCGCCGTTTCGGTGACAAGTCGCGCATCAAATTCCGCATCGCGAGCCGTCGCGCCAAGGCGGCGCTGGCGGAGCTGCGGATCGGCGACACATCGCTCGCCTTCGACTACGAGGTGCCCGAGACGCCGGGGTTTCGCGCCACCGAGGTCATCAACGATCCGCTGGTGATGATCTCGCGTCGCGGCCACCCGCAGCTCCATGCCGGCGTTACGCGCGAACTCTTCCAGACGCTGTGCCACGTCGGTCTGGCGTGGAACTCGGACAACAGCCCGTCGCCGATCACGGAACGGCTGAGCGCGCTCGGCATCGCGCGCCGCGTCGCCTATCACGTGCCGTGCTTCACCACCATTCCGGCGGTGGTCGAGACGAGTAACATCGTCGGCGTGCTGCCCCGGCGGATCGCGCGCCAGTGCTCACGCTGGTTCGCGGTCGAGATACACGACGTTCCCGAGGGCATCTTCAGGTTGCCGGTCTACATGGTGTGGCACGAGAGCTTCGACGACGACGAGGGGCACATGTGGCTCCGGCGCATGTTGCACGAGGTGTGCGACGCGCTCTAATGGTGCGCGGCGCGGCGCGGCGCGGCCGGCCGGTTGTCGCTGCCGTGTCAACCACCGGTCGTCGAAAGCCCGGCCTCGGAGGCATCGTATGAAGGACGCGAAGTCTGCGGCGGCCGAGAGCAACATGGCTCCAGGCCCCAACTATTGGCGGCGCACGCGCCGTGCGGCCTGGCTCGTCGCTGCGCTCTGGGCGGTCGCCGCGCTCCTGCTGCCGCTCGCGGCCCAGCAACTCGAGGTGCTGGCGGTGCTCGGCATTCCCTTCGGTTTCTATCTCGGCGCGCAGGGTGTCCTCATCTTGACCGCGCTCCTGCTCCTCCTGCTCGTGCGCCGCCAGAGCCGGATCGACGCTGACCACGGGCTCGACGGTTGATCGGCATCGGAGACGGGACAATGGAAAGCCACAACGGCGATGGACCGAGCGGGCGCCCGGGATCGGGCTTTTCGCCGCTGACCGGCGCGCTCGCCACCAGTTCAGAGCTGCTTTCAGGTGCCGTGCTGCTTGGCTTCACGGGCGCACTCGCCGCGCTCGGCCAGGACGGTCTGGCGCTGATCGCTGGGCTATCGGGCGGGCTGCTACTTGCCGGTGCGCTCGTCGTGCCGCATCTGCAACGCTGCGGTCTTCGCGGTCCACTCGACCTCGTTTCGGAGCGCTTCGGGCTCTTTGCCCGGCTCGCCGCGTCGCTTGTGCTCATCGCCGTTTCAGGCGTGCTGCTGACGGCGGAGTTGAGCGCGCTCGGCACCGCGCTTTCCGTCGCGTCGGGGCTCGGCCGGCCCGAGGCGCTGGCGCTCGCCGCGCTCGCTGTACTGCTGGCAGGTCTCGCAGCAAGCGCGCGCGGCACGACGCAGCTTCAGGCCATTCTGTTTCCACTGATCGCCGCCGCCCTGGCGCTTCCGGTGATGCTGCCCGCCCTCGGCGCCGGCGGTGTTCCGCTACCGCAACTGACGTTCGGCACGACGTTGCAGGCAATCTCGGACCTGGAGCTCAAGTTGCTCGAGAAGGAACTTGCCGATCCCGTCTCGCTCAAAGCCTATCTGACGCCCTTCAACGCGATAACGCCGGTTGGCGCGCTGCTGCTGTCGCTGTCGGTCGCGCTTGGGCTGGCAAGCCTGCCGCGCGTGCTTTCGCGACCGGCGATGGCGGAGACGGGGTATCGCGCGCGTCTGACGATCGCGCTCTCGGCCGTGCTCGTTCTGCTCGCGGCGCTGGCGCTGGCGCCTGCCGCCGCCAGCATCAGGCTCGGTATTCTCTCGGGCCTTGTCGGGCGTGAGCCGGCCGCGCTCGATCCCTGGCTGCTACGGCTGGGTGGCCTCGGGCTCGTCAAGGTCTGCGGCGTCCATGCCGTCTCCGCCGATGCCGTCTCCGCCGCCTGCGCAGCGCTCGCCGATCCCCCGATGGTCCTGCGGCTGCACGAGATCGAAATGGATCAAGCCGTCGCGCTGTTCGCCCTGCCCGGCCTATCGGGCCTGCCGATGGCCGTGACGCTATCCATGGCCGTCGTCGTCGCGCTGGCCGCACTCGCGGCGGCGACGTGGCTGGTGGTGACACTGCGCCATGAGCTCACAGGACGGGGGACCCTGCCGGAGGATGCTTCGCTCGATGCCGGCCCCTCTCGCGGGGTCGTGGCAATGCTCGCTCGCGCTCTGGCGGTCTTCCTTGTGCCGCTCGCCGCGTTCTGGGCGTCCACCGAGCCCGCGGAACTTACCGAGCTGCTCGCCTGGGGCCTTTCGCTTGCCGCCGCCGGTCTGGCGCCGGTGGTCCTCGCGGCCATCTGGTGGTCGCGGGCGACGCCGGCCGGCGCTTTCCTCGCCATCGTCACGGGTGTTTCGCTGACGGCCTACTACATCATCGCGACGCGTTATTTCGCGCCGCAGTTCTACGAGACCTGGAGCGCGCTTTCCAACGCCGGGTTCGGTGCCATCGCCGACTACGAGGCGGCACGCGACGCATTCGCCGCGGCGGCGGACGAGGAGCGAGTGGCGGCCTTGGCCACGCTGCATGCCGAGGCGCGCAGGGTTGCCACTGGGGGGGGAACAAGCCCGCGGTGGCTGGGGCGGTGGGGGCGGCCTTCGGGCTCCTGGTGCTGGTCCTGGCGTCGGCCGTGACGCCGCGATCCACATTGGCGCAGCGTGAGCTGCTCGCCCGTATGCGCGGCGGCCACGCCGAGCATTACCACCACATCCGCAGGTGGCACTGGCGGCGCAAGTGAAACCGATCCCCGTCGCGGGTATCGGGGGTCGGGTGGCCGTCATGCAGCGCACATCGGGCGTGATGCCTTAACCGGCCGTGCGCTATGATCGCCACCCATGGCCAGCCCGCTTCGCAACGCCCGCCGCTTCGACCTCGCCGTGATCGGCGGTGGCATCAATGGCTGTGGCATCGCCGCCGACGCTGCCGGCCGCGGGCTCGACGTCCTGCTGGTCGAGCAGGGCGATCTCGCCCAGGGAACGTCGTCGGCCAGTTCCAAGCTGATCCACGGCGGGCTTCGCTATCTCGAGCACTACGAGTTCCGCCTCGTGCGAGAGTCGCTCGAGGAACGCGAAGTGCTGCTGGCCAACGCCCCGCACATCGTATGGCCGATGCGTTTCGTCGTGCCCCACGTGCCCGGGATGCGCTCGCGCCTGCTCATGCGCGCCGGTCTGTTTCTTTACGACAATTTGGCATCGCGCCGCCGGATGCCGGCCTCCGGAGCGCTCGACCTCACCCGTGACCCCGCTGGCCGGCCGCTCAACACAGGGCATAGGCACGGTTTCCACTACGCCG
>CALMPK010000301.1 GCA_937873575.1 uncultured Hyphomicrobiaceae bacterium
GCAGGCCGAGCGTCCCGTAACCCTCCGGCATCCGGTTCTCGGCGTGGTCGCAAAGCAGGATCAGGCCCGCGTCGGCGCGGCCCGGAACGATCCTGTGGCTCTCTGTGAAGGCCGCCGCCACCATCGGCGCGCCGCCCGGCATGACATGTTTGTGCATGACCGGTGACTATAGGGTGGGCCGCGGCGGGTGACCACTGCCCCCGCGCCGCAGCAGCATTGCGCCGAGTCAATGCGCGCGGGCCTCAGATGCCGCGCGGCGCTTGACGGCAGGGCGGCGATCTCGCAAACACGAGCACGACTTTCCACCGCGGCTGACGACCGCCGCGAACCCCGGAAGAGTTTCGCGGCCGGGCTGGCGAGCGTTCGCGCGTCATGAGGCGGCCTCGGGCGGGATGAGGTACTTCGCCAACGACAAGGAAAACAATGCCATGCCCGCGAGCCCGCCCCCTACCACTCCCGCCGAAACGCGCGCGTTCCTGCTGAAGCTTTACGAGACCGCGGTGAAGGCCGCGCACCCCGCGAGCGCGGTGCCGCCCTATCTGCCCGAAGTTCCTGAGGGCGGGCGTATTCTCATCGTCGGCGCAGGCAAGGCTGCCGCGGCGATGGCGCAGGCAACCGAGCGCCACTACATCGCCAAGGGTCAGGGCGATCGCATCACCGGTTTCGTCACCACCCGTCACGGGTTCAAGCTGCCGACCGAGATCATCGGCGTGCTGGAAGCGGGCCACCCGGTTCCCGACCAGATGAGCATCGACGGCGCGCGCCAGGCGATCGAGCTCGCAGCGAGCGCCGGCCCGAACGACCTCGTGCTCGCGCTGATGTCGGGCGGCGCCTCCGCGCTCTGGTCGGCCCCCGCCAACGGCATCACCTTCGCCGACAAGCAGGCGCTGACGAAGCAGTTGCTTCGCTGCGGCGCGCGCATTTCCGAGATCAATACGGTGCGCAAGCACATCTCCGGTATCAAGGGTGGCAAGCTGGCGGCGGCGACATACCCGGCGCGGCTCATTACGCTCGCCATCTCCGACGAGCCGGGGGACCTACCCGAGGCGATCGGATCGGGTCCGACGGTTGCCGACCCGACCACCCTTGCCGACGCGCGCGCGGTGATCGAGCGTTACAAACTTGCCATTCCCGACAACGTCGCCGCCGCGCTCGCCAACCCGGCCAACGAAACGCTGAAGCCCGGCGACCCCAAGCTCGCCAACGCAACGTACGTGATGGTGGCGGCGCCGAAGGCTTCGCTCGCCGCGGCGGCCGAGGTTGCGGTCGCTGCCGGCTACGATGTCGTCCAGCTCGGCGATTCCCTCGAGGGCGAAGCGCGTGACGTCGGCGCGGAGCAGGGCAAGCTTGCTCTGGCCGCGAAGTCGCGCGGCGAGCGCGTCGCGATCATGTCGGGCGGCGAATTGACCGTCACGGTGGTCGGCAACGGCAGCGGTGGTCCGAACCAGGAATACGCCCTCGGCCTCGCCATCGCGCTCGGTGGGGCACCCGGCATCGCTGGTCTCGCCGGTGACACGGACGGTATCGACGGCGGCGGCGGCAATGCCGACGACCCGGCCGGCGCGCTGGTTCTGCCCGACACCCTTGCCAGGGCCACGGCGCTCGATCTCAATGCGGCCAAGTTCCTGGCCAACAACGATTCCACGGGGTTCTTCCGTTCCCTCGGGGACCTCGTCGAATGCGGACCCACACAAACCAACGTCAACGACTTCCGCGTCGTGCTCGTCGAATAGCGCGCGGAGGATTGCTTGAGGACCGGAGCCCCGTCGTGAGAAACGACCGCGACGCAAGACGGCGGGTGGCGCTCCACCTTTTTGGCTGGCGGGCTGCGTCCGCCGCGGTAGCGCTATTCGCCACCGGCTCCGCGCCGGCCCTCGCGGACCTCAAGCTCTGCAACTCGACCGACAGCCGCATCGGCGTCGCCATCGGCTACCAGGACAAGGACGGCTGGGTCACCGAAGGCTGGTGGAACATTGCCTCGCAGACCTGCGAGTCGCTGCTCAAGGGCGCGGTGCCGAGCCGCTTCCTCTACGTCCATGCCGTCGACTACGACCACGGCGGCGAATGGGTGGGCCGCAACTTCATGTGCACCAGCGACAAGTCGTTCGCGATCCGGGGCGTGCAGGACTGCCCCAATCGAGGCTATAAGCGCACGGGCTTCTTCGAGGTCGACACCGGAGACGCCAAAGACTGGACGATCAGATTGACGGATCCGGACGCAGGGGGAACCAAGGCGGATGCGACGCAATAGGCGCGTAAAACTGATAGCGACACTGGGGCCGGCCTCATCGCCGCCCGAGATGATGGAGCGCCTGTTCCTCGCCGGCGTCGACGTCTTCCGCATCAACATGAGCCACTCCTCGCACGAGCTGGCCCGCCAGCTCATGTTCGACGTTCGCTCCGTGTCGAGGAAGTACGGCTGTCCGATCGGCGTGCTCGCCGACCTGCAGGGACCGAAGTTCCGCCTCGGCGCGTTCGCCGGAGAGCGCGTCGACGTACCGGAGGGGTCCGTCTTCCACTTCGACCGCAACGAGGCCGCCGGCTCTTCCTCTCGCGTCTTCCTTCCCCACCCGCAGATCTTCGACGGCGTCGAACCGGGCCACGCGCTGCTGCTCGACGACGGCAAGATCCGCATGCGTGTGGTCGAGGCGCGCGACGACCGCATCTCGGCCGAAGTGCTGGTCGGCGGCAAGCTCGCCAGCCGCAAGGGCATCAGCCTTCCCGACACGCTGCTGCGCATTTCTCCGCTCACCGAGAAGGACCACGCCGATCTCGGCTGCGCGCTGGAGCTCGGCGCCGACTGGATCGCATTGAGCTTCGTGCAGCGGGGTGACGACGTCGAGGAAGCACGCAAGCTCATCACCAACGGCGCCGCCATCATGGTGAAGATCGAGAAGCCGTCGGCGATCGACGACCTCGATGCGATCATCGCCGCGGCCGATGGCTTCATGGTGGCGCGCGGCGATCTCGGCGTCGAGCTCCCCGTCGAGCGCGTACCCGGGTTGCAGAAGCGCATCACGCAGGCGGCCCGCGCCGCCGGCAAGCCGGTGGTCGTCGCGACGCAGATGCTCGAGAGCATGATCACGGCCCCGGTGCCGACCCGCGCCGAGGTTTCCGACGTCGCGACTGCCGTGTTCGACGGTGCCGACGCGGTGATGCTGTCAGCGGAATCGGCGGTTGGGGAAAAACCCGGCGAAGCGATCCAGATGATGGGTCGTATCGCCATCCAGGTGGAGAACGACCCGAGCTACGCGACGCTGGTGCATGCGACCGCGATCCTGCCGCAGCCGACATCGCACGATGCCATCGCGGCGGCCGCCCACGCCATCGCCGACACGGTGAAGGTCGCCGCCATCGTCTGCTTCACGGCGACCGGCTCGACGGCGCTGCGCGTCGCGCGCGAGCGGCCGGGCCTGCCGGTGATCGGCCTCACGCCCGTGCATGCGACGGCCCAGCGCCTCGCCCTCGTCTGGGGCATCCACTCGATCCTGACGAGCGACCCCGACAAGCTCTCGGACATGGTGCGCAAGGCCTGCCGCCTCGCCTTCGAGAACGGCTTCGTGCGCCCGGGCGAGGGTATCCTCATCACGGCCGGCGTGCCGCTCGGCTCACCGGGCACCACCAACATGATCCGCATCGCCTACGTCGACGAGAACGGCGACGCGGTCGGCGGCGGTTGATCTCTCGAGGCGAGCCGCAAGCAAGTTCGACGGGGGCGGGCCAGACGTGGCCCCGCCCCCGTTTCAATATCGGGTGGCACAAGACCGGCCGCGGGGAGGCGCTGGACCTCATGCGGCAGTTGGCACCTGACGTGCATCAAACTCGGCAGCGAACGCCCGAGATGGAGACCCAAGCCTCCGCCGCACGGCGCCGATCGCACCCTAAAGGGATGTTTTCCATTGCTCTTCACGACTTGTAGGTGGCGCTCGTGCGACACCGTCAAAGCGGAGAGCCGGCGAGAGCAGCGCTCCAGAAGGGGACAGCCATCGAACCGGAGACAGCCCGGATGCCATCGCGAGACAATCTGCTTCTGGCCGACATCCTCGAGCCCGCCCGCAACAATTTCGGAACGGTCCGGCTGGTCCTGGCGCTGGCGGTGGTCGTCTCGCACAGCTTCTATCTGGCGACGGGCATCGCGCTGACGTCCGAGCCGATCCACGCCATCACCGGCTACTCCCTCGGCCAGCCCGCCGTGCAGCTCTTCTTCTTCCTGAGCGGCATCCTGGTGACGCAGAGCCTGGAGCGGGGCGGCGTCGTCGCCTACGCCAAGGCACGCGCCCTGCGCATCTTTCCGGGCCTCATCGTCTGCGTGCTCGCGACGGCGCTGCTCGTCGGCCCGCTCGTCACCAGCCTATCACCCTCGGCTTACTTCGCCGACACCGGCCTCTACCGCTATATCGCCCAGACGGTGCTGCTCAAGACGGGCATGGCGCCGCTGCCCGGCGTCTTCGAAAATCTGCCCGCCGCCGGCGTCGTCAACTCGTCGCTCTGGACGCTGAAGTACGAAGTCGTTTGCTACGTGCTGCTTGCCGCGGCCGGCGGCGCGGCCCTGCGCTTCAACGTGGCTCGTCCGGTCGGCATCGCCGCGCTCATCGCGTTCCTGTGGGTGGCCGCCGTGAACCCGCCCGAGCTTGCCTATGGCAACGGCCTCCTCGACCAGATCCAGTACTTCGCGCTGTTCTTCGGCGCGGGTGTCCTCGCCTACGCTATGCGCCAGCACTTGCCGCTGAACGCGGTCGGCGTCGCGGTCGCTTTCGCCGTGCTCGTCGTGACGAACCGCACCGGCGCGGCCGAAATCGGCCAGGCGCTCGGCCTCGGCTACATCATGCTGTGGGTGGGCTCGCTGCCGACGGGGGCGCTGCGCACGTTCACCAACCGCAACGACTATTCCTACGGCGTCTACATCTATGGCGTGCCGGTGGGGCAGGTGCTGCTGGTCCTCGCGCCCGGCTTGCCCGTCGCGCAGCTTATCGTCGCGACGGCGGTGATCTCGCTCGCCCTTGCCGCTCTGTCGTGGACGTTCGTCGAGCGGCCGAGCCTTGCGCTGCGCCACGCCCGTCGCCGCACCACCAAGGTTCGTCACACCATCTCGCCGCTGCCGGATCTTTCTCTGCCGAGCCGCGTCGCGCGCGTGACGGGCGCAAGTGGAGCGGATCGCTGACACGACTGGAGGCGCCCGCGCTGAGCCACTTTGCGGCGGCGATTGCGGCGATCCGGTTCGGCGTCAGATGCCCTGGCCTTCGACCTCGCGTTTCAGCGTCTCGAGCGCCTCGGTGCCGCCGTCCCAGAACGGATGGACGTCCATCAGCCTCTGGTAAGTCCGCAAGGCGGCCTTGCGCTCGCCGCTCTGGCGCATCACCTGCGCCACACCGTCCAGTGCCTTGAAGTGGTTCGGCTCGAGGGTCAGCGCGTGGCGCAGGGCGTCGAGCGCACCTTCCGGGTCGTCGCGGAGATAAGCGACGAGCGCGCGCCTGTTCCAGCCCTCCGCGTAGCCGGGGGCCAGCTCGATGATCGTGTCAGACAGCTTCTCGGCGAGTTCCAGCTTCTGCTCCGCCACCGCCTTCAGAACGCGCTCCATGAGCACGTCGACGGTATCGCTGCCGGTGTAGAGCCAGAGGCGCTCGATGGCCGCGACCAGCGGAACCGCCTCGTCCGCCGTGCTGACTGCGGCGAGATGGGCATAGAGGTCGTCGAGCATTCGGCGGCGCTGAGCCGGAGTGTCCGGCGCCTCCGTCTGCATCCAGGCCGGCTTCTTGCCGTCGGCCGCGTCGGCCTCGCCCGCTACCGGACCCGAAAGGCCGGGCTCCCGGGCACCCGGTTCGGCAGCCCCTGCACCGGCCTGACCGCGCCCCTCTGCCCGCGGCGCATTCGGTCTGTGTTCATCGGGCCGGGCCAGATCGGGCCGGGCCAAATCAGGCCGTGCCACATCGGGCTTTTGCAGGTTCGGCGCACGCCCCCAAGGCGGCACTTCGCGCTGGCGCGGATCGGCCGAGAGCGGTGGGGCGAAGGCTAGAACACCGAGCGTTCCGACGACCAGCGCCAAGGCGGCCGGAATGGGCGTCGCGACCTTGGAGGCCGGCCTCCCAGCGGAACCTGGAGGGGAATTTTCGATAGACCCGTGAGGTTTTCTCATGGGCCCGAGAATAGATCGGGCGGCCCCAGCCGTCAAAGCTGTGCCGCCCTCTCTGAGAAATCACCGCAGCGAACCGACCGGTTAGGGTCCAAACGGACCTTTTGGGCGGTATCCCGGGCCTGGTGCACAACCGAAAGACGGGCGCACAACCGAAAGACGGGCGCCCGGGACTCAGCCCTGGCGGGCTTTGAACTTACGCTGCGTCTTGTTGATGATGTAGACGCGGCCCTTGCGGCGCACCAAGCGGTTGTCGCGATGGCGGCTGCGCAGCGACTTGAGCGAGTTCCTGACCTTCATATCCGTCACCGATCGAGTTGTAGCCACCGGGAAAAGCCGCTCCAGCTCCCCTGGACGTTTCCAGAGGGCGAGGCGGCGCCTGACGGCATAGGGAAAAAGTTGCGCGAAACTAGTCGCAAGGGCGGCGCATGTCAACTTGCCGGTTCAGCGTTGCCGTGCCCCCGGATTTGGCCGCCCAGCAACGACCGTCGGATGCGGCGCGCTTGCCCCTGGGGTTCTTCAGAAACTGAGGAGAGAAGAGGCCGCGGAACCGGGGGCATCCCTCGAAAGGGATGGTGGGCACTAGAGGGATCGAACCTCTGACCCCTACCATGTCAAGGTAGTGCTCTACCGCTGAGCTAAGTGCCCGGTCTTCCGCGCCATCGGCCGGAGGCGATCCCTATATCGGCATTGCCGACGAAGAGCAAGACGCATCGAGCGATGTTTTTCGATCGCCTCGCGGCGCGTTCAGGCGGCGAGAACGCGCTCGACTTCGCGGACCAGATCCTTGAGGTGGAAGGGCTTGGAGAGGACCCGCGTATCGCGCTTGGAGGCGAGCTCGCTGTTCAGCACGACGGCGGCAAAACCGGTGATGAACATGATCTTCAGCTCCGGGTCGAGCTCGCTCGCCTTGCGCGCCAGCTCGATGCCATCCATGTGCGGCATGACGATATCCGTCAGCAGCAGAGTGAACGGCTCCTGCTTCAACAGCTCGTAGGCTTCGAGGCCGTTGGCGAAGCTCGCAACGTCGAAGCCGGCACGAACCAGCGCGCGCTCGAGAAAGCCGCGCATGGAATCGTCATCCTCGGCGAGCAGGATACGGCGCATGGGGAGTTGCGAGGGCTGTACGGTCATAACGTCGAGACTATCTCTTTTTGGACGCAAGTTCAGCTCTTGACGAGGTGCCATCTGAATCTGGCGCGAGGATGGTAAATGGAGGGTGAAACACGGCTGCTTTTTTGCCTATCCACGGCGCGGTGTGTTTTGACGCACGCCGTCCTCAGAACTCTCCCTCGCCGCATCGACAGCGCGGGCGACAACTGGCAGAGTGAGAGTTCGCGCGATTGCGCGCCGAAGCCCTTCCCTTCCGACGGCGAGACTGATGCCTGCCCTTGAGCTTTCTGCAATTGCCGCCGAGCTCGATCCGCCGTTCGTGGTCTCACAGCCGCTGCAGCAGCGCGTGCCGTTCGTGTTCTGCTCACCGCACTCCGGCCGCGTCTATCCGAGCCATTTTCTCGCCCAGTCCAGGCTCGATCCGGTGGCCCTGCGGCGCTCGGAGGATTGCTACGTCGACGAACTGTTCGCGGCCGTCGTCGGCCTCGGCGCGCCGCTCATCGCCGCCCGCTTCCCGCGCGCCTATCTCGACGTGAACCGCGAGCCCTACGAGCTCGACCCCCAGCTCATTCGCGAAAAGCTGCCGCAGTTCGCCAACGCGCACTCCGCCCGCGTCGTCGGCGGCCTCGGCACCATCGCCCGCATCGTCGCCGACGGCGAGAGCATCTATCGCGCGCCCCTGCCGCTCGAAGCGGCGCTCGCCCGCATCGAGGCGCTCTACATGCCGTTCCACGCCGAGCTCACGCGCCTTCTGCAACGAACGCAGGAGCAGTTCGGCTACGCCATCCTGATCGACTGCCATTCGATGCCCTCCGCGCCGATGTCGCGCGGTGTGCTGACTCGACCGGATTTCGTGCTCGGTGACCGCTTCGGCGCGTCCTGCGACACGCAGCTCTCGCTCTTTGTCCGCGATCATGTGGCGGCAGCCGGCTACGACGTGCATATGAACCGCCCCTATGCCGGCGGCTACATCACCGAGCATTACGGCCGGCCAAGCCGCGGCTGGCATGCGCTGCAGATCGAGATGAACCGCGGGCTCTACCTGAATGAGCTGACGCTCGAGAAGGCGGCGGGCTTCGACCGCCTCGCCAATGACCTGACCGTGCTGGCAGACGCCATGTTCGCGGCACTCCCCTCGCGGTTCGGGAGATGCGCCGCCGCCGAGTAGGCGCGCGCGGAGACGCACGACATCTCAGCGAGACGACGAGCAACGATGGCGGCGCGGCGCTATCTCAGCGCGACCGCTTGGCAGCTCGATGTGTGGATAAGTGCCGTGTGGCGGGGCATCCCGGCGGCGCTGCGGCCAGCCACCTCCCAAACGGGGCCCAGAAAAGAAAAGGGGCCGTTCGAAAATCGAACGGCCCAAGTCTAGGGAGGAAACGCCCAAGGAGGGCTACGACAGGCAAGCGAGGCTCGCCGATGTCGCAATGCAATAATTAAGGGTGCGACGCACAAACTGCAAATGCAATTCTTGCATGGCTGAATCTCCACCAGCGGCTAGCTCATGATCCGTGTGCGCTGCAGGCGCGCAAGCACCTGAAACACTTAATCCCTTATCAAAAGTGTGGGTTCAGCCTGCCGTCAGGCCCATGCGGTTCGGACGCATCGGCGGGCCATCGCGCCACGTGTGGCACCTGCTTCGGCCATGTCGATCTGTGGAAGGGGATTGCTGCACCGCACCCGAGGCGGTCAAAAAAAATGGCCGCTCGTCATGCGAACGGCCCAAGTCTAGGGAGGAAACGCCCAAAGTGGGCTATGAGGCGGCCGGTGAAGCGGCCTCACATCAGACATGCTGTGCTTGTTCGCCCGCCTTCGCAATCGGACAAAGTGCCAATCTCACCGTAACGTAACGCTGCGATGCAACATTGACACACTCAGGTTGTTGGCGGAGGGATGCGCCACGGCCGGTAGAAGCCGGCCAACTCACCGGGCCGCGGCCCCAGCGGTCAATCCGCCGCGCCCATCGGCGCCGGTTTTGCGTTCGCGCGCGGAGTCTCGTGCTTCCCTCCCCGGTGGTCGCGGTTTAGCGTCTCAACGCTCGCGTACGACGATTTTTAATCGCAGGTGCTCACACGTGGCCAAGGACCGCCCTCCCTCGTTCAAATCGCTTCTCGATACCGCTCACCAGCTCGCCGATCTCTCCGGACCGGTGATCCTGCGCCATTTCCGCAAGCGGATCAAAGTCGATAACAAGCAGGACGGCGGCTTCGATCCCGTCACGGCCGCCGACCGCGGCGCCGAGCGCGTCATCGCGGACGCCCTCGCCGCCCGCTTCCCCGACCACGGGGTCGTCGGCGAGGAATACGGCATCAGACAGCCCGACGCGCGCTACCGCTGGATCATCGACCCGATCGACGGCACCCGCTCCTTCATCATCGGCACACCCATGTGGGGCACGCTGATCGGCCTCGTCGACGGCGCCACGCCCGTGCTCGGCATGCTCGATCAGCCCTATACGGGCGAGCGTTTCTGGTCGGCCGAGCGCGCCTCCTACATGCGCAGCATCGGCGGCAAGACGAGCCGTCTCAAGACGCGGCCGTGCCCGCGCATCGAGGATGCCATCGTTGCCACCACCCACCCGGACCTGTTCGCAAAAGGCCGCGAGGCGCAGAGCTTCGAGCGCGTGAAGCGACAGAGCCGCATGACCCGTTTCGGTGGCGACTGCTATTCCTACGGCATGGTGGCCGCCGGTCTCATCGACGTCATCATCGAAGCGGGTCTGAAGAGCTTCGACGTCGTCGCCCTCATCCCGATCATCGAGCGGGCGGGCGGCCGCGTCACCACCTGGGACGGCCGCCCCGCGACCGAGGGCGGCAACGTGGTCGCATCCGGAGACCCCGCGCTGCACGACGCCGTTCTCGAAACCATCAACCGCTGAATGCTAACGCGCGGGCCGCGGCTGGACCGCGCCATGGACGGTCCGGCTCAGGCCGCTGCCGGCGTCGATACGCCGAGGTAGGCGTCGAAGGCCGCCCAAAAGCGCTGCCGTATCGGGTCCGCTTCCTGAAGGATCTCGTGCAGGGCGCCGGGCAACAGCAGATGGCTGCCGACTTTAAGGCGCACGCCGAGCTCCTCGATGGCGCGCGTCGAGACGATCTTGTCCTGGCCCGCCGCCAGCATCAGCACCGGCACGTGCACGCTCGCCGCGAAATCGGGCTCCGCGATCATGTGGCAGACGCGATAAGCGGCCCTGAGCCAGCCGATGGTCGGAGAGCCGAGGCCGAGATCGGGCGCGGCCTCGAGCACGGCGCGCGTGCGCGACCAGCGCTCGAAATCGCTGGTGAGACCGTTACCTTCGAAGCTGCCCTGCTCGGCCGGAACGCCGTTGCCGCCGAGCACGTAGGCCGAGGAGAGGCCGACCCGCGCGAACACTTCCGCATAAGCGTAGGCGAGCGGCTGCGGAAAACCGACCTTCTCGTCGGCGAAGGCGATCATGGGCGCCGTCAGCACGATGTGCGAGAACCACGATCCGCGCTGCGTCGCGGCGCGCAGCAGAATGTTTCCGCCCATGGAGTGAGCGAGCCCGACGTATGGTGGCGGGCAATCCGGCAGGACGATATCCTTCATGAAGCGGATAAGGTCCTTGTCGTACTCGGCGAAGTCGTCCACGTGCGACTTGTAGGGGTCGGCCAGAAGGCGCGCCGAGCGGCCTTGCCCGCGCCAGTCGAGTGTCGCGACGGCGAAGCCGCGGCGTCGCAGATCGGCGATGGTCTCGCAATATTTCTCGATGAACTCGGCACGCCCCTGGAAAAGGCAAACGGTGCCGCGGCGCGGACTGCGAGTCGCATCCCATCGGGCATAGCGCAGCGCAGCCCCGTCGTAGCCGGCGAACGTGCCGACGACGGCACCGCTCGGCACCGGATTGCGCGCCAATGACACAAGCTCCATGCCGGCTCCGAGAGTCTCGCGTTGGACGAACTTGAGAATAACACCGCAGGCACGCAGCGGACAGTCGTCGCGTCCTGGTTATTGCGGGGCTCGACGCGCTCACACCGCCACCGGCGCGGGAGCCATCTGCTGTGATGGATGCGTGGCGGTTTCGCTTGGATCTATCGCAGGCTAGCGACCACCCAGAACGCCATAATCCCGCATCAGCCGCCGGCGAATCTCATAGGCGGGACGCACTGCCTCGCTCGAGAGGAACGGCGCCGCGGTGGCGCTATCGAACGAAATCTTCTCGCCCATCGCCCAGCGGCGCCACAGGTACCTGTCGAGCGCCAGACGCGCGTCGAGCGCGTCCCTCACACTCGTCGTCAGGTCTTTGAGCTTCACCGGCTGCCAGCCGGTATCCTTGCTCCACTGCTCGCCGGTGTTGGCCCGCGCCGCCGCCTCGGGGATGCCGAGCTCACGGGAATGCCAAGCGGCAAGCTCGTCGGTTTGCGAGATATCGACCACGCGATCGAGCGATCCAAGCGTCTCGTCGAGCATCGCCACCTTCGTTCGAACCGAAAGGCGGGCGATCTGCTGCCAGGGCATCTCGTGCCATCGCTCGAGAAAGAAGTGCGCGACAGGATCGACCGACATCGAGCGCAAATGAAGCTCGAAGGGGTAGGGCCGCAAACCTTGGCTCACGTACCGCATCATGCGGTAATTGTAATAGGAGATCATGAGCTGAACCGGATCGCGCAGCACGACGCTACGGATCACGTGGCGGCCCGGAAACAGCCGCTCGATGGACTTGCCGAGGAAGTGCCCCGAGACGACCGAGATCTCGTCCGTTCTAGCCGGCGGACGCGCGTCGTACTTGCGGCCGAGCACCTCGAGCGGAATTTTCCGCGTCCTCTTGGCCGGACTCCAGAAACCGGCTGGCCCGAGATGACGCTTGAAATGCTGCTCGAGCGTCGTTCCCGCGCACTTCGGGACGTGCATCACGACATGTAAGCTGCCTGTCATCGACGTGTTCCGATCGCGCCACGCTTCGCCCAGATTGCAAGCGGCATCGATGGACACTCGCGTGCGTCCCTCGCGACCGATCGCGGCTAGAGCGTGGCTGTAACCCATATCCGGCCACCAGCGAAATACATTCCCCACGTCAGGTCAAACGGCCGAGGAACACGAGCGGGACGCCCTGCCAATCGAACTCGTGAGTGGTGGTGAACCTGTTGCGCCGGTAGAAGCCGACATTTCGGGACGCCGCACCGGTTACGACGTGGACGCCCGGTAGCCCGGCCGTAACGACATCACCGACGAAGCGCTCGATCAGCGCCCCGCCGATACCAACCCCCCGGCGAACCCCCCCAACCGCCCCCCCGCCGATACCGAGCGAGCGAGCATCACTCGCCACGTTGATGTGCAGGTGCGCGGGGAATCTGGCGGTCCAATCGGACAATCGCGGAAAATAACCGATATCGCGGTAGCGCTCGGATCGAGCCGGGTCGTCGAGCGCCCCGGCCAGATACCCGAGGACGCGCTCCGCGCCGTCTGCGTCGGAAGCAAGGGCCAGGTGGAATAGCCTCGGAGCCGCATCGAGATAGCGCCCGAGCCACCGCTCGCGAAAGGCGGCGCGGACCGCATCGTTGGGGAATGTCTTCGTGAGGCTCGACTCGTAGAAGATCGCATCGAGATCGGCCCCGATCGCCTCAAGGTTGGCGATCTCGCTCGCACGTTGGAAGACGATGGCGTTTGGGCACTGCATTTCAGCACGGGGCCCGCTGCGGTTCCGAGAGCGATAGCGCCGATGGGGAAGATACGCACGAAAAAGGGGGAGGGCCAAGTGCCCTCCCCCTCGCGCCAAAGGTTATTCGACGCAATCGTAATAGCGGTTCCACCAATAGCTGCTGCCCGTGCGGCGCGCCTTCCTCAGCAGCCAGCCGCACTCGCCGCCGTAGTAGTAGCCCGGGGAGCTATAGTAATAGTACGACGGAACCGAGTAATAGATGCCGCCGCCGCGGCGGCGAACATGCCGATGATGTCCGCCTTTGCCACCATGGAAGCGCGGACCAGAGAAACCGCCGCCAAAACGGGGGCCGCTGCGGATACCGCCGCCGAACGACTTGCCGGAGAAGCCGCCGCGGCCGCCACCGAATCCCTTGCCACCGCCTCCAAACCCACCGCCGCCACCCTGGCGGACGTCGATGACGATGCTCTTACCCGTGGCCGGCATATCGCCCGTTCCAACCGGGACGGCGCCTGCCCCCGGGACAAACGCGAGCGTCGCGGCTGCAAACGCCAAAGCTCCAAGTGTCGTCCTCAGCATGGTGCACGTCCTTTCTGGCATGGGCTTTCTGGCATGGCCCTTCTGGCATAGGGCATTGGCCCGGGCCTCGTGGCATCGGCCGCTATCGGCGGCAGCACTGCCTACCGGGAGAGCCAGCCATGCTCAGCGCCTCCTTCGCGCTTGCATAGCGCAACCGGATTGCGGCCCCCATGCGACCGCGCCCGGCCTGCGCCCTCTATATGTGCACAACGCGCGGGATTTCAATAGGATGCATCACTCCGCGCCAGTCGCTACGATGAGCTTCTTGCGGAAAGCGGGGGGCAGGTCATCGGGAATTGCAGCCGCCCTCCTAGGAGCAGCCGGAGCGGGGCCGCCGTAGTTGCGGCTGAAGGGCTCGCTCGGGTCGTCGGGCTGGCGAACGGAACGGGCGAGAGGCGGGCGCTGCACGGGCAGGCCGTCATCCTCCATCTCCTCGCGCGGCGCGGATGCTACCGCGACCTCCTGAGGATAGGGTGCGCCAACGGCGGCGGCAGGATACTCGGAGCGCGCTCCGCAGCCGCCAGCAAAGGCGACGAGCAGGAGGGCGAGCGAGGGCTTCGACCACACGGCAAGCGCGTGGCGAGTAACGCTGTTACGCAACAGAGACATGGATACGCCTTTTCAACAAACGCGAACATGCATCCGTTGAAGCACGGGTATGGTTAACGGCCCGCTAAGCCGCGCCCGACTTCGGAACGCCGGGCATCGCCCCGGCCCGAATTTCCAGGGCCTCGCCCGTGTCTGCCCGTGTCTGCCCGTGTCTGCGCCCAGGTCTGCACCCAGATCTCCGCCGGTAAGCCGCGCCGGCGAACGAGGCCAGCGACCGCGCAACCAAGGGCTGGCAGCAACCTCCAGAGCATGCTGCTAACAACTTGAGTTACATCAATTTTATGGAATGCCCCGGCGAGTCGTGGCTAAATCGACGTAACGAAAAGCCTCAAGGAGACGGTTCAACGAAATCCCGTGCGCAACAGCGAAAGGAGTGGACATGGCACGAGACGACTTCGCCGCCCAACTTGCCGGATACAGTCTCACCACCGCCGAGATACTGTACCGGATGCCCGATCACCTTTCGCTCATTCAGACTTATGTCTGGCAGGACTACGACCTGCACCCCCGCTTCCCGCTGCTCAAGGGGTTTCTCGATTTCTGGACCCGCAACCTCGAGGGGCCACTCGTCCAGGTGACCGTGCAGTGGCAGACCGGGGTCGCGGCGCCGCGGGTGCAGGCTATTGCCGGGTTCAGTATCGATGGCCGCTCCGGTAAGAGCGCGGTCAACCCGTCCGCCCACACCAAATGGCTCCAGTGAGAAGCAGCCGCGCGTCGCGCATTTCGAGCTGACTTACGCGGGGAGCGGAAAGTCGCATCCGCCGCTGCGGATCGCGAGATCGACCGCATCCCCGCGCCGCGCCTCTTCGACCAGGGCCAGCAACTCGTAGGTCACCGGCCGCGTGGCCAGCGCCTCGAGACGGCCGCGCACCAGCACGTACGGTTTGACACCGCCCGTTCCGGCCTCGACGGCGAACCGCAGCGGGTTTTCAGGTCCGACCCGCACCACGTCATCCACGTTCGTCCTGAGCACGATCACCCGGTCTGGTCCCTCGCCGAGGACCTCCATCTCGACCGCGAGGAACGGCGCGTCCTCGACCGCGACGTCGACCTTCTCCACAGGGGTGACGAGGTAATGGCGGCCATCCGCGTCACGGCGGAGCACGGAGGCGAAGAGCTTGACCAGCGGCTGGCGTCGGATCGGACTGCCCCGATAGGTCCAGGTGCCGTCCCCGGCGATGGCGAGGCCGACGTCGCCGCAATAAGGCGGCTGCCAACGGTCGACGGGCGCCGGGCCACGGCGCGAGCCTTCGCGCAGGGCCAGTTCCAAACGGCCGAGCGGCGGTACGGGGGCACCCTCGGCGGCGCCCGGCCCCGCCCCAGCCACAATCGCCACCTCCTGCTCGATGGCGGCCAATGGCGCGCCGGGCGCGGCAGCGGCGTTGGCAAGGCGCCCCGTTCCGCTGCTGTCGCCGAGATGTCCGCGCGGCTCCTCCCCAGGCAGGGTGCTGTTCACCGGTCTGCTCATCTGTTGGTTACGTATCCTTCACTTGACCCGACCGCCCCGCGTCGGATCGATTAGTTTCGAGCCACCCCGGCCGCTGCGCAGCGACGCGCCGGCCTGGCGCCTTTGTCGAACCTCAAACTGGGCTATAGTCCTCGAATGACAACATTGACAGAGACCGACGAGAACATCGTCGCGCGTATCGAGGCCGCCGCCGACCGCATGCAGAAGGCCCACAAGGCCGCCGCATCGGTGATCTTCGGTCAGGACGAAGTCATCGCCCGCGCTCTGATCACCATTCTTTCGGGCGGTCACGCGCTTTTGATCGGCGTGCCGGGCCTCGCCAAGACGCTGCTCGTCGAGACCCTCGGCACCGTGCTCGGGCTCGATGCCAAGCGCATTCAGTTCACCCCGGACCTGATGCCCTCCGACATCATCGGCGCCGAGGTGCTCGAGGACAACCCCGGCCAGCGCCGGACCTTCCGCTTCATCAAGGGCCCGATCTTCACCCAGCTTCTGATGGCGGACGAAATCAACCGCGCCAGCCCGAAGACACAGTCCGCGCTGCTCCAGGCCATGCAGGAGCACCACGTCACCGTCGCCGGCCATCGCCACGACGTGCCCCACCCCTTCCACGTTCTCGCGACGCAGAATCCGCTCGAGCAGGAGGGCACCTACCCGCTGCCCGAAGCCCAGCTCGACCGCTTCCTGCTGCAGATCGACGTGACCTACCCCGACATCAACGCCGAGCGGCGGATGCTCTACGCAACGACGGGCACGGCCGCGCGCAACGTTGAGACGGTGCTTTCGGTCAACGAGCTGATCGCCATCCAGCGCGTCGTCCGCCACATCCCGGTGCCGGACAAAGTCGTGGAGGCGATCCTGCGTCTGGTGCGCTCGGCACGCCCCGGAACCGACGCCAACGCCGAAACCGATCGCTATGTCGCCTGGGGCCCGGGACCGCGCGCCAGCCAAGCGCTGATGCTCGCCGTGCGCGCCCGCGCGCTGCTCGAAGGGCGGCTCGCTCCCTCCATCGACGACGTCGTCGCTATGGCCGATCCGGTACTCAAGCACCGCATGGCGCTGTCGTTCGCCGCCCGCGCCGAGGGCCAGGATCTGAGCGGCGTGATCGAGCGGCTCGCCACGGCTCTGGAGTAGACGGCG